>JAYTUG010000388.1:0-21049 GCA_043744695.1 Gemmataceae bacterium
ATCGTCCGGCAAATCGTCGGGGTCGAAGCGGTAGCCGAGATGCAGGGTTTCTTCCGCCCCGCGCTCTTGCCCGATCACCATGTGTCCTGTCGGGTGCCCCTCGCCTCTCGGTTCCACATGGGCAATCAACTCCATGTCGATTCGACTCCCGGATGAAGGCACCACCACATGTTCGACGCAACTCCCTTCGATGTCAAGCGATTTCGCAATTCGCGACCTAGTTGGTCACTCCAAAAAAAGTGACCAACTGGGGATCTTCGTCCTCACCCCGCGCTCTTCCGTCCCTGCCATTCTTCGGGGCTCACCAATACCTGCCTCGCGTTGCTGCCGTTGAAGCCGCCGACGATGCCGTCTTCCGACATGTAATCGATCAGCCGCGATGCCTTGCCGTAACCGATGCCCAAGGCGCGCTGCAACAGCGACGTGCTGCCGCGCTGCTCGCGGATCACAATCTCCACGGCCTGCTCGTAGATCGGATCGCGGTCGCGGAGCTTTTCGCCGGGCGAGCCTTCACCGTCGCCGTCGGCCTGCTGGTCGCGCGTCTTGAGGTTGAGCAGTTCCGAATCGTAGTTCGGAGTGTCGGTCGCCACCGCGTCCACGATGCGTTCGATCTCCCGGTCGTCCACCCAGGCGCCCTGGGCGCGGGTGAGCGTGCCGTCTTGCAGGACGAGCATGTCGCCCTTCCCGAGCAGCCGTTCGGCGCCCTTCTCATCGAGCACTACGGCGCTGTCGGAACGGTTCGTGACCTGGAGGCAAATGCGGGCCGGGAGGTTCGACTTGATGAGCCCGGTGATCACGTCGACCGTCGGCTTCTGCGTGGCGAGAATCAAATGGATGCCCGCGGCGCGGGACTTCTGCGCCAAGAGAATAATGTTGCCTTCGATTTCCTTCTTCATCTTCATCATGAGGTCTCCGACCTCGTCGATGAGGATCATGATGTACGGCATCTTGCGGGGGATCGCCTTGCGCTCCTCCTCGCTGTCCGGGTTGATGCGGCGAACGATCTCTTCGAACGGCAGTTCGTTGTACGCGGAGATCTTCCGCACGCGGGCGCGGTGCAGCCACTCGTACCGTTCCTCCATCTTGTCCACGGCCCAACCGAGAATCGCGTCCGCTTTCTTCTCGTCCTTCACCACGGGCGTCATGAGGTGCGGGATGTGCGCGTAGTCCGAGAGTTCGACCTTCTTGGGGTCGATGAGAATCATGCGGCATTCGTCCGGTCGGCGCGTGAGCAGCAGGCTGAGGATGATCGTGTTCAGGCAGACGGACTTACCCGTGCCGGTGCGGCCGGCGATGAGCAGGTGCGGCATGTCGTGAAGGTCGTAAGCGAGCGGCCGGCCTTCGACATCTTTGCCGAGGAAGATCGGGAGCTTCGCCTTGGCGACCTTCGGCGTGTTCGCGAGGGCCGTGACCAGTTCCTTGAGGCGAACCGTCTGGCGGATCTCGTTGGGCACCTCGATGCCGACGGTGTTGCGGCCCGGCAGCGGTGCGACCACGCGAACCGATTGCACGCTCAGGTTCAAGGCGATATCGTCGGCGAGGTTCGTGACCTTGTTCAATCGCAGGCCAGTTTCGAGGGCGATTTCATACTGCGTGATGACCGGGCCGGTATGGATGCCGACGACCTTCACACTGAGGCCGAAGTCGGCGAACGTCTTTTCGAGTAGCACGGCGACTTCGCGCAGTTTCTGTTCGTGGTCCTCGACGGGGAACGGCTCGGGGTCGTCGAGCAGGGCGAGCGAAGGCAACTCGTAAGCTTCCGGCTCGGCATCGGGGTCGATCGCGGGTTTCGGCACCGCACGCTGTTGGGCCGCAGCCTTCGCCGCAGCTTCCATGTGCGAGTGAATCGGAATCGTGTCCGGGTTCGGCAACGGATGCGGATGCGTGATCGGGATGACGTCGGGATTATCGGTGAGTGTGAAGGGCTTACGCGTGGGAATCGCGGACGCAGCCGCCTTCGCGGCAGCACCGAGGCCGGTGAGGACCTGCTCGCTACCAGCGGCCACCTTCGTGTTGCCCCAGACCGCGGCGTTCCACAGTCGCGCGAGCGCGTCCGAAGCGATGCGCCACGCGGCAATCACGAGCCAGTCTGCCGCAAGCAGGAGCCCGGTAAACGTCGAGAGTAAAAGCGCGATCGCATCCCAAGGCGAAGCGAGCGAGTCTTCGAGGTTCAAACGTAGGAAGGCACCGATGGAACCGCCCGGACCGGCGATGGAAACGTGAGTCAACTTCGAGCCAGTCCAGTCCGAGGCCACGGCGGCGCAGAGGCTCAGAACCAGCCAGCCGGCGCTGCGGATGCCGATGCGGACGGGTGAACGCGAGACCACGAACAGCCCGCTGACGGCAAGCCACCCGGCAAGGAAAGCGACCGCGCCCCAACCGATCGGTTCCACGAGCAGCGCGGCGAGGAATTCGCCGGGAGCGTCGAGCAGGTTGTGCCCGCCGGTGAGGGCGCGGCTCGTGCCCAGCGCGACGGCGAGTACGCCGCCGACCGCGAACAGCGTGAGAGCGACGGCGTCGAACCGCCAGCGCGGAGGAATAGGTTTCTCGGCCATGGTGTATTGTGATTCGCTGCGACTTGAATCGGAACGCGCGTTCGGGTGGAAGAAGTGAGGATGTGAGGTGTTGAGGGCAGCGCGAACGGAAGAACGGTTTTAGCCGGAATAATCGGAGAAGTCCGCGTGCCCCCGATGGAATCGAGGACGCGCGGAACCGAGGTCAACCGACGAACACGCCGCCGGTGAGGATGGCACCGCCGAACACGGTGATGTCCTGGAAAGTTGCGGGCTCGGTCGTGGCGGTGATGTTGGCCCCGAGGTAGATTCGGACGCGAGCGGCCACCCCTTCACCGCTTCCCACCACGAGGTCGGCGCGGATATCGCCGTCGGCATTGGTGGCCGCCACGCGAATGCCGCCGCGATCGAGGCTGTTACCGGCCACGAAGAAGTTGGCGATCGGCGAAGCGTAGGCGGCTTCGATGGTGCCCGCCGAGATGAGCTGTCCGTTCAAAGCGAAGACGCGCGGAGCACCGCCCGGCCCGCCGCCGAAGATCAAGTCGCCGAAGCCGTCGCCGTTCAGGTCTCCGATGGCGACGAACGAGCCGTTTCGGAGCGTGACGGAATCCGTACCGGGGAAGGCGAAGAAGTCGTTCACGAGTTTCGTTTGCGTGGCACCGATCACGGTCGTGCCGTTGAAGATCGCGATGCGGGGTCCGCCGAGGAATCCGGCCGCCACGGCGAGATCGGGCGTGCCGTCTCGGTTGACATCGCCGACAGCGGTGCGAACGCCACCGCGGAAATTGGGATCCCCGGTGATCCCGAAGAAGTTCGCCACCACGGTCGGGGTCGTTCCCACGAGCGTGAAGACCGTGATGCGCGGGCCGCCGCCCTGATCGGGGCTCACCACGATTTCATCGCGACCGTCGCGGTTGAAGTCGCCGGACGAGACGAATCCGCCTCCCGTGAAGCTTTCACTTCCGACGAACGGCGCGGTGGATGGGATCAGCACGGTTGTGTGATCCACTCCGCTGATGACCGTGAACCGAATCGGGGTTCCCGGACCCGTCACGGAAATGATGTCGTCGATGCCGTCGCCGTTGACGTCGCCCGTGGTGGATCGGACGTTTGAATCCGAGCCCAGGAAGGGCGTGATCGTGGTGGGCGCGGAAGCCGTTCCCGCGACTGTCGCAATCAGTTGGACGGTCCCATTCGTGGCACCGCCGACTGCAATCGGGGCCAAGATCGGAAAGACCGAGAGGTCGGCAATTGCGAGCGTCCCAGAACCGATGGTGTTGATCAGAGTAGCCGCTCCCGTGGCCAAGTTCACCGAGTACAGCTGCGACACGCCGCCGACGGTTAGCGCGGCCACTGCCGTGTTAGCCGGACCGAAAATGTCCAGCCCGGCCACGGTACTCGTGTTCACCCCGAGCGCGCCGACATCGGTCAGGATCGCGCCCGGCGAACCGACCACTCCGTTAATCACGAGCCGATCCGTGCCGCTGACAATCCCAAACAGGGTGGTGGTGTTGGGTGCGCCGACGAAGCTGTTCGTGTACGCCACCGTGACTTCGGGAGCCGAGCCGCCTGGCAGGGCGGTGAAATCCAGATCCGCGTCGATCGCGACCAGAGCCCCAGTCGTCGGGTTCAAGCGGAAGTTATTCGTGTTCGAAGCAGCGGCACTGCCGTCGCTGGGTAGATCGGTGGTCACCCGGATCAGATCGGCGACCGGGTTGAAATCGACCCCGAACTTGGTTGCACCCGCGATGGTGGCAACGTTCTGCGCGGTCCCAATCGCCGTCGCGACTCCCGTGTCCGGATTGATGGTGTAGACCCGAACGGTGTTCGCGCCGACATTCGCAGCCACCCCGTAAAGTTGACCGGTCGAGGGACGGAAATCCGTACCGACGAGCACGTCGCTCGCAGTGAGCCCCGTAATCGCGGTGGTGGCCGTAAGCGTCTGCGGGGTCGCGGTGTCGAAGCGGAACAAGTTGTTGGCGTTGGCTCCGATTCCGAGTGCGAAGGCCGCTGCCGGCACCTCGCGAGCTTCCAGGGTTTCCAGGCCCAAACGGGGCCGCGCGACGAACTTCCGGCGGTTCGAACGAGTCATACTCGTGTCTCCAGGAGATGGGAAAGGCAACCACGGGCAGGAACGTCGCCTAGTGTGCAAACCCCATACCGTGGCGGACCGGGCGAGATAGGACGAGCAGGTAATTGGCGGAGAATCGGACAGCGATTGAGAAGGAACCGTTTCAGGCATGCGAGAACCTTCCTCGGCTCGTTCCGCTCAACCCACAAATACGCCGTCGGTCAGCGCCAGCACGCTCAGGGCCGCATTACTTCTCGCGGCGGCGGGGCGACGCGGCCCTCCTTCGCGTCGCGTGCGGCTTTGAACTTGATCGCGTTGTTAAGGGTGTTCCGGACGCCTGTTTGGTTCGGGTCGAGGCGGATGGTCTCCCGGAACGCCGCAATCGCTCCGTCGAGGTCGCCGGTGGCTTGGAGCCCTCGTCCGAGGTGGTAGTAACTGCGAGGGTTCCGCGAGTCGAGTCGAATGGACTCCCGGGCCGCGATCGCGGCCCCCTTAGGATCGCCCGTCTCCATCAGCAGGAAAGCGATCCATTCGGGCCAACGGCCGTTAGAAGGGTCGAGGCGGATCGCCTCCTTGAACTCCGCGATGGCCGCCTTCGGGTTCTTCGTCCCCAGGATCTGAGCAAGTTCGGCGTGAAAGTTGGCATACGTCGGCCTGAGCCGGATCGCCTCCTTGTACTCCGCGATGGCCCCCTCCGGGTCGCTGATCCGGAGGGTCCAGGCAAGCTCTTGGTGGAACGAGGGGTTTTTGGGGTCGAGCCGGATCGCTTCCTTGTGCTCGACGATTGCTGCCTTCACGTCGTTCCGCCGCAGGGCTTTGGCAAGTTCGGCATGGGGCCAGGCGGTTTTCGGGTCGCGTCGGATCAATTCCTGGAGTTCGGCGGTGGCCTCGACCTCCTGCCCCGCGCGGATAGCGCAGTCCAGCAGCAACTGCCGGACGAGGGGCAGGTCTGGGCGAAGGGTATAAGCGGCGCGGAAGTAGCCGGCGGCGACGGCCCATCGGTAATCTTTCGCGTAGTAGTAGAACCCGGCCTCGAACTGCACCCAGAAATCGTTCGGGTAACGACTGACGGCAGATGCCAGCAACTTCGGGCCGTCCGCCCATGCCTGCGGCCGGATCTGGAAGAGTAGCACGGCCAGGTTGGCCGGGATGGTATCCGGGTTTGCCTCCGCTGCCAGTCGGTCCAGGGCGGCGGGTTGGGCACGGACTGCGGAATCGCGTAGCCGGTCCGACCACGGGCCGGGGTCGGCCCGGCGGACGACGGCCAGCAACCGAGCTCGGGTGGTGATGTTCGACTCGTTCCAGGACCAGTCGTCGAGGGCAATGACCAGGTGCTGCTTGATCGGGGAGGCGGCCACCCGGTCGCCGATGGCAGCCGAGTCCGGCCCGGTCGGGTCGATCCCAATGTCGCGAAACGCTGCGGGGTAAGACCTTTGAATGCCGGCCTGCCCGGTGTAGAAGTCCAACCGAACCCGGCTGGTCCGGATCTCGTCCAGTTGCCGGACGAACGCCAAGTCTTTCCGGGCGGCCGCGAGCCGGTCCCGGATCTGCGGCGAGGCATCCGGCGGGATGAGCGCGTCGGCTTGATCGAGTGTGACCGCGGCCTCGGTGAACCGGAACTTGTCCCGCAACTCGGCGGACAGGGTCACAGCCGACTCGACCGCTTGCTGTGCCCGGCCCTCGACTGCTGCCTGCTCGCGGATCCGATCGCTCTCGATCGCCGCCAGTTCGGTCCGGCGCTCGGTCGCCTGCCGGTCCTGCCACCAGGCGAACGCCCCGACGAGGACGACGAGGGCGGTGAACGACAGTCCTAATGCGGCTTGCACCTTCCGCCGCTTGTGCTGCTCGGCCGTCCGCACCTCGGCCGCTGCCCGGTCCAGCTCCGCCTGCTTCGCCCGATCCTCCGCTTCCGCCCGCAGCCCGGCCACGGCCTTCGCAACCTCGCCCGCGTTCCGCGGCCGGTCGCTGGGAACAGTCGCCAGACAGCGCTTGCACAGCGAGAGCAAGGCGGGCTCGGCACCGCAGGCGTCGAGCCGGACCATGCATTCGTCCGATTGGCACCGGATCGCCATCAGCCGCACCGTCTCGCTATCCTTGCCGATATAGACGGGCTTGCCGGTCAGGATGACGCACAGGATCGCCCCAAGCCCGAACACATCCGCCCGTTCGTCGATGCGGTCGATCTCGCCGCCAGCCTGCTCCGGCGGCATGAAGGCCGGAGTGCCCAGCACGCTGCCCGCCTGCGTGAACGACCCGTCCGAGTCGCGCAGCGTCCGGATTTCGGTCGCCATGGGTCGGGGCTCGGCCAGCACCACCTCGGTGACGGTACCCGCTGCCGTCAGCAGTTTCGCCAGCCCCCAGTCCATGACCTGGACTTCGCCGAATGCGCCGACCATGACGTTGGCCGGCTTCAGATCGCGGTGGATGACCTTGCGGTCGTGGGCGCAGGCGACCGCCTGACAGATCTGTTCGAAGACGGCCAGCAGCCGCCCGCGATCGTCGGACGGTTCGGCCCGATCCTTGAGGTCGTCTTCCAGAGTGCGGCCCTTGATGAGCTTCATGACCAGGAATGGCCGGCCGTCGTGAAGGGTGCCGACCTGGTGAATGGGAGGAATGCCGGGGTGCTGGAGTTGGCCGGTGATCTGCGCTTCCTCGACGAAGCGCGTGGCCGCGACTCCATCGGCCGGGAAACGATCCTGGAGAACCTTGACCGCGACGTGCCGATTCAGCGCGAGTTCCCGGGCGCGGTAAACGACGCCCATCCCGCCACTGCCGATTTCTTCGAGCAACTCGTATCCGGGTGGAGCGACCGGCGGGCGGCGGTCGCCCTCTTCGCCCGGCATGCCGGCGGTGACCCCATCGGCATCGGGCGTCAATAGGTCGGCGGGTCGGTCGAGTGTCGGGAGCTCGGGCGGAGCAACCGTGCGAGTCGGATGGTTGGGCATGGTGCGAGCACTCCAGGGTATGGCCAATGATAGCCGAGCGATTCGCCCGTGTCAGGAGAGCGAGCCCATCATCCTTCCAGTACGTCCCGCCACACCTTCGGCACATCCGGCCACGCGGCTTCATCAGTATCCTCGAGCGGGACGCTCACGTATTCTCGTCGATCGGAAAGAACGGCATCGCGGGTACCGGCTGGCCCACGCGAATGTCTCGACGGCGGTCGTGGAGAACCTTCCTCGGCGCGCTCCGCTCAACCCACAAATGCGCCGTCGGTCAGTGCCACTCCACCACCGCCGTGGGGTGGTCCCATCACGAGGCGGGAACTGCCGGTAGAAGTTCCCACAAGTTTGGCCGTCGCGTCGCTCAAAGAGCCTGCGGAGCGGATGACCGGCCTCGATCATCCGGGCTGAATCCACTTGCCATGAGCGCGGGTGAATTCCTCAAGCTCACACATTCCGCGGCCGGCTCGCGACGACCGAGACGAGGACGACGACCGCCCCCGGGCGCGCCGTCGAGACCGCGATGAAGATGAGGACGACGACGGCGACGAGGGGCTTCAGTAAGGCAACTCAAGAAGAACCCGAAACTGCACGGCAAGGGCCGCGCCAGCTTCGCCATCGTATTGGGGGCCCTGTTCACGGTCGTGCCCGCCATCGGAATGATGACCGTAGCGCTGTCGGGCAAGTGACCATCTCAGGGAATCTCCGCCACCTCGCCGCCGGCACGGGTCGCCAGTGCAGGCAGGATCGCATCGGCGGAGTAGGTGAGGAAGTGTACCGACCCATCCGCGAACGCGAAGTTCGCCCCGCCGGCGTGCGGAGACCAGAAGTGCATGACATCGCACATTGAATCGAAGCGGCCTTCCTTGAAATGTGCGGAGCCCGATCCACAATCCGGAAATGTGGGGTCGGAGACGCTGCCGCGTTCGCGCACCCCGAGCACCGTGTCCGCGGTGCCGGAGTAATCGACCCCATAGCCAGCGTACCACCAGCCCACCCACAAATCGGGACTCGGCGGCCGCTCGCCCACCATCAGCGTATTACTCGTGCCGTCGGCAATATCGGTGAACCGGACCGTCGATCCCTTGTAGAGCACTCCATTGCGTCGAGCGTGCCGAGTGCCGGCCACGCCGAGGTAGGAGCCGAGGGCGACCGTCAGGCGATTCCGGGCGAGGGCAGGTTGCTGGGTTCGGGTGTCGGAGGGACACCCAAATGCCTTAACGACAGTGGCGAGCGGGTGCGGCGGGCTCTGGGTGAAGTCGTTCGGCTGCGATTTGACGGCCTCGACGACCTGCCGCCAGACCGCGTCTTGCTCGAGGTAAGGGAGGATGCGGGCTTGCCACCCCATGAGTGGGAAGCCCTCGGCATCCGCCTTGGAAGTGACGCCGGGTGGCAGGTGGCCTTGCGCGGCGTGATAGTGAGAAAGCCCGAGGCCGATCTGACGGAGGCGATTCTGGCAGTCGGCCCGGGACGCGGAGGTTCGCACTCGTTGAACGCCGGACAGCGTCAACCCGATCAGAACGCCGATGATGGCGAGCACCACCAGCGTTTCAATCAGTGTGAGCCCACACCGGCGATGCGGGTGCGATGTCATGATTACGGCCCACCAGGCGGCGGTGGAGGCGGTGGAGGCGGTGGAGGCGGAGGCGGAGGCGGAGGCGGCGGTGGAGGCGGTGGAGGCGGATTAATGATGATCGGCGGACCTGGATCGCCATTGTTGTCAACGCCGGGGGGATTGTTCCCTTCAGTATTCGCGTTACTGGAATTGTCCGCCGGGGGCCCTTGGACTCCACCGACAGTTGGTGTGCAGACCGAGCGCTGCATTAGTATTGGAGGATCGACGCCTATCGCCACGCCCACTGTTGCTACTTCCTGAGGTGCTTGCCACTTCCCTGCCGCGCCCGGGGCATCTTTCCCACAATTAGGAACACAGGCTGCATGGGGTGCGAACTCGTGTAGGATAGGGTTGTTATTCTTGTCCTTGGAAGGAATTACTGGGACAGTTTCGAGCGACGTGGGGGTGAAAATATTCAGCTGTGCTGACTCAGAGTTCATAGCCCGGTTACTACCCATTTTGTAGAATGCAGGCACCAAGCCCCCCTTGCCGCCGGCCCAGTACGCATGCACAGTTCGGCACTGCCACTTCGGGCAACTGTTCGGGACGACCCCCTCGACACGACTCGTACCCTCGACGTAGCCAGCGAGGAACAAGACGAAGATGAAGAAACTGAAACAACGACTCATGGCACACCTCATGGATCCGTTAGGGCAGAGGAACGAATATCGCGTACCGAACGTCTTATGCGGACTATGCGCATAATAAGCACACTAACAAGAGAAACAGCAACGACGCCACCACCGATCAACCACGGCAACCATTTCCAGCCCGTATCTGGCGGCAACTGGACCCCCTCGATAGTCGTGAAGCCGGTCCTTTCACCGATCGGTTCCCGATTACCATCCGAATTCGCCCGATACATCTCCCTCGCAGGGCGAGCTGGATCGAGCCCTCTTCCCTGTTCTGGGTATACATCGCTATGAACGATCATCCCTGAAGTCTGAGGGAGAGTAAAATCCGCGTCGATTACTTCCGGGTTCGCTTCAAATGCGTCTACTATCAATTTCTCGATTCGTTGCACTTTACCGCCGACGGTCCAGGTGAACGTCCAACTTTTGGGGAGCCATCCTTGCGGCGTTTCATGGTTGATAATGTCCAACCGGAGCCAAGGGTTCTTTCCCTGGAAGTAAGTATGCCGGACGACCGCTGCCTGCCGCTCTTTGTCGATATAGAACTCGTCGGCCAGACCGGGGGCTGAGCTATTTGGCTCGGACCGGAGCACTGTACAGGGCCGTCCCGCATGAACTACTGTCCCTCGGACTTCGAATTCCTCTTGTTCGTGGCTTACGGGCATTCGATCAGGACGGAGTGGAAAGTTCACGGTTGGCACGATGCCGTGGGCAGCAAAAGGAGGCCATAAGTATGTATCCACTGAGATGTGTTGCAAGTTGCCCTTGGCAAGGAACATTTCGGGCTCACTTTCACCGACCTCATTGCGATCGCGGGGGGTTGCGACCTGGCTGAGTTTCCCATTAGAGGCGATGATTGAAACATGGGGAATCCACCGATCCCTTGCTCGATTTGGCGCCAATCGTGTGGTCTCGATCCGATACCGCCGATTGGCAAGATCGATCAACACAGTCGCTTTCAGAGGCCGGACGGAGGGGCCGGGCGGTATCACAATTTGACCTTTTAGCTCGTCTGGCACCTGAACCTTACTATCGACCGTGCCCGAGAGCGTGTATCGCACACGCTCCAAGCGTTCGAATCGCGCTTTCCATGCAGCAACGACTTTCTCTGCCGTCGTGTCGGGACTTGGCGGCTGGCCGCTACAGATTTGGAATGAAATGACCGCCAAGAACAGTCCGATTACTCCGTACAATTTCATGGTGTGCCTTTCCGTCGGAGCGCACCGAAGTAAGTGATCGGAATCGTTACTGTCTCCAAATGCCCGGACGGCTTACGGCATACGAACCGTACCTGCATGCTCTGATCAGCCAGCTTCATAATCGTCTGAACGATCCGATACGCTGGCAGCCCATCAATCGGATCAATAGCCGTGACCACGGTGTCCGCCGATTCAGTCTCCACTCGGTCCACTTTCCAATCCGCGGCCGGGAAGCGGATCGAGACCACGGCCTCCGCCTTCGAACCGACCGCTTGCTCTCCCAGAAGCACCAGACTCGGAACGATCCGGACGGGAGAGACCATTTCCCCTTCCACATAGAACGATGCACACGGCGACCTGACACCGTCCGGTGCAATGGCGGTTACAGCCACGTCGAACCGGAAGGGGCCGAGCGGAAGGGCCGAGTTCGGCGTTACCAGGATGTTGTACTTACCCGTCTGCCCCGGCACTGGTCGCGCCGTGGCGGTTCCCATTCCGGTCGGAACCGAGAGTTCCAGACCCGCGAGCGGCACATGGGTCGTGGCCCGCATCTTCCGCGTCACGGGCGGTCCACCTTGCCCGCAGAGGTCCGTGAACGCCAGACCGCGACTTTCCAGGCTGACCCGACTTTTGATGACCCCGAGGACCTTCCAACCGTCGGCCGACGCTCCTCGATCCGCGAGGGTCGGGTGAATGGTGACGGCCAGTTCGCGACGGTCGACCCCGAACTGATGGGGGAAGCGGTGCGTGAGGTCGATCTTCACGTTCACGCTTTGCGATTGGCCCGAAGCGAGAACGAACGCCTTGGGCTCGATGGCAGTACACTCGCACCCGCCGGACATATCGACGACGCGGGCTTCCTTATTACCGCGATTCACAATCTTGACGGGCCGTACAAATGCCGGGTCTTCCCAAACTTCGCCGAGGTCGAGATCGGCGGCTTCGACTTCGAGTCCGTTCGGGAGTTGGTTTGATGTAGGTTGAATTTGCGGAACGGTGCTGGGCGATTGTGCCGGTCCGAGTGCGATGCCGAGAAGATAAGCCAGGTAACAAGCTGGTAGCGCCAGCACGAGCGCCGCGAAACGCGTCCAATTCCGCAGCCAGGAGTTGAGCGTCTGGAGCATGATTTGCCGAGGACGAAAATGGAACCACGCCAACCGCCGATCATAGTAGCCCATGTTCTGGATTGCTCATGGATTTTCTCTCGTTCGTGCAGCGGCTTGTTCGTTAACGTCTACACTGACAGGCACTGGAAGCAAAAGGAAAACTTGCGAAATCTCGAATCGTTCGCCAAAGTCAATGCGCAAAAGTGGCCAACAGCTTAAGGCATTACCACGGTCTCCCATTCCACTCCGCGTCAAACGCCATCGTAATGGGCTCTAAAAATCCACTGGACGACCAAGAAAGTGGAAGCAAAGCTCTGAATTGCGGCAGGTTTCACTTCGAGAGGCCTTTCGAACGCGCGTGGCCCGTCTGGTCATGCGCGACAGGCGTGAAGGTTGCGAACATGCAACACGTTACGTCGATTCGCCGATCGCGCATGGCCAGCATGATCCTGGATCGGTCATCCGAAACGCTTGAAATGAGGCGAATTCGAGAGCATGGCCTCAATTAAAAACAGAAGGGGGAGCAGGCCATGCTTTCCATCGAAACAGGCTCCAAACGGGTCGGGTTGCCAAAGTGAACTCTGTGGCAGTGTGGCGGCTTGATCCCAACCTTACCTACAGCCATGTCGACTCACGATCACCTCGACGACATTGGAGGTTTTCATGCGTTCGCTGTTAGCGTCCGCAAACGTCAGCTTAAACCCACTTCACGAGCACGCCCAGGTAGTTGTCCTTGTCCTTGAGCAGGCCTTCGTAGGCGTCGCCGAGTTGCTCGGGTGGGATCGTGTGCGTGACCAATCCGGCCAGGCTCAGACGGCCCGCGGCGAGCGACCGCAGCAGCCACATCTGGGCCTTGTGAATGTCCCAGTTGCCGGCGAGCCGGGTGTGGGCCGGTTCGAAGAGCATGTTCCCGTGCGCCCCGCACACGTCGATGTAGCGGCGATGCAGGTCGTCGTAGAAGTTCACGTCCTTGGCCTTCCCGCGCGGGCTGCCCACTACGATCACCTGACCCGCGTCGCACGCCAAGGACATCGCGACCGGCACCGCATCGGGAACGCCGGTCGCGTCGACGACGACTTCGGCCCCGCGCATTCCGAGGAAGTCCGCGAGTTGCTTCTTCACATCGCCGGCGTTCGGGTCGATGGTGAAGTCCGCGCCGGCGGCAAGGGCCGCGTCGCGGCGCATTTTAACGGCGTCGATTCCGACCACGGGCGAAGCACCGGCGGCGATCAGGCAGCGGAGCGCGAACTGACCGATGATTCCGAGGCCGAGGACGGCGGCACTGCGACCGAGCGTGAGCCCCGCCCGGATGGAAGCCCCGAGGCCGTAGCGCGAGATGCACGCGATCGACGCCCTCTCGAAGCTCAGGTTGTCCGGCATCTTCCAAACGCGGCAGCGCTCGTGGCCCACGGTGAGGAGTTCCGCGGAAGCGTGGTTGCCGGGAAAGCTCACGCGGTCGCCTTCCTGGAAGCCGCCGGGGAAGTCCGTGCCGACTTTCAGCACGCGACCGGCGGCCGAGTACCCAGAGCGAAACGGAAACTTCCAGTCCGGCAGATTGGGATCTTGGAGCCACTGATGCGTGCCGGTGTACACGGCGAGCTCCGTGCCCGCACTCACGGCGGAGTACTCGGCCGCGATCAGAATCTGATTCGGATTCGGGTCCGCGAGTGGCACCTCGCGGACGCCGGCCTTGAACGGTTCGGTAATGACGGCTTGACGTGCGATGACCATGGAATGCTCTCGACAATTCGCGGATGGGGATGAGGCGAATTGTAGGATCGAACGCGCTCCACGGCTTGAGGCTACCCGATCTCCACCATCGCTTTCACGACTCCGGCCTCGGGCTTCATCCAACCGGGGAAGGCCTCGATCATGCCTTCGAACGGCGCGGTGTGGGTGATCCACGGCCGCGTGTCGATCGTGCCGCCCTCGATGAGCCGCACAATCCGCGTGAACTCCGGACTCAAGGCGTTGCGGCTCGCCAGGAAGGTCATCTCGCGGCGGTGCATCAGCGGTTGCGGGAACGCGAGTTGATCCTGGGTGATGCCGACCCAGACGAGCCGCCCCGCGAAGCCAACGAAGTGGTACGCCGTCGACATGCTTTTGGAACTGCCGGTCGCATCGACGACCACATTACCGAGACGCCCGGCCGTCAATTCCGTGAAGGCCTTCACATCGTCGTCGAAGCTCTTAGCGAGGATCGTTTCCGTCACGCTCATCCGTTCGCGGGCGAAGCGCAGCCGCTGTTCGTTCAGGTCCATCACGATGACCCGCGCGCCGGCGATCTTCGCGAACTCGATCACCGAGAGGCCGATCGGCCCGGCTCCGATCACGAGCACCGTTTCCTCCGGCTTCGGGTTCGCCCGGTTGATCGCATGGAGGCCGATGCCGAGCGTTTCGACGAGTGCGAGTTGTTCGTAGGTCAGCTTCGCCGAGACGTGCAATTTGCGGGCGGGAATGGTGAAGAGCGGGCAAAGGCCTCCGTCGATGTGGACGCCGAGAGTCTTGTGGTTCTCGCAGCAGTTGGTGTGGCCTCGGGTGCAGGAGTAGCACGTCTGACAGTTGATGTAGGGCTCGATGGCGGCGCGGTCGCCGACCTTCACGTGGGTCGCGCCTTCGCCGAGGGCGACGACCTCGACTCCGAGTTCGTGGCCGGGAATTCGCGGGTAGCTGAAGAAGGGCATTTTGCCGAGGAAGCCGGAGTAATCGGTGCCGCAGATGCCGACGCGATGGATGCGTACGACGGCGTCGCCGGGGCCGGGGCTCGGCGGCTCGGGCACGTCGATCGTGCGGAACTGCTGGGGCTTCTCGAGTTGAATGGCTTTCATGGTGGCTCGCGCCGTTGGGGAGGTTCGGTACCCAACAGGATAGTGCCGGGGCATCGCTTGCGGGAGGGCGAGGTTCCGCTCGCTCAGCGGCTTGGCACCTGGAATGTCAGCGTCGTCCAAAACGACTCCCATTCGTATTCCGCAGCCTTCGGTCGGGTCATGTGGGTGAGCCGAATCGTCATGAGGCCGGCCTGGGCAATGGGAACCAGTGCCTCACCCTTGGCGTTGGTGCGAACCGTTCCCGCGGGCAGTTCTCCTTCGCCCGGATGATCCCAGCCCAGATTGGCCTCGGCGAGCGGCTTGCCTCGGAAGAGCACGCGAACCTTCAGCGCGTCGCCGGCTTTCGCAAGAAAGGGATCTTGAAGCGGCACGATTTCCAGAGGCAATCCGAGCGGCTTGCTCGGGTCGCCGGGGCCGCCTTCCCCGATTCGGAACAGCGCCTTGGGCGACTTCGAATAGCGTTCCTTCGCAGGCCGGTCGAGCGTCTCTTCCTTCGCACGCAGAAGAAAGATGTGGGGCAAGCCATCGCACACGAGGTATTCGTTGAACTTGTTCGCGGCCAGTTCGATCGCCTTCGGTGTCGTTTCCACTCCGACCGCATAGACGCCGGGTCCGCTCGGCGCGAACGCGAGGAGTCCGTTCTTGCCTTCGATTCCGGCTGCGTCGAGCTTTCCCTCGGTACCGTCCGCGAGTCGCACGAGGCACTTCGCAAACTTGGCGGGGTCGGGGGCGTGGTCGCCGATGGCGAACTTCGAGCCCGAGACGACCCGGATCGTGGCTGGTTTCCCAGCGACGGCGGCATCCGGCGGCACGAGCCAGAGATCGTGAGCGAACGCCGGGCACCCGACGAACAGAGAGGCGAAGAAGGCGCGAAGCATGTCGAGATCTCCGTGAACCCGCACTCGCGGGATCGTGCCACTATATTAACCGAGTCGAACTCCGAGGTGCGAGTAATGGCGGGACGCGTGGTGCTGGCGATGAGCGGTGGAGTGGATAGCTCCGCGTCGGCCGTGCTGCTGAAACAGCAGGGGTACGACGTGATCGGGCTGTTCATGCGCACCGGCTCCGAGCAGCACAATGGCGCGGACGTTCGGCGCGATAACAAGAAGGGCTGCTGCTCCGCCATCGATGCCAGCGACGCCCGCCGCGTCGCGGATCGGCTCGACATTCCGTTCTACGCCCTCGATTTCGAGCGCGAGTTCAACCGGATCATCGACTACTTCGCGGACGAATATGCGAAGGGCCGCACGCCCAACCCCTGCGTAGTCTGCAACAATTGGCTGAAGTTCGGGCAACTTTGGGCCTTCGGCCAAAAGCTCGGCGCGGACTCCATCGCCACCGGCCACTACGCCCAGGTGTTCGAACGCCGCGGCGAATTCGAACTGCACCGCGGCGTCGATACCGAGAAAGATCAAAGCTACGTCCTCCACGGGATCCGGCGCGAGATACTGCCGCACTTGCTGTTCCCGGTGGGAAGCCGGACCAAGTCCGAAATTCGCGCGATCGCCCGCGAAGCCGGGCTGCTCGGCGTCGCCGACAAGCCGGACAGCGTCGAGATTTGTTTCGTCCCCAGCGGCAACCACACCGACGTGGTACGGCAGCGCCGACCCGAAGTCGCAACCGTCGGCGTGATCCGCGAGAAGGACGGCACCATCCTCGGCGAGCACGACGGCATCGACCGCTTCACCGTGGGCCAGCGCAAGGGTCTCGGAGTGGCCGTGGGCCGTCGCCGCTTCGTCCTCGATATTCTCCCCGAGTCGCGCGAAGTGATCGTCGGCGACCCGGAAGACCTGCTCGCAAATGGGCTCGAGGCTTCCCGCTTAAACTGGCTGATCGAGCCGCCGGTCGAACCGTTCGCTTGTACCGCGAAGATCCGCTATCGGCACGCCGGGGTGGCTGCGACTGTCTTTCCAACTGGCGATGGGGCCGAAGTTCGGTTTGAAGTACCGGTGCCCGCGGTCACGCCGGGCCAGGCCGTCGCGTTCTACGCGGGAGCCCGCGTCCTCGGCGGCGGCTGGATCGAACGAGCGAAGTGAATCCCTGCTCCGAGGTGAATCTCATGCTCCGCCTTCTCCCGCTCGGCGTGCTTTTGATGGCGATCCCGCTGGCCCGCGCCGACGGCCTGAAGCCAGCCGCACCGCCAGCCGATGCCGCGAAACACTGGGCGTTCCAGGCACCCGTACGGCCCGCCGTTCCCGGGCCGAACGGGCCCAATCCGATCGATGCGTTCATTCGCGATCGGCTTCAAAAAGAGAAGCTCGCTCCTGCCCCCGAGGCGGATAAGATCGCGCTCTGTCGGCGGCTCTACCTCGATCTCATCGGCCTGCCGCCGAGCCCGAAGGAAGTCGACGACTACCTCGCGGACACGAGCGCGAACGCTTACGAGAAGCTCGTGGAGAAGTTGCTCGCCTCCCCGCACCACGGCGAGCGCTGGGCCCGCATCTGGCTCGACGCCGCCCGCTACGCCGACTCGGACGGCTACGAGAAGGACAAATCGCGACAGGTCTGGATGTACCGAGACTGGGTCGTGAAGGCCTTCAACGACGATATGCCGTACGATCGCTTCGTGAGGGAGCAACTCGCCGGCGACCTGCTACCGAACGCGACGCAAGATCAGATCGTCGCCACGGGCTTCCTCCGCATGTCGATGCTGAACGAAGAAGGCGGCGTCGATCCGGAACAGTTCCGCATGGATGCCATGTTCGACCGGATGGACGCCGTCGGCCGTTCGTTCCTCGGGCTCTCGTTCGCCTGCTGCCAGTGCCACGACCACAAGTTCGACCCCATCTCGCAGGAAGAATACTTCCGCGTCTTCGCGTTTCTCAACAACGACTACGAGACGCAGCGGGTGACGTACTCGCCGACCGACCAGATGAAGGCGAGCGGCCTGCGCGACAAGATGAAGGCCGAGATCGAGAAGTTGCAACACGCGAATGCGGACTGGGCGGAACGCATGGCGAAGTGGGAGAAGAGCATCGTCGAGAAGCTGCCGAAGTGGCAAACCGTGGCGGTCGAGAACGCGGGGGACAACTCGCAGCGCTACTTCCCGCAGAAGGACGGCTCGATCCTCGCGCAAGGCTACGCGCCAACGAAGTTCAGCACACTGATGCGCGGACCGAGCCCGATTAAGAGCATCATCGCGTTCCGGCTCGAACTGCTCAACGATCCGAACTTGCCGTGCAACGGCCCCGGTCGCTCGCTCATGGGGACCAGCGCCCTCACCGAGTTCAGCGTCGAGGTCGAGAAACCTGGCGAGCCCGGTGCGTCAGCACCGGGTGTTCGGAGCAAGGTGAAGTTCACCAAGGCGTTCGCGGACTACGCGAACCCGGAGCGCGACCTCGAAAAGAACTACGACGACCAGAGCAAGAAGAAGCGCGTCACTGGCCCGGTGAGCTTCGCCATCGACGGCAAGGACGACACGGCGTGGGGCATCGACGCTGGCCCCGGCCGCCGCAATTCGCCCCGGCAAGCCGTGTTCATTCCCGAGAAGCCGATCGACCTTCCCGAGGGCAGCGTCCTGCACTTCAACTTGAAGCAGAACCACGGCGGCTGGAACAGCGACGACCACATGAACAACAACCTCGGCCGCTTCCGGCTCAGCGCGACGGAGGGCAAAGTTCCGGACGCCGACCCGCTTCCGCCGCGGGTCGAAGACGCGCTGGCGATCCCCGTCGCCAAGCGCAGCCCGGCCCAGACTGCCGCAATCTTCGACCACTGGCGCACGACCGTGCCGGAGTACAAGGTGCCCAACGAGGCGATCGAGGCTCTGTGGAAGCAGTGGCCGCAAGGCTCGACGAGCTTGGTCGTGCAATCGCGCGAGGAGCCGCGAACCACGCACCTCTTGAAGCGCGGCAACTTCCTGAAGCCCGGCGACGAAGTGGTCGCCGGCGTCCCGGCCTTCCTCCACCCGCTGCCCGACCAAGCAAAGCCCGACCGCCTCACGTTCGCCAAATGGGTGACGGACAAACGCTCGCCGACCACGGCACGGGCGTTCGCAAACCGCATCTGGCAGCAGTATTTCGGGACGGGGCTCGTCAACACTTCGGAGGAATTCGGCACCCAAGGCGAGAAGCCGAGCCATCCCGAACTGTTGGACTGGCTGGCAGTCGAGTTCATGAAACCGACCCAAAGCCCCCCCGTGGCAACGGGTGGGCACTGGCAACCTTGGTCCATCAAGCACCTCCACCGGCTGATCGCAACATCCGCCACGTATCGCCAATCTTCCAAGGTCACGGCGGAGTTACTGGCGAAGGATCCGCAGAACCGACTGCTGGCCCGTGGGCCTCGCTTCCGCGTCGATGGCGAAATCGTCCGCGACATTGCCCTGAGTGCGAGCGGGTTGCTCAACCCGAAACTCGGCGGACCGAGCGTGTTCGCTCCTGCTCCGCAGTTTCTCTTCCAGAGGCCGGTGAGCTACGGTCCCTTCGAGTGGATCGAAGCCACGGGCGACGAACGCTATCGCCGCGCGCTCTACACGTTCCGCCGTCGCTCCACCCCCTATCCCGCGCTCACGGTATTCGACGCACCCATCGGCGAACAATCGTGCGTGAAGCGAACTCGCACCAATACGCCGCTGCAGGCGCTCACGGGTTTGAACGAAACGGTCTTCGTAGAGTGCGCTCGCGGGCTCGGCAAACGCGCGATCCTCGAAGGCGGCAAGGCCGACTCCGAACGCATCCAGTACGCCTTCCGCCTCTGCACGGCACGCAAGCCCAGCGCCGCGGAGTCGAAGCTACTCCTGGCTTTGTTGGAGAAACACCGCACGCGGTTCGCCGCGGGTGAGGCCAACGCGGCCGAGGTGGCGACCGGCGAGAAGGCACCGAAGGCGAAGTTGCCGGCCGGACTGGAGATGAACGATTGGGCGGCGTATACCTTGGTCGCCCGGGTCCTCTTGAACCTGGATGAGACCATCGCGAAGGAATGACCTGGGAGCGCGTCCGTCCGGGCCGCTTGCGGCGGTTGCATTCCGAAGTTAGGATGAGGGACATCCATTGCTCCATAATGTTTTGCGGAACTGACTTGCCGCCCAAGGTGTCTTGTGGGTAGAAGACGCGACTGCTTGCGTCAGGTAGATGCGGTATGTGCGCGTTTCCGTATGACACCCGAGCAAGAGTTTCTCTTTCGCGACTATCTACACCAGTGTAAGGACGCTGGAGACGGCGGAGCGGATAGCGGCGACTTCACCGAACAAGAGCTAAACGACTTGGCCCGCGAGTACCTGAATCTGGACGAGTCATGAGTGCGTTACTTAATCCAACGTCCGGCGAAGAACTGGGGCACAAACTCGCCACGCTGCGCGACATCGTATCGGATTCGCTCGTAGGGCAGCCGTATCTTTTCTCCCGCGAATCGTTCAATTCTGAGCTAACGGTTCATTTCGGCACTGCTCGTGAGTATCCAGTTCGAGAATCGACTCGCACGATGGGCAGTCATGTTCTGAGCATTCGGGCATCCGCATGGATACTTCATTCGGCGATTCAAAACGCAGTTGTATCGTGCATGATTCCACTCGGTGACGATGGAAACCCACGCCCACATCGGCCGCTCAATGCCTCGGTTCTGGAATCCGGTAGCTTTGTGAAGGCCGGATCAAACGTCCAAAACATTTCTACTTCTGCAATGCTGGGAGGCCAAGAACCCGGCGTTGTTTTGAAGGTTTCGCTGACTGATGGAGCGGTGCTTGAAGTGCTACCGGTCCCTTCGGAATCGGGAGAAACAGTCTCCGATTGGGAGTTGCTGTCGCCCAGCGGGTTGCTCAGGGTGGGGCCGGGCTTGAAGTGGAAAGTCGATCCAAATCGCTAATCATACGTCGAGCATCGCCGCCTGCACCATGCGTTCGGCCTCTCCGCTGCAAGTCGATGAGCTCGCCCAGCATCGGAAGTTGCACGAACGTGCCGCCGGCGGTGTCGGTCAGCGTGCAACTCGACCCGCCGTCGCAAAGCCTAGGCCGCTGAATCATCAATGATGGTGATCGTGTAAGAACGCCTGCATGTCGGTGCCGAAAGTCTTGGCGAGGTTCCCCGGCGTGAGGATCTCCTGAGGCGGCCCTTCGCACGAAATCTTCCCATCGGTCAGACACAAGACGTGGTGCGAGTGCCGGCTGACCATGCTCAGTTCGTGCGAAACGAGCAGCACCGTGACGC
>JAYTUG010000389.1:0-20943 GCA_043744695.1 Gemmataceae bacterium
GTCGACTTCTGATATCATGACAGAAACGCAACGACATGCGCCCCGTTCACCATTGTCAGGGGCCGCACGCGGCGCAATCGTTGCATGGATTCTTTCGGCAAGAGAGGGCGTGGTGGACGCTGAAACCGTGAAGACTCTGATTCGCGATGCGTTTTCTGGGGTCGAGTACCCAGGCGACTGGTGCCTGCGCGGGAGCAATGAAGGCGATGAGCCGTATCTCTTGGAGAAGGAGTTCGCCGACAAGAATGACTGGCGGTCGCTCGATCCTTCTTTCCTGGATCAAGCCCCGGACGGTTACTCGTCGGCGTTAAGTTTCTTCTCCGACGAGGCGTTTCGTTTCTTCCTTCCCGCATACCTGATCGCAGATATCGACGGTCGCCTCGCCTCTGCAACGCCCGTGTTTCATCTGACGCACGGCCTTGAGGATCGCGCAAAGACAGAGATGGTCAACCCGCGTCGGTACGGCGAACGAACCTGGTTCGAGTCGGCCAGTCACAAATTCGCCGTGTTCGACCCGGCGCAGGCGGCGGCCATTGTGGCGTATTTGGAGTTCAGGCGGGAGGCCAACGAGTTCGAGCGGGTGGCCATCGATCAGGCTCTCGAAAACTACTGGCGTCACCGAACTGCCCAGTAAGCCGCCGCCCCAGGAACTTCATTCGGGCTCCGCGTGAAGGCCAGTAGCTTCCCCCTCCCTTGACTGTCCCTCGGCACGCACCGTCTCCGGCGTCTCGCGCCGAGACGTTAACGCGATTCTGATTCCAAATCTCGTTTCCCTTCGCACCCCTTTCGGTTCGACGCCCGTCCGCTACGCCGGTGTGGCGACCAACGGCGGCTCCACGTCCCCCACGTGCGGCGCGACTCGCACCACGTCGAAGCCCAACTCCTTCGCCCGGCGATGCAACTGCTTCTCCAGCCGCGTCCGCACCTGCTCGGCGAATAACGCTTCCTCCTGCCGCGAGTACGCCAGCCCGTAGCGCATCAGGTTGTAAATGATCCGCGCCAGCTTGTGGGCCGTCGCCGTGATCGCTATGGGTGCGCCCATCCGCGACCGCTGACGTCGCAAATACGCGCCCAAATCACTGTGGCTGCGGATCAGGCTGAACGCCGCCAGACGCAGTGCCGTCGCCGCCCGGTTCTTACCCTTCCGCGTCTTGCTCGACTTCACCTTCCCGCCGGTCTGCTTCCAGTTCGGACACAGGCCCAGCCAACTCGCGAAGTGCTTCACCGTCGGCCACTTGGTGAAGTCGGTGCCGAATTCGCCCACCAAGGTGAGCGCGTGAATCTCGTCGATGCCCTCGATCGCGGTGAGGTCGACGCCGCACACGAAGTACAGCGCCTCGCGGACCGCGAACCCGAGCCGTTCTGGACGAACCTGACGGACGCCCACAACTGCCCGGCGGCGGTCCCGCCGCCGGAGGTCCGTGCGGCCCTGGATGCGGCGATGCCTGCTCCCGGCCCTCGGGCCGAGTTCCGGGCGAGGCTGCGGGCCGGGGTGGGGAGCCTGGGTCGACGAACCATCCCGACGCCGATTGACGTGTGCTTGCGAAGGCGACGCCTCGGAAAAGTGCCCCGAATTGCTGGCCCGGGGAGCTTTTGTCTCAAGTTGGGAGGTCATGAGAGCGGTTCGGCGTGCGAGATCAACGCGATGAGTCATGGCCCGAACGCAACCTCATTCGCCTCTAGCCAAGCCTTGGCCTCTTCTGCAATCTGCTCACGACGGAACGCATACCACCTTTCCTGAGTGCCGTGTCGGAGAAGCGCATCCTGGAATCGACCAAAGGCCCCACGACTGCGGCAACAGGCCTCCTTCATGGCCCTCGAGACGAGCTTCCGCGGAGGAGTGTTTCCGGTGATCGGCACCGACGCCTTCGGACGCCCGGCGTTGACGCTGCTGCCCGGTCCGGGCGGCGGCCCGCGCGTGCGGGGCTTCGACGAGTTCGGCTCCGAGTTGTTCAGCTATTTGGCGCCGGAACAGGATCTGCCCAACGCCGCGAATGTCCAAGTCGTCGCTTCCGAAAACCGGCTGGCGATCACGGTGCCCACCGCGGATGGCCCCCGATTGGTGGTCTTCGATTTGCCGACCGGAGAAAGGCTCCGCATCAGTTCGCCTCTGGATCGTATCGACCTGCAAGAACTGCTTAGGACGCTGATGGATAGCTGATCGTGGGCCGATCGCGAGCGGCAGGGACGCGTTCAAGTCGAAGTCGTTGGGGCGTACCACGACCTCTCCGGGTATGCCCGCAAGAGAATAGGATGAAGCCACGACGAGGGCATGATCTGCGTTGAACTTGTCCCGGTGGAGAGCGACTACGCTAACTCCAACATCTCCGGCGGGTAGCGGAGCGACTTTCCTTTCCCGTGGCCGAACAGCTTGAACTTGCAGTTGTGGAACGCCGCTTTCGCGAGCCAGTCCTTCAAAGCTTCTTCGACTTGATCCCGGGTCGCGCCCACTTCCGCCACTCAGGCCAATTTCCCTCATTCTGCAATGGACGCGACCCGGCCCGTCCGCGAAGATGGAAGCGAAGTAGACCCGACACCCGAGAAACACATGGTCCGTCGCCGGGCTTTCACACTGATTGAACTCCTCGTGGTGATCGCGATCATCGCGATCTTGATCGGGCTCTTGCTGCCCGCCGTCCAGAAAGTCCGCGAAGCCGCCAACCGGTTGCGGTGCCAGAACCACCTGAAGCAAATCGCACTTGCCGCTCACAACTACCACGATTCCAACGGCAAACTGCCCAGCGCCGCGGAGATGGGAACGTCCCGGTTCACCACGATCTTCGTGGATCTACTCTCTCAAACGGAACAAGACGCGCTTTACCGCCAGTGGGATTTCGCGAATCCCGGGAACAACTACTCCGGAACGCCGGCGCGAGCTTCCACAGCCTTGCCCTTGCTCTTCTGCCCGAGTCACGTCAAACCCGATCAATTCGGGTGGTTCACAACCTACGGCGGCAACGGCGGCACTAAGACTTTGCCGCTGCCGTTGGCCACGACCGACGGCATGTTCCACACCACCGGATCGCTCTCCCAGCCGCAAGCCAATCAAGTCGGGGTGAACTTCCTGGCCGTCGGCGATGGCCTCTCGAACACCATCTTGTTCGGCGAACGCATCATCGGAGACGGCGGCCTCGATTCCTTCTTCCAGGCTCCGCTCACCGGTGCCCCGACGAACCCCTCGATACAATCGGAGGCGGCCTACTGCCGTTGGGCGCCGCCGAACGATTTGAATGCAGCGGGCGCGCTCATGAGTGCGCAGGCTCCGATCAACTTTCGGAACCCGATCTCGTGGGCTCCTCCGCCGGTACCTCCACCTCCGTTGCCGCCGGTACCGCCACCACCGGTGCCCTGGTCTTCGATCAGCGCCCAGTGGTACGCCCGCCTCGGAGCCTACGGCAGCTTCCATATCGACGGCGCGAATGCCGCGATGGGCGACGGCAGCGTCCGCTTCTTGAAGACCAGCACCTCGACTCAAACCCTGACCGCGTTGAGCACCCGCAACGGCGGCGAAGTCGTGCCCGCGGAATGAATTTGCTCGAACCCAGAAGGGGTTCTATTCCACAGCCCAGGGTCGCCTCGAAGCGGCGCACCCTGGGGCCCTTAGGGGTTAAACCGAGACACCCATGAAAACCGTATCCGCATCCTTGATGCTCCTCGCCATCGCCACAATTGCACCGGCGGCAGAGACACCCGGCGCGCCGAAACCCATGGATACCTCCTTCCTCAAACTGTACGCCGAGACGCGCGGGTTCATGCTCGGCCGGCCCGTGAAACCCAAAATCACGCCGGACGGCAAAACCGTTCTGTTCCTTCGCGCCGAAGCCAAGACGCCGACGATGAAGCTCTTCGAATTCGACGTTGCCACGGGAAAGACGAAGGAACTGCTCTCGCCCGAAGCGCTGCTCAAGGGCGCGGACGAGAACCTGACGCCGGAAGAAAAAGCGCGGCGTGAACGCCAGCGCGTCTCGGTGGGTGGCTTCGCGGACTTCCACCTCAACCCGTCCGGTTCGCACGTGCTCGTGAAGCTCTCGAACGCACTCTTCGTGCTCGACCGCGGCACCGGCAAGTCCACCGAACTGAAGACCGGCAAACTTGGCGCGATCGTCGATCCGAAGTGGTCGCCGGACGGCAAACTCATCGGCTACGTCCGCGGCTTCGACGTGTTTGCCTACGACCTAGCGGCAGCGAAGGAAACCGCGATCACGACCGGCGGCACACAAGTGAAGACGCACGGCCTCGCCGAGTTCGTGGCCCAGGAGGAAATGGACCGCTTCAGCGGATACTGGTGGTCGCCCGACTCCAAGAGCATCGCTTACGCGGAGGCGGATCACACCGGCGTGGAGCAGTGGTTCGTGGCCGACCCGTTGAAGCCGGAGGTGCCGCCGAGCCCGCAGTATTATCCGCGGCCGGGGAAGAAGAATGTCAGTGTGAGATTGGGCGTGAAGAAACTGGACGGCGTCAACACGGTATGGGTGGACTGGGATCGTGAGAAGTATGAGTACCTCGTGGATGTTAAATGGCAGGGCAAGCTCTGCGCGATTCAGGTTCAGGATCGCCGACAGCGGGAGCTCGCCCTGCTGAAATGTGTTATGGAGAACGGGAAGACCACTGTTCTGCTGACGGAGCGAGATCCCGCGTGGGTGAATATCCACGCCAACGTCCCCGAGGAGGGTGTGGAAGTTGAAGATTTCATCTGGCTGGGGACAGCCTTTGGCGAGCTCGAACTTCAGCACCGAGATGGTCGGGGGGGCTTCTTAGTACGGGCGGCGATCCCGAAGGGATCGAAACTCTTTGGGGTAGCCGGTGTCTGGGTTTGTGAAGAGGCCGTGGCCAAGATAGTCTACACATACGCAGCTACGAACCCGACCGAGCAACACATCTGGCGTCATTACATCGCCCAAGGAGCGAGATTACCTGGCAGTGATGACAAGCTGCTGACGACAGAGCCAGGCATTCACACGGCCGTGGTTCCTCGCCACGATGCTCATTGGTTTCCCGGTCCCTTTGTGGTCACCTCAACCACCCTGGCTGGGATGCCAGTTACTCGCATCCGCAAAAGCGATGAGAGCGTGGATGCAAGTCCGCTTCCCTCCGTAGCGATCGAACCATCCTTCAAACCCAATGTCACCGTCTCCAAAGTCGGTGATTATTGGACCGCGGTCGTTCGTCCGAAGAACTTCGACCCCAAGAAGAAGTATCCCGTCATCGTCGATGTATACGGTGGGCCGAAGCACCTGCACGTGGTCCAGGCGATGCGGAATTGGCTCGTGCCGCAGTGGCTCGCGGATCAGGGGTTCATCGTCGTGGCCATCGACAATCGCGGCACGCCGGGCCGCGGGGCCGAGTGGGAAAAGGCCATCTACAAGAAGTTCGGCACCGTGCCGCTCGAAGACCAAGTGAAGGGGCTGCACGCGCTGTGCGACAAGTTCCCGGAGATGGATCGCGAGCGGGTCGGCATCGTCGGCTGGTCGTTCGGCGGATACATGGCGGCGAACGGCGTGCTCCGCCGGCCGGACGTGTTCAAGGCCGCCGTCGCCGGGGCTCCGGTCACCGATTGGGAAGACTACGATACGCACTACACCGAGCGCTACATGGGGTTATTGCCGGAGTCTAAGGCCGCGTACGACGAGGCGAGTTTGATCCCGCTGGCAAAGGACTTGAAGCGACCGCTACTGTTGGTTCACGGCACGGCGGACGACAACGTGTACTACCGGCACACACTGAAACTGAGCGACGCCCTGTTCCGCGCCGGCCGCGAGTTCGAAGCGTTGGCCTTGCCCGGCATCACGCACATGTCGTCTTCCGACCCGGTCGTGATGGAACGACTGTGGGCGAAGACTGCGGGGTTCTTCAAGAAGAATTTGGGCGAACCGAAGTGATCCGCCGCTTGCGGCTTCGCGCTTGCGCCCGAACGCGGAATCGCGAGGCCGCAAGCGGCCAGAATCACACCATGCCCCACATCCTGCGCAAGCCCCATTCCAGTCCCAGGCACAGCACGAACAGCACCAGCCAACTCGGCAAGAAACCCTTCGAGTGGTTGCGCCGCCAGTCGGGCAAATAGTGCGGCTTCGGCTTGAGCGTGTCCAGTTTCTGCGCCTTGAGTTCCTTCAGGAAGTCGGGCAGGTCTTCGAGGCGGAGGGCCTTGCCGCCGCTCGCGGCCGACAGCTTCTCCATGAACTGCGGGTCGGCCGAGACGCGGAGCATTTCGTCGGATACATCCGGAAAGGCGATGAACCGCGCAGTGCCGCGATACTTCTGCGGCTTGCCGTCGGGGCCGATCAGCGGCTTACCGTCCGGGCCCTTCATGGGTGAAGTCACGACCACGTTGTACTCGCCCTGGGCTGGCGGCTTGAACAGCACCTTGGTTGCAGGCTTGCCGTCCTTCGTGGTCTTGAGCACGGTCTGCTTCGGAGCCTTGTCCTCGTCCTCGGGCTTGTCCTGGCCGGGCGGAAGAATCTTCACTTCGAGGTCGGCATTGGGGTCGTCGCCGCCGGCGGGAGCTTTGAGGCCGACCCAGATGGTTTGGTCGCCGCCGACGGGTAAGCGGCGAAACTCGGGTCGGGCGTAGGCCTGGCCTTCGTCTTCTTCCTGGTGGGCTAACCAGAGGATGCACTGCTTCCAGAAGCGGTTGTGAATCTCGACGCCCTGCTGGGTTTGCGGTTGCCCGAGGCGCTGCCAGTGGTCGGTGTCGTAGGCGGCAAAGGCGAGGATGCGGCCCTTGTTGCCCACGCCGAGTTGAGCCCCGACCAGCAGCGGATCGGTTCCCTTCGGTGCTTGAATTTCCTTGCCGGCAGGCTGTGCGGTAGCGTCGGAGGAAGCATAAGCGTAGGTCGTGGCGTAGCCCTTTTTCACGAACTTGTTGTAGCCGCTGATGCGGAAGGTGCGGTTGTCCTGGCGGCCGTTGAGTTCGTCCCAAAGTTGCTTCGCCTTGGTTTCATCGCGGTCGATTTTGAGTACGTGATCGTCGAAGGCCTTGGCCGTGGGAACGGTTTGGAACGTGATCGGCTGCTTGGTGGCCGGGTTCACCTGTTCGAAGATGCCGGCGGCCGAGACGGGTAGAAGATCGGCGAAGGCGAGCGGTCGCTTTTCGGGGTCGCCGGGGGGGGGGGCGGGGTAGCCGGTGAACGCGGCTTCGCCGCCGAGGAACATCAGGCCCATCCCCTTGTTCGCCACGCGGTCGAGCAGTTTCGCAGGCAACGAGCCATCCGGGAGAGCCTTGTCCAACTGCTCGTAGCTCACGTTGCCGATGATCACGACATCGTAAGCCTGGTTGTCGAGGTCGAGCCACTGCTTCTCGTCGGCCGTACCCGGCAAATTCGTCTGGCGAATGACTTCGTAAACGTCGAAGCGCTTCTCAATTCGCAGGGCGTCGCGCAGCCGCGTCTCTTCCCAGCGGAGCCGGTCGATGATCAGGACGCGAACGCCCTCTTTGGTCACGGTGAGATACGTCTCGGAGTAGTTGTTGACGGCGGTCACTTCGCCCGGCAGCGGCACGAGCTTGCCGTTCTCCTCGCGGCCAATCTCGACCCGCACCTTCACTTCGCCCGGCTTCTCGGGTGCCTTCACCGGAATGCGGACCTCGTTGTCCTTCTCCTTTGCGAGCAGCACGCCCACGGTCTCGGCAAGCACGTCGTTGAAGAAGACGCGGGCCTTGATGCGGGTGTCTTTGAAGCCGTAGGCGTTGACCCGCGCGACCACCGTGAACTCATTTTTAATCGGCACGGGCGACGGGTCGCACATGACGGAGGCGACCTGAAGATCGCGGGCGCTGCCGGTGGTGCCTTCTTGGCCGACGGTGAAGGTGGTGATGGGCCACGATCGCTTGCCCCAGCGGCTCGCTTCGCCCACGGCGGAGAACGCGGTTCCGTTGTCCGCCCCGTCGCCGACGATGAGGTGACCGCGGATGAATCGCTCGCCCTGCCACTTCTCGAATATCTTGTTCAGGTACGTGCCGTAGTCCGATCGCTTGCCGTCGGCGGGGGCCTTCGGATCGTAAAGGCTCGCATCGGCGCTGAAGTCCGCGGTCGAGAAACCGTACAGCTTCACGTTCACGTTCTGATCGTTGGCGAGTTCGTCGAGCGTGGGTTGGCAGCGATCGAGGATGCGGCGAACCGCGTCGATGCGAGCCTGACCGTTCACCTCGTCCTTCACAGACATGCTCTCGGAGAGGTCGAAGCCGATGAACAGCACCGAGGGAATCTTGGGTTCTTCCTGGAAGCCGATGCTCGGCCGTACCGCGGTGAGCAGCGCGACGGCGAGCGCCAGCAGACGCAGAGTCAGCACGATGAACACGCGGCGGCGCGTTGCCTGCGGGTGGCCGAGGTACGTCCACACGGTGAGGAGGACGATCAGGATCGCGACGACCGCAAGCGCCGGCAACCCGATCGGGTAGAGAGACCAGGGGTAAGCCGGCCGCGTCGAGAAGAACAGGCTGGTGTCGGACATATCCAGATTCTAACCACAGAGGCAGAGTGCTACGAGCCGGAAGCGTTAGCGACGGTGTAAGCATACCGTCGCTGACGCTGCCGGCTCGTATTGAACTGAACCGCGTGCCTGCTTCAAGGCCCCAGTACGATGTGCTTAGTGCGAATGTGCAACTCCGTGACTTCGACCGAGACCCAGTTCGAAACGACATCGTGATCGCGATATTTGAACCGAACGCGAACCTTGTATTTGCCGGGAAGGAGGTTCTTGTCGTCGACCGAGTTGAAGATGGGGAAGTGGCTCTCGTAAGATTTGCCGGTGGGAATGGTCTCGGCCAGACGCACGACGGTACCCGCGTCCGCGGGCGAGTACCACTGGTAAAGGCGAGAGATGCGTTCGTTTTTCTCGTTGCGAATCTCGGCATCGAGAAAGTTGGCGATGCCGAAAGGCCGGTCGGTCCAGACTTGCAGGTCGGCACTGCCCGAGTTGCGGATCGCGATCTTGAACGAACGTCCGAGCGGCATCTCCGCGGGATCGTATGCGAGTTGAATCTCGGGCTTACCCATGAGATGGGCGGGCACCGGTGCCGCCGGCGACGCGAGCGGAAGTGAGGCCAGAATCAGAAACGAAATTCTACGCACAACGCGGCCTCGCTAATCTCAAGCTCCACAGCTTAACGATACCGCATTCTACACTGGCGAGCTGAATGAAAATCGTGGGAAATTTGCCCTGGCTCCACCTTTCGCTCGCACGACCCGCACGATAACGTGCTTGTGCGGCTATCTGGCGTCCCTTTCACCCTTCCCCCGAATCGCATGTCGGACCGCGAGGCACTGCTGGCCGCGATTCGGGCGAATCCGGACGACGATTTGCCGCGGCACCTTTACGCGGACTGGTTGGAAGAAAACGGCAGTTCGCTTCCTGAAATCGGCCGCGCGTCGGCCGGCAATCGTGCCGCGTTCATTCGCTTCCAATTGGAAATCGCCCGAGCGGAGGCCTTTACGTCGGCGACGCGTGCAGCGATGATTGCGGCCAGATCCCTGCTCGAGATGGCCAAAAATGGCACGTGGACTCGGCACCTGATCGGACTCGTGCTCGACGTGGCGTTCGAACGCGGCTTCATCGAACACGTGAATGTCGATGCCGCGAAGTTTCCCGACGATGCCGCGGCCCTCTTCGAGTTGGAACCGATTCGATCGATCCGGGCTGTGCGGCCGATCCCGAGCCGTTCGGAATACGAAGTGCCGCTCGCTCCGTTTTTCGAAGTGCAGCAACTTGAAAAGATTCACTCGCTCGACGTTCAAAATGTGGAACTGAGCTACGACAATTGCGTGAACCTCGCGAATTCCCCGTCTCTAACAAATCTTGGGCACCTTTCTCTCCGCGGCAATCCGATCTTCCCGCCCTGGTTCCGCGAGTTCGTCTCGGGGCCACTTTGGCCGAACCTGACGAGCCTCGACCTCTCGGATATTTCGAACCTCGGGCCGGCGATTGCCAAGGGCTTTCGCGAGGCCGACCACCGTCGCTTCGCGAAACTCGATCTCTCCGGCGTTTCGTTTCGCTCCGACGATTTGAAACAAACCCTCGGCAGCGCCTGCGTTTCGGAGGTGGAAGAACTTCGATTGCGATGGAGTGGCGGAAGTGCCATGCCGGGTTCGCTCACGCACTTAGAACTCGGCTGGGTTATTCCCTGGGATCGCTTGCGGCTACTGGATCTGGAAGGGCAGGGCATCGGGCCGGAAGGCGTCCGCGAAATCGTTCGCCACGAACAAGCCGCGAATCTTCGCTGGTTGAACCTCGCCCAAAATTATTTGGGATCCGACGGCGTGCGACTGATGGTCGAGAAATCGAAGTTGAACTTGTATTACCTGGATGTGCGTCGCAACGGGCTCGGACCGAAAGATGAGTCAGCTTTGCAGCATCGCTTTCCCGAGGCGCTCATCCTGATCTAGGTGTAGACTGCACTTCGGTTCGAAGGGGCACAATTCGGATGTCGCAGCGGGTGGAAGGAAGTGCCACCCCAGTGCCTCGGCAATCGCTATAATTCCAGCGTCTCGTTCTCCGGCGTAGTGGGATGGAAATCATGGCGAACGAAGCGGTACAGGATGCCCCGGAAGTGAAACTCTCATCCGTCGAGGGATTCAAGGAACACTCCAACTGGCTGCGCGGGACGATTGCCGAGGAGTTCGCGGACCCCGCGCTGGATCACCTCAGCGAGGCCAACACGCAACTGATCAAGTTTCACGGCAGCTATCAACAGGAAGACCGCGACGCCCGCAAGAAGCGCGACAAAGTCGGCGTTGGAAAAGCATACATGTTCATGGTGCGCCTCAAACTGCCCGGTGGCAGACTCACGTCGGACCAATATCTCGGCATGGACGAACTGTGCGGGCTGCACGCGAACGGCACGCTTCGCGTCACCACGCGGCAGAGCTTCCAGTTTCACGGGATCGGCAAGAACAACATGAAGCCGCTCCTCCGCGGCATCAACGACGCGCTCGTCACGACGCTCGGCGGTTGCGGCGACGTCAATCGCAACGTGGTGGCCTGCCCCGCGCCATTAAACGATCCTGCTCGCAAGGAAATGCAACAACTCGCCGATGCGATCGCGAAGCACCTTGCTCCTCTCGCCGGCACCAAGGCTTATCACGACATCTGGCTCAACGGCGAACTAGCCGCTGCCGCTTGCGGCTTCGCGTCTGGGAATCCGGAGGTTCAGGAGCCAATTTACGGGAAGGTCTACCTGCCGCGCAAGTTCAAGGTCGCGCTCGCACTCCCCGAAGACAACTGCACGGACATCCTCGCGCAATGCCTCGGCTTCCTCGCCGTTCGCGAAGGAAAGGGTTCGCCCATCGGCTACAACCTCTACGCCGGGGGTGGACAAGGCCAGACCAACAGCATGTCCGACACTTACCCGCTGATCGCGCAGGCGGTCTGCTACGTCGAACCGGATGAAGTGGTGAAGGCCTCCGAGGCCATCGTGAAGTTGTTTCGCGATCACGGCAACCGCGCCAATCGCAAGCGAGCCCGCCTCAAGTACGTGATGCACGATTGGGGCATCGAAAAATTCCGCGAAGTGTTCGCCCGCGATTATTGGGGCGGGCCGCTCCGCATGCCGAAGGATGTACCGATTACGGGGATGGACCTCCACCTCGGCTGGCACCCGCAAGGCGAAGGAAAGTGGTTCCTCGGCCTCTCGGTCGAGAATGGCCGCATCAAGGACGAAGGCTCGATGCGCCTCCGCTCCGGCCTTCGCGCCATCGTTCAAAAGCATCGGGCAACGGTTCGCCTCAGCACGCAACAAGACGTGCTCGTGTGCGACATCGCGACCGCGGATCGACCGAGCATCGACTCGATGCTCAACGAGTACGGCATCCCGCGACCCGAGAGCCTGAGCCAGGTGCGGAAGTACAGCATGGCCTGCCCGGCGATCCCGACTTGCGGCCTCGCCATCACCGAGGCCGAGCGGGCACTGCCCACACTCACGGCTCAACTCGCGACGATGCTCGAGGAACTCGGCCTGGGTGAGGAAGCGATCAGCGTGCGAATGACCGGCTGCCCGAACGGCTGTGCCCGGCCGTATCAAAGCGAGATCGGCCTCGTCGGTCGCGGCGGCACTAAGTACACGCTCTACATCGGCGGCGACACCCTCGGTCGCCGCATGAACGCCGAACTCGAAGACTCCGTGCCGATCGACCAGATCGTGCCGAAGCTGAAGAACATCTTCACGGCGTTCAAGGCCGAGCGCACCACCGGTGAACTCTTCGGCGACTACTGCACCCGCGCCGGTCACGAGAAGTTGAAGGGCCTCGTTGGTGCCAAGTAAACGGGAAACATCATGCACCTCGAACTGCTACCCGCGCCTTTCCGATTAGCCGCGACGCGGAGTCTTCGAAGCGGAGCGCTTCGCTCCGAAGACTCCGCGTCGCGGCTAATCGGTCTGCTTTTCATGCTTATCGTTGGGGCACTTCCCGCGTCGGCCGCGGAGCCGATCTTTGAACCCGGTGCCAAGCTCAAGGTTGAGGCCGAGAAGGGCTCGGCCGGCGAAGGCCCCGCGTGGGATCCGAAGCTCGGCATCCTCACCAGCGGCCACGGCGGAATTCACCGCCTCAGCATCGACGGCAAGTCCAGCATCTACCGCGAGAAGGCCGGCACCAACGGCTTGCTCTTCGATCGCGAGGGGCGGCTCGTTTGCTGCGAACCGGTTCAGCGCCGCATCACGCGCCTCGACCGCGACGGCAAGCTCACCGTGCTCACCGATCAGTTCGATGGCAAGAAATTTAACCAGCCCAACGACCTGACCATCGATTCTAAGAACCGCATTTACTTCTCCGATCCGCGCTACGGTTCGCGCGAAGACATGCAGCTTCTCGATGAGAACGGCAAAACGATCGAGGGCGTGTACCGCATCGACCCGGACGGCAAAGTGACTCGCATACTTGGCCGCGAGGTCGAACGCGCCAACGGCGTGCTCGTCTCCGCGGACGACAAGTTTCTCTTCGTCGCGGACAACAACAACGACCTCGGCGGTGCCCGCAAACTGTATCGCTTCGACCTGAAGCCCGACGGCACGGTGGATCCGAAAAGTCGGAAGTTGTTTTACGATTGGGGCAAGGGTCGGGGTCCGGACGGTTTGAAGCAAGACAAGGAGGGGCGGCTCTATGTGGCGGGTGGTCTCAACAAACCGAACCCGCCTGCGGAACCAGCCACGGACGTGAAGGGCGGGATCTACGTCATCGATCCAAAGACCGGAAAGTTGCTGGACTTCATCGGCGTGCCCACGGATGAAGTGACGAACTGCGCCTTCGGCGGCGACGACCTCAAGACGCTGTACATCACCGGCGGCGGCACGCTCTACAGCATCCGAACGACCGCGTCCGGGCGCGTGCTCTGGCCTGCCAAATAACCTTAGACCCATCCGCCCGTGACGGGCAGCACCTGCCCCGTGATGTAGCCGCTCTCCTCGCTGGCGAGGAAGAGCACGGCGTTCGCGATGTCTTCCGGTTGGCCGAGGCGACCCGCCGGGATCTGCTTCAAGTACTCGGCTTTCACTTCATCTTTCACTTCGCCGAGCATCGGCGTTTGAATCACGCCGGGGGCGATGGCGTTGACCGTGATTTGCCGTCGTGCAAGTTCCTTGGCGAGTACGCGGGTCATGCCCATCACGCCGGCCTTCGCCGCGGCGTAATTCGTTTGCCCGTGGAACCCGACGAGCCCGGCCACCGAGGCGATGTTCACGATCCGCCCGCCATCGCGAAGGATCTCCGTGCCGAACTTGCACGAGTGGAACACGCCGTCGAGGTTCGTTTGAATCACGGCGTGCCATTCGTCGAGCGTCATTTTGCGGAGCGTGCGGTCGCGGATGATGCCCGCGTTATTCACGAGTACGTCGAGCCCGCCGAACTTCTCCTTCACCGAGTGCATGAGCGCTTCCATCTGGGCGGCGTCGCGCACGTCCGCGGGAAGGGCGGTCACGTTGCTGCCGAATTCTTCGACGCGCTTCTCGGCATCGGCCCGGTTCGCGCCCTCGGGATCGTCCCAGAAATGGAGTACGCAGGTGGCTCCGGCTCGGGCGAAGTGGCCGAGTACCGCCGCTCCGATCCCGCGCGAACTCCCGGTGACGAGTACGACCTTGCCCGGAAACGAATAAGTGATCACGGCGAGCCTCCCATCGCAATCGAGAAGAATGGCCTCGAGCTTTCTTGCTCCCGTTTATACGAATCCCTCACGGCACCACGCAATGCTTTCCGCGCGATCAACGAATCGTTCGCAACCGATAAGGCACTTCCAATCCGTGGCGGTCCATGAGTTCCGGATCGGCGAGCAGTTGCTTCGCGGGGCCGTCGGCGAGCAACTTCCCCCCATCGAGCACGATCACGCGCGAACACAAATCGAGGACGAGTTCGAGATCGTGCGTGGCGATGAGCTTCGTTCCGGGAAGGGATCGGATGAGGCCGAGGAGTTCGCGCCGGCCGCGGGGGTCGAGGAACATGCTCGGTTCATCGAGCAAGAGTACTGCGGGCCGCATGGCGAGCACGCCGGCGAGCGCGGCCCGGCGCTTCTCACCGCCCGAAAGTTGAAACGGCACGCGCTCCCCGGCGTCCGGCAAACCGACCGCTCGAAGCGCGGAGGCGACCCGCTCCTTCGCATCTTCGACCGTCGCACCGAGGTTCAACGGCCCGAACGCGACGTCTTCCGCGACGGTCGAGGAGAAGAGTTGATCGTCCGGATTCTGGAACACGACGCCTACGGTCGCGGGCAGATTCCTGCGCTGCTTCGGATCGGCAGGATCGAGTCCATTCACGGATGCCTGCCCGAGCTTCCCCGATAGCACGCCACAGAGCCGCAAGAAGAGCGTCGTTTTCCCGGCACCGTTGGGCCCGACGATTGCCACGCACTCGCCCGCTTCCACGGAAAACGAAACGTCGTCGAGTGCCGTGCGGCCATCGGCATACACGTGGCTCAAGTGGTGAGTGGAGAGTGCAGGCGGAGGAGTCACGCGATGAACAACCTGTCCCAGACGACGAGCCCCGCGGCCGTCAGAATCGCCAGCAGAAAGAATACGACATCGTGGGGATGCGTTCGGAACTCGGCGAGGGTGTGGAAGCGGCCGTCGAAGCCTCGACAGCGCATGGCGTCGGCCACGCGCTCGGCGCGATCCGAACCGCGAACGAGAACTGCACCGACGACTTGGCCCAACGTGTGGTAGGTGTGCCGTGCGGGGCGGGTGCGGAAGCCGCGAACCCAGAGGGCGACGCGGAGCCTGCGCAATTCGTCGTTCAAGAGGAAGGTGTATCGGTAGGCGAGAAGTGCGAGGAGGACGAGCACGCCGGGAATGCGGAGGCGGCGGGCCGCGATGAAGGTGTAGTGGAGCGGTGCAGTGCCGACGAGGACGAGTACGAAACTGCCGATCGCAAGGCCGCGACAGAGGACGGCCAATCCCGAGATCAGCCCGCGTTCGGAAATGGGGAATGAGAACAATTCCCAGCCCGGTCCATCGAGCGTGAACGGCAGGATGATCGCGAAGGGCAACGCCGCCAATGCGAAGGCCGCGAGCCTTGGTTTGATCCACTTCGCGGAAAGATTCGAGAACGCGAGCAACATCAATCCGGAAGCGAGGGCCGCGATCGCGGGAGCGAGATGATCGAGGGAGGCGGTACCACTGACGGCACAAAAAAACGCCGCGAGCTTCCAGCGGCAATCCCACTGGGCTAGCGGCGAATCGGGAATCGGTTGATGTCGAAGGGCGAGGTTCATCTTGGCTCAGGGCGTTATTGCTTCCCACAGTTCGTTGTACCGTCACAGCGGCCGGCCGGTAGAAGTCGCTGGATCGATTCGACAGTTGGCTTCCCGGGAAGATCGACTCGACGCAAGCCCGCAACCGAAGGCAGGCCGATGATTACGGCCGGGCCTTCGCACTCCGGGAATGCTTCCACGCGAACGCAGACGCAACCCGCGACATCGTTCGCGGGTTGGCCGACGAAAACGATCAGCGGCTTCCCCTCGGCCGCGGCCTTCTTATACGACTCGGCATAGCTCGACTTCGGAGAGGCGAATGCCAGTGCGAGGGCCGCGCGAGCGCGGAGGACTTCCGGTTCGACCGAACTCGCACCGACGCTCAGCATCGCCGCGAGACTCAAAATTGCACGCATGGAATGTTCCTCCGAATGGTGAAGGGATCGGACTTGGCCCGAGGGCGGCTCGCATACCAGTTCAGTTTGCGGGCCGGGAAGCCGACGGCGTTGCTGAAGGACCACGAGTCGCCTTGTTTCAACATGCGGTCCACAACTGTCGAATCGGCCCAAAAGCCGGAGGGCGATGGGTCGCCGAGGCCGCGCGGGCCGGTGTGGGCGTTCGGGCCCCACGAGTTCAACAGGAAGGCACCGGGGCGAGGGCCGCCGCGAATGCCGACGATGGCCATACAGTGGGCCCAGGTGCCGCTCGCCCGACAGAAGCCGTCCGCGTCGCGCGTCGTGTTGAAGCCCTGGCTGCTGCACACGGCCACCGGATAACCGTTGCGAATCGCAGCCCGACATTCGTCCCAGTTGCGGACGTTCGACGCGCTCTTCACCGGGTGCTTCTTCGCAATCGGTTCGAGGTCGTCGGGCACTCCACGCGCACCGAACTCGCGACATCGCGCCTCGTCGTAAGTTCGTAGGTCGTGGGTGCCGAACTTGCCGCGAGCGACGACTCCGAACCGCGTGACGAACTGGGCGGCCCAGGCCCCGATGCTGCCATCGCCGCGAATGGTGCCGCCGCCGATCTCGACGCGCGATCCGCCGTAGATCACCTCCTGAGCGAGGTCGCGATACTCTTCGGAAGCGCCGTTCGCGATTTGAACGCAGAGCAAATGCTCGATGGCGGACGCGGTGCCGAACGAGACGCAACTTCCCACGCCCTTTTGATCGCGCGGCGGCAACACGTCGCCGGTCGCCTTGCGGCACGCATCCCAGAGGAAGACATCGTCAGGGCCTTCGTAAATGGCACCGAACGCTTCCGTGTCGCAGAAGCGCCCGAATCGCGGACTCTCGGCGATGGCGCTCACTTCGTGCGGATCGTCGACCCAGCCGAAGGCGCGAATCGAATCGTCGAACGGGGGCGACTCCGCCTCGCGAGTTGGAAGGCGGAACGCGCCCACTGCGGCACCTGCAACGAAGATCGCAGCGAGGAGTAAGCTTCGGCGTTTCATTTGGCGGCCTCCAGTGATGAAGCAATGCGGGCGAAGAGTTGCGCCGCCTTCTTGCGGGCCGCGGCATCGAGCGGTGCGTCCCCATCGGCCGGCAATTCCCTCGCGATCTCTTCCGCGATGCGCTTACGAATCGCAACCAGAGCCTCGGCGGGAAGCAACACACTGGCCGCCGTGCGAAGTCGAGCCGCGAGATCGCCGGCCGACTTCACCTCCGGGAGATCGACGAAAGCGACCGCCTCGCGATAGAGCGCCGCCAGTTGAGCGAGATGGGCCAACTTGCCGGGTAGAAGATCGGCCGCGAGCAACTTGCGAAACTCCGCCGCGAGTTCGTCAACCGGTCTTGGCGGCGGGATCGGCTGCGGCTCGCCGACCACGACCACGCACTTTGCCGCTTCAGAAGGAACGTCGCCTGCCGCGGTCCAGGCGAACACGACGTAGCGGCCGGGCTTCGGCGAACAGAACAGCGCCGTCTTCCCATCGGGAAACGGGACCAGGTCGGCGTCGTCCGAAGCGAGTACCCAGCGGACGAGTTTGCCATCGGTGGTCGCGGTGAGTTTCACGAGGCGACCGGGCGAGGCGTTCACCTCGGCCGGTAATGCGATCGTCGGCATCCCGAGGGATGCAGTAAGCAGCAGGAATGTCATGGTGGGAACCGGGGATCGAGGTGCGAAGTGAGAGGTGAACGGAAGTTCATTACCATCCTGTTTCCGAGATGCAAGAAAATTCCGCGCCGGGCTTCCGACATTTCTCGAAGTGCTTCGTCCGATAGAATGTCGTTTCAAGCCCGAGTCCAACTTCGTGAGTGACCGCATGTCCATCGCCGACCTTCGCGTGATCGCCGAACCTTCCGTCTACGTGCTCGGTCGTCAGATCATCGACGACGCCGAACTCGATCGCTTCCTCGGCGACCACGGCGTGACGTGGGAATCGGACAGCGAGATTGCCGCGGAGGTGGCCACGGAGACGGCGGGCCGATTGTGCTACATGAGCTTCGCGAAGCCGCGGCCGGGCGGGAACGCCGCCTACCTGCACCACATCAAGGAAGTGGGGCACGGCTCGGTGCTCGAACACGCGGTGTGGAACCTGCTGTTCACGGGGGTGTCGCGGAGCCTCACGCACGAATTGGTGCGGCACCGCGCGGGGATGGGCTACTCGCAGCTGTCGCAGCGCTACGTAGACGAATCGGTCGCCGAGTACGTGGAGCCGGACATCATCGCGGCGGACCCCGAGTTGCATGCGCTCTGGCTCGATGCCGTGAACCACGCTCATGCGGCATACATGAAGCTCGCGGAAGGGCTGAACGCGAAGCTGGCGGACCCGCTGGCTGCGGCCGCCGCGATGATCCCGCCGAACGCGGACCGCACCACTCGCCGCAAGGCGGCCCGACAGGCCGCCCGCAGCGTACTCCCCAACGCCACCGAGACGAAAATCTTCGTGACTGCGAACGCAAGGGCCATTCGCCACTTCCTGGAAATGCGCGGTAGCTCCCACGCCGAGCCCGAGATTCGCAAGCTCGCTTGCACCGTATTGGACGTGATGAAGAAGGAAAGCCCCAACCTCTTCGGCGACTACGAAAAGATCCCACTGCCCGACGGCACCTTCGAGGTGACCACGCAATTCAAGAAGGTGTGAGGAGTTGATTCAGTCGCGAACGATCGGTTATGATGGAAGGGAGGAGGAGTTCCCATGAGTACGATCAATCTCGATCCCGCCACGCTGGCGAAGTTCCGAAACCTGACCGGTCCCGTCACGCTTTGCGACGAGAACGGAGCGCCAGTTCTGGAGCGTTTCATCCTGTCGGCGCTACCGTTGGATCGCGAACCCGAGCTTACCGAAGAAGAGTGGGAGGCGATTGCAAATGAACCGGGAGAGATGACCACTCCAGAAGTACTCGCCTATCTCCAGAGCCTGGAGAAATCGTGATTTACACTGTGAAGTGGACGAAACGGGCGATCAACCAACTCATTCAAATCTGGTTGAAAGCTTCGGACCGGAATGCCGTCACTGCGGCAACGGCCCGCATCGATCAGGTGCTGCTGCTAGACCCGTCCACCGTGGGGGAATCTCGGCCAGGTCTGGAGCGAGTAACCTTCATAACTCCACTCGGCATCCGATTTCGGGTGTTCCCTGCCGAGCGAATTGTCCGTGTGTTGTCCGTCTGGAACATCAAGCCCTAAGCATCACTCCCCTCTCCAGAGCAGAACGCGTTGCGACCGCCGCGCTCCGCTCCGAGGACTGCGCGTCGCGGCTAATCTAGCGCAGTTTTCGGTCCGGGTCGGCCAGTCGAGCGAACACGACTGCGTTCCCCTTCGTCACGATTGCGATTGTGTGCTTCCCCTTCGACAGCACTACCTCGAACGAACTCTGATCGGGCTGCACCTTCGCTCCAGTTCCCTTGGCCGTGCCGAGTGGCTTACCGTCGAGACGCACCTCGAAGTCGGCGGACGAACCGACCATCAACGCGGTTTTGAAGTCGTCGGGAACCGCGATCTCAGCCTCGATCACGGCGGGGCCACCCTTCGTGTCCGGCACTGCGATGCGGCCCGGCACGCCGAACGATTTCTTCTCGCCGTTGATCGTCACCTCCGTGAGGAACGGGTTCGCCATCACGTAGCGGACCATGTCGCGGAAGTCCTGGGCGCTCATGTTGTAACCCAGGCCCTCGGGCATGAGGCTCTTCTCGACCGTCTGAACGGGGCCTTCCAGATCCGCCTTCGCGATCTTCTTCACAACTCCATTTTCGAGCTTGAGCGTGATGAACTTATCGTCTTCCTCGGCGAGTACGCCTTGCTGCACGGTGCCGTCTTGAAGGCGGGCGATTCGCAGGAAGTACGGTGCGCCGATCACGCGGTTGGGGTCGATGACGTTGGCGAGAATGTACTCGATGTCGCGGCCGGCTCCATCGAGTGCCGGACCGACATCCGGGCCTTTGCCGTCGAACTTGTGGCACTTGCCGCAGGTGTTCTCGAAGACGAGTTTGCCGCGCGAGAACGACGCCGGGGCGTCGTGGAGCGAAGCCCGCGTCTTGTCGATGAGGTCGTTGAGTTCCTTGGGCGTCGGCCGGGTGCGGCCCCATGCCTTCTCGATCAGCTTGTTGATCTCGGCATCGTTGAACGCCTGAATGCGGAGGATCGTGTTGTCCGTCACGGCGGTGCGATCGACCTTCTTGGCGTCCATCGCGGTGAGCAGCGCCCGCGCCCACTCCTTGCGGGTGGCGAGCGTGTTGACGGCTTCACTCCGGAGCTCCTTGGGAAAGTCTTTCCAGGAAGCGAGAAGTGCAGAGGGGACCTTGGGATCGTCGAAGGAGGCGAGCGCCCGCACGGCCTCGGCGCGGACCGCGGCGATCTTCTCGCGGGAGACCAGATCGAGCAGGACCTTGACGCCTTCGGTCGGTTTGAGTTGCCCGATCTGGCGAACGGCCTCGACGCGAATTTCATCCACATAAACCTCATTCGTCGCGGCGTCGATGGCTCGTTTGATCGCGGCCGGGTCGCGGAACGAGACGGCCAGTTTGTTGGCGAGCGCGACGAGCTTCGGATCTTTGCGAAATTCGGGTTCGAGCGTGGCCCAGCTATCGGGGGCGCTCACCGTCTGCCCCGCGAGCGCGATGGCGAGGCCATCCAAGGCCTTCTCGCGGCTATTGACGTCTTTCAACTTCGCGACGAACTCGATGCACAGTTTGAGATCCTCGGCCTTGCCGGTGGCAACGAGCCGGCGCATGACCTTCGGCACGATTTGATCGCGAACGAAGATGTTGTCCGGCGACTGCTCCGCGAGCCACGCCAGTTCCGAAGCTGGCGAGCGGCCGGCGTGAGCCGGCTGTTCTCCGG
>JAYTUG010000390.1:0-5389 GCA_043744695.1 Gemmataceae bacterium
GCTAAACTTTATGCTGTTATGATCCACCCCCAATACCCCTTCACGCCAAAGAATTTCCAACCCGCCGATGCTCGCCTCAGCTACCTCGACGAAGGCAGCGGCGAGCCCGTCGTCATGCTCCACGGCAACCCCACGTGGAGCTTCTACTACCGCAATCTCGTGCTCGCGCTGCGCGGCAAGTTCCGCTGCATCGTGCCCGATCACATCGGCTGCGGCCTCTCCGATAAACCGCCCGTCGCGCTTTACGACTACTCCCTGAAGTCGCGCATCGACGATGTCGAAGCACTCCTCGACCACCTCGGCGTGAAGGAGAACATCACGCTCGTGGTCCACGATTGGGGCGGCATCATCGGCATGGGCTACGCCGCCCGGCATCCCGAACGCATCAAGCGGATCGTGGCTTCCAACACCGGCGCGTTCCATTTGCCGAAGTCGAAACCGTTCCCGTGGTCGCTCCGGATGGGGCGGAACACACGGCTCGGGGCGTGGTTGATCCTGAAGAAGAACGCGTTCTGCCGACTCGCGGCGCGGTGGAACGTGTCGCGAAAGTGGCTGCCCGAAGACGTGTGGCAGATGTACATGATGCCTTACGATTCGCCGGAACATCGCGTGGCCGTGCTCAAGTTCGTCCAGACGATTCCGCTTTCGCCGAAGGACGAAGGCTACGACCTCGTCAGTGACATCGCGTTGTCACTGGAGAAGTTCGCGACGACACCCACGCTCTTGCTCTGGGGCATGAAGGACTACGTCTTCGACAAGCACTTTTTGAACGAGTGGCAGCGGCGTTTCCCGCACGCCGAGTCGTACACTTGGCCGGATTGCAGCCACTATCTGCTCGAAGACGCCGGCGAGGAAGCGATTGCGAAGGTAGTGGAGTTCCTCGATAAGACGTGATTCAAACCACGACGATTTCCGCTTCCTGAAAGCGATTCTCGCCGAGCCACCAGCCGCGAACCGTTGCTTGATTGCTGGCGAGACCGACGATCACGTGCATCGCGGTTTCGCCCCAAGTGTTGTTCTCCAGATCGGTTTTGCTGGGAATCGCGGCGCTGGCCGGATGCGAGTGATAGATCACCAGCACCTCGATGTCATCGGCCCGCGAGGCCTTCAGGGCGTCGAGCAGGTCGCGGGCATTCGTGAGGTACTCGGTCGAGCTCGCGAGATCGTTGCGAATCGGGAAGTGACGCGTAACGCGGCCATCGGCGCTTCCCGCCAGCAAACCGCAACACTCGTTCGGCAACACGGCCCGTGCGTGCGCGATCGCGGCATCGAGCAGCGAACGCGAAAGGTGCAGCTTGAATCGTGTCATCGCACTCGAGAGGCTCGCACCCCCCGCTCGTCGGGTTCCTTCATACTGTATTCACCTGAGAGATTTGTTCCCCGCGAACGAGAGCACCATGACCACCCTCGCCGACCTCAAGGGCCAGACCGTCGCCTTCGCCGCTTCCGGAGGGCTCGATTCCTGCACCGTCACCAAGTGGCTCAGCGAGAACGGCGTGAAGGTCGTCTGCTTCACGGCCGACATCGCCCAGCCGGACGAAGCGAACTTCGACGAAGTGGGCACCCGCATGAAGGCCTGCGGCGCGGCCGATTACGTCGCCGTGCCGCTGCACGACATGATCGCCGAATCGGGCATTGAGGTGATCCAATTCCAGGCCCGTTACGAAGGTGCATACTGGAACACGACGGGCATCGGCCGGCACGTGATCGTCGCGGGACTGGTTCCCGAGATGAAGAAGCGCGGCATCAGGATTCTCGGCCACGGTGCGACCGGCCGCGGCAACGATCAGGTCCGCTTCCAACTTTGTACCAACATGCTCGCGCCGGAAGTGGCCGTGTATGCGCCGTGGCGCGACCCCGCGTTCCTCGCCAAGTTCCGCGGCCGCACCGAAATGATCGACTACTGCGAAGGCCACAAGTTGCCCATCAAGGTGAGCAAGGGTGCCCCGTATTCCACGGATGCGAACCTGCTCGGGCTCACGCACGAGGCGGGGAAACTGGAGCACCTCGACACGCCGCCTTGGTTCGTGACGCCGGGGATGGGCGTGTTGCCGAAGGATGCCCCGGACGCGCCCGAAACCGTGACCGTGCGGTTCGAGGCGGGTCGCCCGACCGCCATCAACGGGAAGAAAACCACGGCATTCCAGGCCATTCAGCAAGCGAACGCACTCGGCGGAAAGCACGCGGTCGGCATCGCGACGCACCTCGTCGAGAACCGTTTCGTCGGCATCAAAAGCCGCGGCGTGTACGAAGCTCCGGGAATGGAACTCCTCGGCTGCGCGTACGCCTTCCTCTTGCAACTGGTCCTGGATCGCCGTAGCCGCGAACTCTTCGATCAACTTTCACTCTACGTCTCGAAGCAAATCTATCAGGGCTACGGCTTCGACCTCGGCACGCACATGGCTCGGCAGGCGCTCGCACCGATCAACGCGCTGGCCACGGGTACGATCCGCTTGAAACTGTACAAGGGCCGCGCGGAGTTCGATGCCGCGGAGGATGTACCGCACCAGATGTACTCGGAGAGCAATGCGAGCATGGAAGCGATCGGCGAATTCGACCACGCGGACAGCGAAGGTTTCCTGCGGGTGCTTCAGGTGAGCGCCCTAGCCCTCGCGGCCAACAAGCAGGTCGTACCTCCGGCGTGGGCCAAGTCCATCTGACAGTCGGCCGGTCGATGCGGAGAATGTACAAGTGATTGAGATCGAGCCACTTTGCGAGCAGCGTCTTGCGGAGTGCCCCGGCGATCGGGTATGATCACCTTCCCGCCGGTGGCCCCTCCGCAAGACGCTGGACGAGCATCATGACGCGCCCGCTTTCCTACGCCTGCCTGTTCGCGATGTTCGCCAGTTCCGCCTACGCGAACCCGCCCGTCGCCAGCTACATCTATCCGGCCGGAGGGCAGCGCGGCACCACGGTTCCCGTTCGCGTCGGCGGGCTGTTCCTTTCCGACAAGTGCAGCTTCGCTCTGGACGGTCAGGGGCTCATCGCCTCCAAGCAACTCGTCCGCGCGAAGCCGCTCTGGTTCGAAGGGCCACTTCTGCCGCTCCCCGATTCGCAACAGCAAGAAGACTACCCCGCCGACATGACCGGCTCCGTCTCCATCGCGAAAGACGCGGCGATCGGGCCGCGCCGCGGCTGGGTCTTCACCTCGCAAGGTGGTGCCGGCGGGCTCGCGTTCGTCGTCGGCAGTCTTCCCGAGGCGGTCGAGAGGGAAGTCGATGGCGACCCGATCGCGCATGCCGTCGCGCTGCCCATCACGGCGAACGGCCGCATCTTCCCGCGCGATAACGTCGACCTCTGGGAGTTCGAGGCGAACGCGGGACAAACGATGACGGCGTTGGCCGTGGCGAAATCGCTGCACTCCCCCCTGGCGGCGAAACTCGAAATACTCGACCCGAGTGGCCGCGTTCTCGCCGAGAACATGATTCATGCGTTGCCGGCCTCGGACGAATCGGTGCGGTTCACGGCTCCCGCGAAGGCGAAGTACCGCATTCGCATCGGCGACGCGAAAGGCCAAGGGGGGCCGTCGTACGTCTATCGACTCACGATCACGACCGAGGTTGTTCCCGAGCTCGCCTTCCCGTTGAAGACACCGGCCGATGGGCTCCCGGACCTATTCGACGTGTCGAAGGTCGTCGCGGCACCCGTCGCGCTCAATGGCCGCATCGCGAAGGCCGGGGCGATCCAAGAATGGAAGGTCGAGTTGAAGAAGGCCGCGAAGTACAGCTTCGATTTGCAGGCTCGCCGCTTCGACTCGCCACTCTGCGGCATCGTGACCATCCACGACTCGACGGCCAAGGAGGTCGCTCGCGGCGAAGCGAGCGATCCCGCCCTCGATCCGTCGTTCGCGTTTCAGCCGCCAGCCGATGGCATCTTCACGCTCCGCGTCGCGGAACGATTCCGTACGCGCGGCGGGCCGAACTTCGTCTATCGCCTGCGGATCTCGGACGGCACCGGCGAGAAGCCGGGATTCAAGCTCACGGTGCCGTTCGACGCTCGGCAACAACTGGGGCCAGCCCCCGACGCGATCACGCTGCTTCGCGGCACGCCCACCAAAGTGAAGGTGAACGTGGATCGCACGGGAAGCTTTGCCGGGACCGTTGAACTGAGCATCGCTTCGCTACCGAAAGGCGTGACGTGCAAACCCGCGATTGTGGCCGCGAACCAGACCACCGCCGAACTCACCCTCGAAGCAGATAAGTCCGCGACGATCGCGACCGTGCCGCTCACCATTGTCGGTGCGGCAAGTGGGGGGCCGGCCTTATCCGCCGTGGCCGGGCTTCGCATCCCCGAGCCGAAGGCGCTCCGCGTTCCCGCAGTCCTCGCCGGGGATCGCTTCATGGGCGAAACGACATCGCTCTTCCTCACGATCGGCATTCCCACGCCGTTCAAACTCGTGGACGAGTACGTGATGACCTCGGCCCCGCGCGGTGAAACGTATCGCCGCAAGTACCGCCTCGAGCGCGACCCCGGCTTCACCGGGCCCGTGGCCGTGAGCCTCGCCGATCGGCAGGCCCGCCATCTCCAAGGCGTGAATGGCCCGCTGATGATCGTGCCATCGGGCCAGACTGAGGTCGAATACCCCGCCTCGCTCCCGCCCTGGATGGAACTCGGGCGAACCTGCCGCGTCTGCGTCATGGCCGTGGGCACCGTGAAGGACGCGGACGGAACCGAACACGCGGTCACCTTCAGTTCGGTGGGGCAGAACCAGCAGATGATCGTGGTCATCGGCCCCGGCCGGCTGGACGTGCAACTGGAGAAGTTGACCGTTCGCGCCGAACCGGGAACCGAGGTGCGGGTGCCCGTGAAGGTGATTCGGGCTCGCGAACTGACGGGGCCGGTCAAGGTCGAGGTCGCGATCCCCGAACACTGGAAGGGCGTGAGCGTGTCTCCGATCACCATTTCGGCGGACAAGCAGACCAGCGAGATCGTGTTGAAGTTTGCCGCGGGCGAATGCGGCCCCTTCAACATGCCGCTCGTCGTTCGCGCGACCCTGGAAACGAAAGCCACCTCGATCTTCGCCGAGGCCAAACTCGAAGTGGTAAAGTGACTGCGAGCAGCGAGGTGAACTGATCCGATCGGGGTGGTTGCCGGTTCCGGCCTCCAGCCGATGCGGAGTGGCCTCGGGTTTGAAGGATTATCCCTCTTGATGCTGCACCGGCAAGATGCCGGTGCCACCCAGATCGGCGCGGGTGAGCGTCATTAACTTGGGTGGCTTTTCTCATGCGGCCATCGTGTGGGCTTGACTCCAGAAGCCGTCCCATAACTTCCCGCCACTGACGTACAACGCGCGCAACGCACCCACCGTTGCGGCTCCTTCCTCCACCCAACGCATTCCCGACCCCTTCAAACGCTCGCCGATGATCTTGCACCCCGCTTCCGTGGGACC
>JAYTUG010000391.1:0-5387 GCA_043744695.1 Gemmataceae bacterium
GGCTGAGGCGAACTCATTGGCGGGGCCAGGAAGCGCAACTCCACATAAAACCAGCTACTACGAAGCTATCGATGCCTGTACGGAAACCGGTTGCACCCATTCGATTACATTCTCAAACCGTTCAAATTGCAGCAGGTGCTACCGGTACTCGAACGGGCGATAGAGGTTCGTCGGTTGCGGCGGGAGAACGTTCGACTGAAGTATCTGGTCGAGCAGTTGACGTACGAATCCCCGCGCTATCGCATCATCGGCGAGAGCCCGGCCGTTCGCAAAGTGCTACAGATGGTCGAGAAAGTCGCCGGCACGGACTCGACTGTCCTGGTGCGCGGCGAGAGCGGAACCGGGAAGGAACTGATCGCCCGCGCGGTCCACGGCAACAGCCATCGCAAAGACCAACCTCTGGTCACGGTCAACTGCGCGACGCTGCAGGAGAGCCTGTTGGAGAGCGAGTTGTTTGGGCACGAGAAGGGCTCGTTCACCGGGGCGGACCGGGCTAAGCCGGGACTCTTCGAGGTGGCCGAGGGAGGCACGCTGTTCATCGACGAGGTAGCGGAGATGAGCCCGTCGCTGCAGGCGAAACTGCTCCGCGTGCTGGAGGACGGCCACTACCGCCGCGTGGGCGCCACTCAGGAGCGACGGGCGAACGTGCGTGTCGTCGCCGCGACCAACAAGCCGCTGGAGGAAGAACTGAAGGCCGGTCGCTTCCGTTCCGATCTCTTCTACCGGCTCAACGTGCTGACGGTCGATTTGCCGCCGCTTCGGGAGCGCCGGGGCGACATTCCGTTGCTCATCGCTCATTTCCTCACCTCGCGGCAACTGGGGAAGTCGCCGTTCGCCGTGGACCCCCGCGCGATGGAGGCGCTCGTTCGCTACGATTGGCCGGGGAACATTCGCGAACTGGCCAACGTGATGGAACGGGCCCAAATTCTCGCCGAGGGCGGTTCGATCACGCCCGACGATCTGCCGGAAAACTTGCTCTCCACATCAATCGCAGTGCGGTCCGTGGAGCCGGAGAGCCCGGATTCACTGGACGGCGTGGAGAAGCGGCACGTGGCGGAGGTGTTGAGCCGGCACGGCAGGAACAAGGTGCAGGCCGCGAAAGCGTTGGGTGTGAGCCGTCGCTCCCTGTACCGCTTGATCGAAAAGTATGGCCTCGATCGGTGATCTGCGAATGCTCGGTCAGCTGGATTTCGCGCACGCGATGCACTGGCGAGCATACGGGAGGGCATCGAGTCGGATCTTGGTAATGGCGTGGCCGCACGTTTCGCATTTCCCGAAGGTTCGCTTTTCGATGCGTTCGAGAGCCGCGTCGACCTCTGCGAGAATTGTTCCCTCGACTCCGAGTAAAGTCCGGGCGAGTTCCTCCTCGGACGTCTCGGTGCCGGGATCGGCCTGGCCATCCGCCGCGCGGCCTTCGGTCCCGGTTGGGTGCTGAGCTTCTTTCTGCAAGCTCGCCACGCCGCCGCTCAGGCGCGAAGCCAGCGATTGCAGCTTTTGCCGATACGGTTCCACATTCAGTTCATGCATGATCGCCTCGTAGTGAAAGTTCGATGAATGCGTCTCGGGATTACTTTGCCGCCAAGGCGTACGCCGTGAATGGCCTCAGATCGGGGGCCGCGCCGATCTTCTCTTCCCGGACGTACTGATGGCACTTGACGCAGGTCATGGTCATGCTAACGTAGGCCAGAGCGGCCTTGTCGGTATTCTTATCCTTAGCGGCTTTTTGAAGGTCTCCCAGATCCCGGATGAAATCGTTGCTGTAGCGTTCGTACTTCGCCGATTTCACGATCTGCCAGGAGGCCTCGCTCGCGCACTGCCGGAGTTCTTCCGCGCTCTTGGACATCAGTGGGAAGTCGTCCGTCGCGAGCGCAGCCAGGAGTTTCTGCGCGTGGGTCAGTTTCCGTTGCATCACGGTCGGCTTCTTGGGTTCGGGCGGTGCCGCACCCGGCTTCTCGCCCACCCGACCGAAGCCGAATGACGCCAGACCGGCCAGAAAGAACGCACCACCTGTCGCAACGAGCAAAGTTTTCATGGTACTCTCCGGGAACACTTCGCCAAGCCACGTCGGAGGACCGACCCCAGACCCTGAGCGGCGGAATGCAACACGGGGGCCAAATGCGGAACTCGCGGCGGATCGGCAGCAGGATTGCTTCGTGAATGCGGGAATGCTCCGGATTCAAGCGACTACCGAGGCTCAATCGTGAAGATCGCTTCCGCTCAGCCGATCGCCATCGAGACGGGAATCGCACACGTCGCGCGGGACATGTGTCCGAGTCGCACACCTTCAAGCCGGGGGAACCTGTGACGGCTTCTTCGCTCGATGGGAGCGATGCGGGTTTGACGAGCGCGGAGGCGCGCGAGCGGTTGAAGCAATATGGGCCGAATCAACCGGCCGCCGAACACCGCCGCCATTCGATTGCCGAGTTGATCGCGCTCTTCACCAATCCGCTCGCGATCGTGCTGCTCGCAGCGGCGGCCGTTTCCGCCTGGGTCGGGGATCCGATCGGTGCCGGCATCATTGTCGCGATCGTTCTCGCCGGTGCCGGCATCAACTTCTTCCAGACCTACCGCTCGAGCCAAGCCATGGTTCGGCTCCGGGAGGGGGTCGCCGTCACCGCGACCGTGCTCCGCGACGGCTCCTGGCAGGAAGTCGCTCGAAGCGAAGTGGTTCCCGGCGACGTGATCCGCCTCTCCGCCGGCGACCTCGTACCGGCCGATTGCCAGCTCCTGACGGCCCGCGACCTGCACGTCCAACAGGCGGCCCTCACGGGTGAGTCGCTCCCCGTCGAGAAGGAAGCTGCGGACACCCCGACGGCTGGCCCGCTCCAGACCAGTGACCCCGGCGCGGTCTTCTTCGGAACCTCAGTGGTCAGCGGTATGGCGACGGCAGAGGTGATGGCGACCGGCCCCGCGACCGCATTCGGCGAGATCGCGGCGAAGCTCATGGCCCGGCCGCCGGAAACCGAGTTCGACCGCGGCACCCGCCGTTTCGGGCTCTTCATCGCGCAAACCGTCTTCGTGCTGGTCCTATTCGTGTTCCTGGTAAATGCCGCCTTGAAGCGCGATGCCCTCGAATCGATCCTGTTCGCGATCGCACTGGCCGTCGGGCTGACGCCCGAGTTCCTGCCGATGATCACGGCGGTCACCCTGGCCACGGGTGCCGTCCGCATGGCCCGGCAAAAGGTGGTCGTGAAGCACCTCGCCGCCATGCAAAACCTCGGCAGCATGGACGTGCTCTGCTGCGACAAGACCGGAACGCTGACGCGCGGCGAAATGGACCTCGTGCGCGTCACCGATCCCTTCGGCGCTTCGGCTGACCGGCCATTCCTCCTGGCTGCACTCAACAGTTCCTTCGAAACGGGCATCAAGAGCCCGCTCGACGTCGCCATCCTCCGTTACAAGCCAATCGACACCGCGCCGTACCGCAAGGTCGATGAAGTTCCGTTCGACTTCGAGCGGCGTCGCGTCTCAGTTGCAGTGGACGGACCGAACGGCCGCTGGTTCATCGCGAAAGGCGCACCGGAAGGAATTCTGAAGTGTTGTTCCCGATACGAGTCGGGCGAAACCGCCACATCGCTCGACGACGCGGGCCGCGCACGGTTTCTCGCGACCTGTGCGGAACTGAGCGGCCAGGGCTTCCGGCTCCTCGCAGTCGCTTGCAAATCCGTTCCGAATCGAGATGCGTTCCGCATCAATGACGAGACCGATCTGACACTGGTGGGGTTACTCGCGTTCCTCGATCCTCCCCGCCAAGATGCTGCGGACGCCATCCGCTTGCTTCGCGACGACAGCGTGGCAATCAAGGTGTTGACGGGCGACAACGAACTCGTGGCTCGATACGTCTGCGAACAGGTCGGGTTGGACGGCGAGCGTGTGGTGCTCGGCGACGACATCGACGGCATGAGCGACTCGGCACTCGGCCGAGTCGCGGAGGAAGGAACCGTGTTCGCCCGACTGTCGCCGGGGCAAAAGAACCGGTTGCTGATGGCGCTAAAAGCCCGCGGGCACGTCGTGGGCTTCCTCGGCGACGGCATCAACGACGCCCCTTCGCTGCGAGCCGCGGATGTCGGAATCACGGTCTCGACGGCTGTGGATGTGGCGAAAGAGGCGGCTGAGGTGGTGCTTCTGGATCCGGGTCTCGGCGTCTTGCACGCCGGGATTCGCGAAGGCCGGCAGGCGTTCGGCAACGTGATGAAGTACCTCCTCATGGGAACGAGTTCGAATTTCGGAAACATGCTCAGCATGGCCGCGGCGATGCCGTTCCTGCCGTTCCTCCCCATGCTCCCCTTCCAGATCCTGCTCAACAGTCTGATGTACGACGTCGCTCAACTGACCATCCCGACCGACAACGTCGATCCGAGTTTCATCCGCAAACCGCGCCGCTGGGACATCGGCTTGATCCGCCGTTTCATGATCTTCCTCGGCCCGATCAGCTCGATATTCGACATCCTCACGTTCATCGTGTTGCTGCGAGTGTTTCGCGCGGATGCGGCGCTCTTCCACACGGGGTGGTTCGTGGAATCGCTGGCCACGCAAACGCTCGTGCTGTTCGTGATTCGCACGGGCGGGAATCCGTTTCGCAGCCGGCCGAGCCGGCCACTCGTCGTCACGGTTCTGGCCGTCGTATTCACCGGTGTCCTGCTGCCTTATACCGCGCTGGCCGAGACGCTCGGGTTCGTGCCGATGCCGGTCGAATACGTGCTATTCGTGGCTGTCGCGACCGCGGCGTACCTCGTGCTTGTCGAGATCGTGAAGCGAAAAGTCCTCTCCCGCTCACTGCTGTGACGCGCGGAACGGTACGCCACTTGCTGGGTCGAACCTAACACAAGACAACTCCAGGAGCTTCGAGATGCGATCCGTTCGCCTACTTTCGCTGGTCGCCGTGGCCGCAATCGCCCTCGTCTCCGCCCCCGGGCGATCGGATGAACCGAAACCGACTGGGGACAAAAAGAACTCAGCGGCCAAGTTGCCGACCGAGGCCGAGATCATGGCGGCCAAACTGAAGCACGCCCAAGGTCTAATCGACGCCATCACCCGCGAGGATTTCAAAAAGGTGGACGAGCATGCCACTGCCCTCGTCCGCATTAGCACCGGCGCCGAGTTCCTGAATGCCCGCAAGACCGAGGAATACGAATTTCAGGCCCGGATGTTTCGCCGGACCGTGTCGAAAATGTCGGACAAGGCCAAGGATCGGAACATCGAGGGCGTGATGCTCGCATACAACGAGATGAGCAATAGCTGCCTGAAGTGCCACCAGTACTCGCGGGACAAGAAGCGGGATTGAACGGTGTGTTCGGCGTCAGGCAGTTCTCCGCTTTAGCGACAATTAGAAATCCCTCCATTCATTTGGTCGCTACCGGTTCGGGTTCGTGAGCCGCCTGCGTCTT
>JAYTUG010000392.1:0-20863 GCA_043744695.1 Gemmataceae bacterium
GCTGGCGAGCATGGTTCCATCCGGGCTGACGGCCAGCGATTGAATCGCGTCCGTGTGGCCGATCAGCCGGCGCTCTTCCTTCCAGGTCTGCGTGTCGAAGAGCAGGATCGTCGGCGACGGGCCGTTGTTCGCGGTGATGAGCGTCTTCTCGTCGGGCGTGAAGGCGAGCGCGGTCACGGCGTCGGCGTGGCGGTCCAGGCTCCGGACGACGTACGGGGCACCCGTCGCGGAGAACAAGCGGTCCATCTCCTGGTCGGCGACGGCAATGGAGACACTCCGGTCTTGGCGTCCCACTGCGAGCATGCGGCCCGACGGCGAAAACGCCAGGCTGCGCACGGCGAACGGTCCCTGGCTCCACGCCCCACTCGTTCGCTCCGGCGAAGCGGGAGAACGCGAGTGCCAGAGCGCGACGCCACCTGGGCCGCCGAGACCCGCGACGTCGAGCAGGTTCGGCCGCCAGCCGTCCATCCTCCAGTAACGGACTGTTCCGTCGGAAAAACCCGCGGCGAGCAGCCTTCCGTTCGGGCTGAAGGTCACGCAGTAGGCTTGTTTCCCCGGTGCGCCGAGCAGCGTGAGAGCCGGTTGCAGATGAAACGGCGCGACGAAATCGTGGAGGAAGGTGAACGTGGACATGGTGCGGCGGGCGAGGTCGAGCATATCGGCGGGGAACTCCCAGAGCCGCACCGTGCCGTCGGCAGCGGCGCTGGCGAGCATGCCGCCGTCGGGGCTGAACGCCAGGCTGTGGATGCGGATCTTGTTCCCGGTCAGAATCCCGAAGGTTCGGGCCGTTCGCGGATCCCAAATGCGAACGACTCCACCGTCGCCCGCGGTGGCAACGAAGGTTCCTCCGCGAGACACCGCGACGGCGTGCAGCGCATCCCCCCGAGGATGTTCGCCGTAGATGCGGTCTTCGCGCAGGCAGAGCCGGTGCAGGTAGGCCCAGGCGAAGTCGCGGAGGTCCTTCGGGCAGCGGATGGAGTCTTCGAGCAGCGTTTGGGCGCGTTTGGGATCGCGTTCGCAAAGTGCCGAGATCTGAGCGATTTGAAGGGCGTACGCACCGCGACGATTGCGTTCCGACTCGAGCTTTAACTGCTCGGCCTGAGCCACGGCCGCGGCGCGGGCCGCGTCGTTTTCCGCGGCGAGCCCCTCGGCCCGCTTGCGTTCGCCTTCTTCCTTCTCGCGGGCCGCATGAGCCGCCTCGGCCTCCGCTTCCTTCTGCTGAACGGCCTCGCTGATGCGAGCGTAAGCCACCGAGAGAACCGAGACGAATGCGAGCGTCGCGGCGATGGTCGCGACGCCGAACACGGCGAGCGCCGGGTGCCGTTTAGCCCACTTGACGCTACGGCCCCAGGAAGACAGCGGCCGGGCCAGAATCGGCTCGCCGTTCAAATACCGACGCAAGTCTTCCGCCAGCGCGAGGGCCGTGGTGTACCGCTTCGCGGGGCTCTTCACCAGGCACTTTAAACAGATCGTTTGCAAGTCCCACGGCACGTTCGGCTGCAAGCTCTTGGGCGAAACCGGATCCTCGTTGATGACTTGCAGTACCGTGTCCAGCGGCGTCTCGCCGCGGAACGGCGGGCGGCCCGTGAGAAGTTCGTACAGGATCGCGCCGAGCGCGTAGATGTCCACGCCGGGACCGATCTCGCGCGTCTTGCCCGAGGCCTGTTCGGGCGCGATGTAACTCGGCGTGCCCATCACCGCGCCGGTCTTCGTAGCGCCTTCACCCCCGACGGTTTCGTCCAGCCGCTTGGCGAGCCCGAAGTCCGTGATCTTCGGCATCGAGGATCGTGCGGATTGAAATGCCGTCGGCACTTCGCGCTTGGCGCTGAGCAGAATGTTTCCCGGCTTCAAATCGCGGTGAACGATGCCCTGCGTGTGCGCGTACTCGACGGCTCGGGCGAGCAGTTCCACCAATTCGGCGGAATCGCGGGCCGACCACGGACTGCCGTTCAAGTGCTGGGCGAGGCTGCCGCCATCGACGAGTTCGAGGGCGAGGTACGGGTGCCCGCTCGCTTCGCCGATCTCGAAGATCTGGACGATGCTCGGGTGCTGGAGGGCCGCGACGGCCTGGGCTTCGCGCCGGAAGCGTTCGCGTTCCACCGGGCCGGCGTGCGAGCCAGCGAGGATCATCTTCAAGGCGACCGGGCGGTTCAAACCCGATTGATGAGCGCGATACACCACTCCCATTCCGCCTCGACCGAGTTCTTCGAATATCTCGTAGCCCGGTACCGGAGATGCGGCGAAGTCCTGGGTCGGATGGTTTCCCGAGGTCGGTTCCTCGGCGGAAGCCAGGGCATCGCGGGTGATGGCGAAGGGGTCGTTCGTTCGCAAGAAATCGCCTCGCAGCGAGGCAAACGAGGAGCCGTTCGAGCCGAGAACGGATTCGAGGTGGAGGAGCGTTTGATCGGGAGCCGTGGGGTCGGCCGTCGCATTCACGGTCAATCCGCAAGCCGGGCACGGATCGCGTTCCGAGCCTGCCTTCCAAGAGTGGCCACACGAACAGCGGTACAAGCCGATCATGCCGAAGCCTCGAAATGCGTCTCTCGATGGAACTATCGTACTCGCTTTGGCCGAAGCAGGGCCGCGAACTCCTCGACCCGGAGAGTGTTTCGTCGGCAGAACGGGAAAATTGGACTTGGCACGACCTCGGCGAATGACGTAAACAGTGAGACCCGCTTGGCCAGGAAGGCCTTGTGGACTGGGAAAGGATGCCCATGCCACTGCTGATTCACCCCACGGCGATCATCTCCTCCGAGGCGAGACTCGCGGACGATGTGCGCATCGGGGCTTATGCCGTGATCGATGGTCCGGTGACGCTCGACTCCGGTTGCTCCGTCGATTCGCACGCCCATCTCATCGGCCCGCTGAACGCGGGCCGCGAAAATGCCTTCAGCTCGTCCTGTGTGATCGGCGGCGCTCCGCAGCACACCGCGTATAAGGGCGAACCCACCTCGATCGAGATCGGCAACGGCAACACCTTCCGCGAACACACGACCGTTCACCGCGCCATGCCGCTCGGCGTCGGGCCGGGTTCCGGCGTCACCCGCATCGGCGACGCGAACCTCTTCATGGCCGGAGCCCACGTCGCCCACGATTGCCTCGTCGGGAACAACGCCATCTTCGCGAACTGTGCCCTGCTCGGCGGGCACGTCGAGACCGGCGACCGCGTCTTCCTCTCCGGCAACTCGGCCGTGCATCAGTTCTGCCGCGTCGGGCGACTCGCCTTCCTCAGCGGCTCCTCCGCCAGCAGCAAGGACATCCCTCCCTTCTGGGTAATGCAGGATGTGAACCGCGTCTGCGGCGTGAACGTGATCGGCATGCGCCGGGCGGGCGTGCCCACCAACGAGATTCAGGCCGTTCGCCGAGCCTTCCGCTTCATTTACATCGAACGCGTCACGATCTCGGCCGCACTCATGCGGATGGAAGCCGAACTCGGTTCGATCCCCGCCGTACGCGAACTCATCGACTTCATCCGCAGTTCGAAGCGCGGCATCTGCGGGCCCGCGAGCTTCGAGTCCGACTCCCACGAAGCGGCAGCGTGACATGGAACGCTGGGACGCACTGATCGTGGGCGGCGGTTTCTACGGCCTGTATTTGGCCGAGGTGATGGCTTCGCAGTTTCGACGCGTGCTGTTGTGCGAGCGCGGCCAGGGCCTGATGGAACGAGCGTCTTATTCGAACCAGGCTCGCGTTCACAACGGCTACCACTACCCGCGAAGCGTGCTGACCGCGTTGCGAAGTCGCGTGAACTTCCCGCGATTCGTTGCCGAGTTTCGCTCCGCCGTCCGATCGGATTTCGAGAAGGTCTACGCCATCCCGCGGCAAGGTTCGAAGGTGACGGCCGAGCAGTTCGTGGGGAGCATGAAGCGAATCGGTGCCGCAATCGAACCCGCTCCGCAGGACGTCAAGAAACTCTTCGATCGGGCGCTGATCGAAGATGTGTTTCGCGTTCGCGAGTATGCCTTCGATTCGACCGAGTTGCGTCGCGTGATGCTGGAGCGGGTGCGGCGAGCCGGTGTGGAAGTGCGACTGAATACGAGCGTCGAGCGAGTTTGGCCGCGGCCGGGTGGCTCGATTCTCGTGCAATCGACGTCGGGCGAACTGAATGTGGGCACGGTCGTGTGCAGCACGTATTCGCAGACGAATTCCATTGCCGCGGCGTCGGGGCTGCCCCTGATTCCGCTGAAGCACGAACTCGCGGAGATGGCGTTGGTGGAAGTGCCGCCGATCTTGAAGAGCCTCGGCGTCACGGTGATGGATGGGCCGTTTTTTTCGTGCATGCCGTTCCCGCCGCGCGGTCTGCACACGCTGAGCCACGTGCGCTACACGCCCCACGGCCACTGGTTCGACGGCACGCCAAACGAACAACACCGCCCGGCTTACGAGGTGTTGAAGAGCAACGAAAAACGCACGGCCTTCGCGCAGATGGTCCGCGACTCCGCCCGATTTCTGCCGATACTTGCGAAGTGCGAATACCGCGACTCGCTCTGGGAAGTGAAAACCGTATTGCCGCGAAGCGAAGCGGACGACTCGCGACCGATCTTGTTTCGGCCCGATCACGGCATTCCGAATTATCACGTGGTGATGGGCGGCAAGATTGACAATGTGTACGACGTGGCCGACGAGATGAGAAAACAGTTCGGCTGGAATACGTATTCCGAGCCGCTTGCGGCTTAGCGATTTGGAGTTTGCATGCCTAAGGCGGATGTCTTCGTGTCGGTGGTCGCGGTGCTCCGGAGTTATGCCCGGTTCCTGCCCGCGTTCGTCGACGAAGTCTACCGCACGCTCGACGAACACTACACAAATTTCGAACTCGTCTTGATCGATAACGGTTCCCGCGACGAGACGCCACAGGTGGTTCGCGAATTGTTGAAGGTTCGCAAGTGCATTCGCTACGTGCGGCTGTCGCGAAGAATGAAACCGGAAACGGCCGTGATGGCTGGCCTGGATGCGGCCATCGGCGACTTCGTCGTCTCGATTCACCCCGAGTTCGATCCGCCTGCCGAAATTCCCGAGATGGTGGAGCAGTGTCGCGGCGGCGCGGACGTCGTCTTCGGCATCGCCCCATTTCCGCGTCCGCCGAGTGCGCTGTATCGAGCCTTGCGTTGGGGATTTTACCGCTTCGCGCACTCGGCCCTCGGGCTCGATCCGGTGCGGGTCAACAGCGGGTTTCGGTGCCATAGCCGGGCCGCGGTGAATGCCCTCACACGGGTGCGCCAACGCAAGCGATACTTCGGACTGCTCGCATCCGAGATCGGCCTCTCGACCGCGACTCACGAGTACGAGTTCATTTCGCGGAGTGGGAAGTCGCCTCGCGTGAATCTGAGGCGGGCGGCCCGCACTGCGGCCTCGATGGCCGTAAATCACTCCGCGGCCCCAATGCGTGTCGTCTCCCTGCTCGGGCTCGCCGGCAGCTTCCTGAGCCTCGTGTACAGTTTGTACGTTGTCGGTGTCTATTTCTTCAAACAAGATGTGATGCCTGGCTGGACCACACTGAGCTTGCAAGTCAGCGGAATGTTTTTCCTCGTGTTCGTGATGTTGACGATGATCGGCGAACATCTCGGCCGCCTGCTCGATGAGTCCATCGATCGGCCGCTCTATCACGTCCGCGAAGATCAGGCGAGTTCGGTAATGCTGTCGGATTTGTCGCGGCGAAATGTCATGGATAAATCCGTGGAGGGCTGAATCATGTTGCTTCCAACAAAGCTCCAAAGCCCCCCCATTGCTCTAGGGGGGCTTTATAGCCCTCGACAGATTCCCACATATGATGCAGCAGAGTTTGCGCCCAAATCATCGGACTACTGCATCTGCGTGTTCGTCATCAATGAAATCGCGAAATTGCACAAACAACTCGCCGCGATGCGGGAGCACTGCGACGGAGCGATCGACATCGTCATTGCGGATGGCGGCAGCACCGATGGCTCCACCGATCCCGATAAGTTGAAATCGCTCGGCGTGAATGCCCTTCTCACGAAGACTGGCCCGGGCAAGCTCGGGGCTCAGATGCGGATGGCGTTCGCCTGGGCGCTCGATCGCGGCTACCAGGGCGTCATCACCATCGACGGAAACGGCAAGGACGGCCCGGACGCGATTCCGCACTTCATCGAATTGCTCGACGCTGGCTTCGATCACGTGCAGGGCTCGCGTTTCGTTCGCGGCGGCGTCTCGGAACACCTCCCGTTCTCGCGCTGGCTCGGCGTCAAGTTCCTGCACGCGCCGCTGATCTCGCTGGCGAGCCGCTTCCGCTACACGGACACGACCAACGGCTTCCGCGCTTACAGTCGCCGCTTTCTCGAAGACGCGCGTGTCGCGGTATTCCGCGATGTGTTCCCTGGCTACGAACTGCACTACTACCTGGCGATTCGGGCGGCGCGGCTCGGGTTCAACGTCTGCGAGATTCCCGTGGCGCGGCGCTACCCGGCGCACGGGCCGACGCCGACGAAGATCAGCCCCGTTCGCGGCAACTTGCGCGTGTTGCGGTGCCTGTTCGCCGCGTGCCTGGGACGCTTCAATCCGTGAGAGACTACATCATGCCGGACGCACTCGTCGGCCACACCGGATTCGTCGGGGGCAACCTCGCGGCTCAGCACCGCTTCGACTCGTGCTTCAACTCGAAGAACATCGAAGCCATTCGCGGGCAGCACTTCGATCGGCTCGTCGTCAGCGGCATGCCCGCTGCCAAGTGGATTTCCAACGCCGATCCCCTGGGCGACCTCGCGGTACTCGATCGCCTGTGGTCTTGCATCGCGCTTTGCCAGGCTCAAGAAGTCGTCATCGTATCCACGGTCGATGTCTATCCGACCCCGCTGAACGTGGATGAAAGCACGCGGATCGAGCCGAACGATCAGCAGCCTTATGGCCGCAATCGCCAGCTACTCGAAGAGCGGGCGGCGAATCACTTCCCGCGCGTGCTCGCGGTGCGGTTGCCGGGGCTCTACGGGCCGGGGCTGAAGAAGAACGCCGTCTACGATCTGCTCCACGACAACGAGACGCACAAGATTCCGGCCGAGGGTTCGTTCCAGTTCTACAACCTTGCAAGAATCGGGAAGGATATCGAGACGGCGTTCAATGCTGGCTTGAGCCTCGTCAATTTCGCGACGGAACCAGTGACGGTGCGGGAGGTCGCGCGGCATGCGTTCGGCATCGAGTTCGCGAACGATCTCGGCCGGTTGCCGCCGCGCTACGACGTGCGAACGAAACAGGCCGCGGTCTTCGGCGGAAGCGACGGCTATCTCGAATCGCGGGAGCAGGTGCTGGCCGGGTTGAACTCGTTCGTGGAGTCGGAGCGCAATCGTCTGTCGAAGAGGGTCGCCGCGTGAAACTGGCCGTTTCAAATCTTGCTTGGCCGCGGGCAAAGGATGCCGCGATTGTCGATCTTTTGATCGAAGCCCACGTCACCTGCATTGAGGTCGCGCCGACCAAGATTTGGCGCGACCCGCTGTCGGCGACGGATGCGGAGGTCGACGCCTATCGCGAATTCTGGCACGAAAATGGAATTGGCATCGTCGCGGCTCAGGCGCTGCTCTTCGGCAAGCCCGAACTCACCATCTTCGAGTCGGATTCCATTCGCCGGCAAACGCTGGAGTACCTGACGGGGATCGTGCGAGTTTGTGCTCGGCTTGGGGCGGGGGCCCTCGTGTTCGGTTCGCCGAAGAATCGCCTCGTGGGACCACTGCCTCCGGAGGAAGCCTCGCGAATTGCGGTCGAGTTCTTCACGCGACTCGCCGAGATCGCGGCGAACGCAGGCACCTGCGTGGTACTCGAGGCGAACCCCGAAGTGTACGGTGCGGATTTCATCACGAACGCCGCCGAGGCCATCGCGCTCGTCGAACGCGTCGAGCATCCCGGCTTCCAACTTCACTTGGACACGGGTTGCATGGCGCTCGCCGGCGACCCAATCCGCGACACATTGGACCGGGCACGTCCCCGGCTGAGGCACTTTCACGTGAGCGAACCGAACCTCGCTCCGGCAAATACCACCGGTGACGTCGATCACGCGGGCTTCGCCGAGCAACTGCGCGAACGCCGATATCAGGGTTGGATTTCGCTCGAGATGCGCGAGGGGCACCCGTTCGATCGCAGGAGCTTTCGGGACTCGCTGAATTGGTTCGAACAGTGCTACAGATAGTGACGCGGCTGCGATTAGCGATCGCGGAATGCACGGCTCCCACTTCACGGATCGCGACAAATGCGGAAGCCGCTGTCCGCGAAGCACTGAAACCAGAGGCGTCCCATGGTGGTGCGGCAATCGCAGGTCGCGGTGCGCCATCCCACGTTCCATTCGTCGTAATCCGTACGACCTTCGAAGCTGCCACCGCAAAGCTGATAAATTCCGCCACGGGAAGGCGTCACGGGATCGACGAAGCGGCCTTCGGGATACGGTTCGATGCCGTCGACGGTCCACTCGCGAACGTTGCCGAGCATGTCGTGGAGGCCCCAGGCGTTGGGCCTCAGCGCGCCGCGGCGCGGGAGCCACTTCGATTTCGGCTGCGCTCGGCGCGGCCGCTACGGTTTCCGGAGTGGGAGGAACTGGCGTCTGCGGCGGATTTTCGGGACGCGTTGCGACCAGCAGCGCGGTGCCTGCGAGCAGGCTGGCCGCAACGGCTGCATACATCCAACGAGTGCGGGAAGGCGGTCGCTCGAGGCCGGTCAACGCCACGAGATCGTGACCGCGGGTACAGCGAGCCAGAGCGACCTGGACGTGCCCGGCCGAGCCGAACCGTTCCGCCGGATTCTCCGCCAGCATCCGCTTGAGAACGCTCTTGAGATTACCGCTCACCTCGATCGGCACGGTAGGTGGAAATCCCGAGAGCAGGAAGTGCAGCGTCGCTCCCAGCGCATAAACGTCGGCGCGGGCATCGACCCCGTGTGGGTCCGCAGCCTGCTCGGGAGCCATGTAGTCGCGGGTGCCCAGGGCCAGTCCGGTGGCGGTGAGCGAGTTCGATTCCGTCCGAGTGTTCGTGTCGCCGAGGGGAGCGTGCGGTAGGGGCGAGTCTTCCGCGGCGAGCGCGAGCCCGAGATCGAGCAACTTCACGGTTCCATCGGGCGTGAGCAGCAGGTTGGAAGGCTTGACGTCGCGGTGGATCAAGCCCTTCCCGTGGGCGTGTTCGAGGGCGAGAGCGGCTTGCCGCACGACTTCGCAGGCATCGGCCCGGCTGAGGGGGCCCCGCTTGCGGACGATCCGCGCGAGATCCGAGCCTTCCACCAGTTCCATTGCGAGGTATGGCGATCCTTCGTGTTCGCCGGCGTCCGTGGCGCGCACGATGTGGGGATGTTCGAGCCGCCCGACCGCTTTAATTTCGCCTCGCGGAGCGGTGTTCATCACTGCCGGCAGCGGGTTCCAGGTCAGCGGGAACACGGCGGACGCGGGCACCGGCCAGCCGGCCATCGAATTCTCGAACCTGAACTCAGCTTACCCAGCGCAGTTCGCGCCGTTCTCCGCGCAGCGGCTGTTCACGCCGGTGGGCAGCAACGAGATGGACGTGACCTTCTTCGTGCCGGGCATCAACACCCCGGCCACCACCAGCGGTTTCGGCGCGATCTTCTCCGACGTGGACAACCCCTTCGGCATCACCAGCTTCGTCCAGTTTTTCGACATTAACGGCAACTCCATCGGCTTCCAGGCGGCCAGTAGCGCGAATGCCGCCAACGAATCGTTCAGCTTCGTCGGCGGCTTCGACCCGACCGGGGCGAACATCGCCCGCGTCCATATTGTCAGTGGCAATCGGGTGATCGGCGGGAGCGAGGCCGGGGCGTTCGACCTGGTGGTAATGGACGACTTCATCTACGGCGAGCCGGTGGCCGTGCCCACCCCGCCCACCATCAGCGACATCGGGAACCAGAGCGTCGCCTCGGGCGTTTCTGTCGGCCCGGTCGGGTTCACGGTGGACGACCTCAACACCCCGGTCGCGCAACTGGCCCTGTCGGCCACATCCACTAACCCGTCGCTGGTAGCGAACGGGAACATTACCTTCGGCGGCAGCGGGGCGAGCCGCACGGTGGTGGTGAACCCGCTCGCCGGGCAGTTCGGCACGGCCACCATCACCGTCACCGATCCGAGTGGGAAGACCGCCACCGACACGTTCGACGTGACAGTCCAGCCGCCCGTCGTTTCACCTCCTCCGTCGTCGTCCACGGACCTCTTCGCGGTCGGCAGCGGGCCGGGCCTTCCGGCGCAAGTGAACGTGTTCAACGCGGACAGCACGCTGCGCTTCACGCTCCTGCCCTTTGGCACTTTCACCGGCGGAGTCGCGGTTGCGACGGGCGACGTGACCGGCGACGGCATCGACGACATCGCGGCGGCCGCCGGGGCCGGAGCCGGCCCGCACGTGAAGGTGTTCGACGGTGCGACCGGCGCCGAGATCCGCAGCTTCTTCGCGTATTCAACCGACTTCACCGGCGGCGTGTTCGTCGGCCTCGGCGACGTGACCGGCGACGGTCGAGCCGACATCGTCACCGGCGTCGGCAGTGGCGGTGCGCCGCACGTCAAGGTCTTCGACGGGCAGACGCTGGCCGAACGGTTCAGTTTCTTCGCCTTCAATCCGTCGCTTCGCGGCGGCGTTTCCGTGCGGGCTGGCGATGTGAACGGAGACAGTCTGGCGGACGTGGTCGCCGGAGCCGGTCCCGGCGGCGCACCGCACATCGAGGTGTTCAGCGGCGTCGATCTCTCTCTGCTACAGAGTTTCTTCGCCGGCGATGTCTCGTCCCGCGAGGGTGTGTTCGTCGGCGTGGCAAACCTGACGGGCGACGCGCGATTCGAGGTAGTCGCGGGCTTGCCCGGACAAGTGAAGGTTTTCGGCTCCACGGCCGCGCTTCTGCCCTACATCGAGCAGGATAATCTCGTCTCGTTCCCCGGGGTAAAGACGACGGTTGCAGCGATCCGGTTGAACGACGGAACCACCGCGTTACTAGTCGGTGCCGCGCCCGGCGTCGCCACCGCGCCGCACGTGCGGATCGTCGACGGCACGAGCAACATCGTGCGAAGTAGTTTTTTCGCGTTCGACCCGCTCTTCACGGGAGGCGTCTTCGTGGGTTAGTGAGGAACGGCCCCCTGTCGCTCCGCGAGAGGAAAGCTCAATTCCGAGTAGCCCTCTCGCGGAGGCACCTCGCACTTGCGGCGTTGGTATCGGGCTCGGTATCATTCGCGCGGCAGCAAAGCGGGCGGGACGCCCGCGCTTCCAGGCCGTCGCGCAACAGGTGGAAACCGGATGTCCCTCGCACGCTCAGAAGCCGTTCAAATTGGTGTGAAGCCGTTGGTGGCGCGCATGGTTTTCTCGCTCCGCATTCCCCAAACGATCCTGACCCGGATCGCGCCAACGCTAGCATTTCTTGCACTGATCGCGCTTTGGCTCGCGGCCTACCTCGAGCGCGGCTTGAAGCTGACAGTCGCGTTCCCGGGCTTTGAAGGGGATGGCCCGTTTCAGACGTTCAACCCGCTGCGGCGAATCGCGGCGGGTCAATCCGGCGGGGTGGACTTCCAATACTTCCACGGCATCGGCTTCCCTTATTTGCACTACCCGATCTTCGTCCTCGCCGGGGGCGATGTCTTCGCCACCGAACTGTCGCGACACCTCGTGAACCTCATCGTTTTCTTCGCCTCGACGCTCGCGATCTGTGCCGCTCTCGGCAAGCGCTGGGTGCCCACGCTCGGCCTCACGGCGTTCGCCCTGATCCTTACCGAACAAGCGCCGCTCTTCTACCTCACGACCGTGGGCAACGCTTCGTCGGGAGTCCGCTCGGCGGCACCGTTCTTCGCCGTGGCCGTGTTGCTTGCAGGACTTCGACCCCGGCGTGAAGCCATCGGCGTCGGCTTCGCCACGGGCCTTGGGCTTCTCACGGGTGTCGAACACGGCCTCGCGACGATCCCCATGTTGATCGTGGTCTGGATCGGCCGCAGAATCATCGGGCATCCCGGCGGCGCGGTCTCGTGGGCCCTCACGGTTGCCGCGACGATAATTGTCTCCGCCGGAGGTGCGCTGATCGCGATTGGCGGCCCGTCTGGTGCGGTGGCCGCGCTGAAGTACTCGCTCTTGGAGGTGCCGGCGGATCAGTTCTGGTACTTCGGCGCGCCGCCGAATTCGTTCCTGTTTCAATGGAGCGTCCTGCTCTCGGATCGCCGCCTGTTCGTGTTCGCGGTCGTGCCGCTGCTCGTCGTCGCGGCCGTCGCGGCTCACTTCGCACGGCGCTACCCAGAGGAACGGCCGACCGCGGTGATACTCTTCGGTCTCGTCGCCTACGGATTCCTCTCGATGGCGGCCTACCTCGGCTACACCTCGGGCCACTATTTGGAACCGGCGACGCGTGCCGCCGTAACCGTTGGCTTCGTGCTGGCCTGGCGCGGGTGGTTGAACTTGCAGGCTCGCGGCGTGGAGGGAGAATCCGCTCGTCGCAGCGTGCGAATTGTTCTCGCCAGCATTCTCGGTGCCTCGCTGCTCGTTGGCCCCACGGCGTTCAGTCACTGTTCGATTCTCCACATTCCGGAGACGGCTCGCGGCATCGCCAACAATGTCGTGAGCATCCGCGAGGGCCGCTGCAAGATGCTGGACGATGTGCAGAAGGAACTCGATGCGATGGTGGGGGCCATCGATGCCGATCGGGCGGCGAACGGCGTCTTGAGGCCTCCCGTAATTTGGTCCACGTATGCCGGGCGATTGGAAGCGCACTACGGGGTGTTCAACCCCGCCTGCGATTACACGATTCACGCCATCGGGCCGAGGCATCGCACGCAGTACGTCGAGATCTTTCGCGAGAAGCAACCCGACTACGTCGTGACGTGCCGCGAATCGCAGTACCAGTACGAAGAGTGGCTCCGCAACGCCACGTGGGAGTTCTACGAAGAGATTCTCCTGAACTATCGGCCAATGTTCTCGGAGAAGCGGTTCGTGATCTGGCACCGCAACGGGCAGCCCTGGCGATCGCCCGATCCCTCGGCCGGTCGAATCGAGCACGAGCCGGAAGCCGCGGATTGGTTCGCGATTCCCGCGCCGCCCGGGGTACCCGAGAGCGCTCCGCGAATCGTCGAGGTGGAGTATCGCATCGACAATCCGTTGGCCGGCGTTCCCGTCATCGGCGGGCTGCCGCGCTACTTGCTCGGCCCGGCCCGCTGCGAAAATTCGACTCAAGTGAGCCTGCCGCCGTACCGCACGACTTGGTCGTTCCCGGTCTTCCCGAGCCCCGGCGAGGTGCCGCTCTTTTCCGCGAAGACCTATTCCTTGGTCGGCGGCAAGGTCGCGATCCTGCGCATTCGCGTTCGCCCGATGCCCGCGACTCCCGAGCAACTCGCCGCGCTGCGGAAGTAGCCCCTCGGGTCGAGATCGTTTCCTATCCTGACTTCGTGACCGACCACGACGCACTCGTTCGAGCGATCTGCGAATTCCCGGACGACGACACGCCCCGGCTGCTTTATGCGGACTTCCTCGAGGAAAACGGGGAGGTCGAGCGGGCGGGGTTCGTTCGCGCGCAGATCGAACTCGCCCGCACGCCGATTTGGGAACCGTTCGCCGTGTGGTGCGGGCAGCGGCAGCAAGAGTGGAGCGAGACCGGCTCGCCGTTCCGCGATACGTTGCCCGAACTCGAGCCGGCCTCGGGCATCGAATGGCACGCGAAGCCGTTCCGTCGCGGGCTCGGCTGGCGGGCGGTGGTCCGTTCACTGCACGCCTGGAAGCGGATCGCGCCGCGACTTTACGAAACGGCCCCGGTCGGCGAACTCCACTTGAACCCACCCTCGGTTCGGGACGACTGGATCGCGTTCGCCGGAAGCGAGACGACCCGCCATCTGCGGTCCGTCCATCTGGATGGCACGAGCCCGGTGGAGCCGATCCGAGCGCTGTGCGCGAGCCCGTTCGCGACGGGCATCACCGACATTTCCTTCCACCGCGCGAGCAGTCCCGGCTTGCCGGAGTTGATCGAAGATTTGTTGAAGTCGCCGCTGGGCCAAGGTCTGAAGGGGTTGCACTTCCACGTGGGTTACGAATCGCTGGACTATCTGATCGATGCCCTGGCCGGAGCCGAAACTACGCGCCTGGATCGTCTGTCGTTTCACACGATGGGCCTGACCCCGGCCCGGCTCGATCGCCTGCTTCAATCTCGGCTTACGAGCGAGTTGCAAACACTGGAATTGCAGAACGAACGGATCGGCCTCGAGTCGGATGCCACGTATGCAAACTGGTTCGCGCGGTTGCCCGCCTCACTTCAATCGCTGCGAGTGTCGGAAGCTCAACTCGATTGGCCTGCCATCGAAGCGCTGGCCACTTGCGCTCAGGTGAAACGGCTCAAGGGACTGGACCTGAGCCGCAACGTTCGCATCAACGACTACCCGCGAATCTACAACTCGCTCGCCGACGTTCGCCTTCTCGATTTGCACGGCTGCATGACCACGAGTGAGAATTTGATGCACCTCACGCACTCGGCGGTCTGGAGCAATCTGGTCGGGCTCGACCTGCGCTACGTTCGGTTGTTGAAGGCGTCGGCCCGGCACCTTTTGGCCGCGCCGATCCCGCCGGACTTGACCGCCTTGAAGTTAAAGGGAACCCAGCAGCCCGTGCTGGGAAAGCTGGCCTATCACTTCGGGGAACGCCTCTGCGTGAGCCGGTAGGTTTACTTTGCGGGCTTCGCTGGAGCAACGATCGGTGCTGGGGCCGGCTTGATTCCCTTGGCGGTCAGCCAGGAGCGAGCCAGCGAAATGGTCAGCCCTTGCGGACCGATGCCGACGGCTTCGACCGTCACGCCATCGCCGCTGAGCTTGCCGGTCCACGAACCGTCTGGCTTTCTCGAAAGTGCGATCTGCGTGCCGAGCGGAAGCAATTGGATCGCTTCGCCCTTTTTCGGGATCGCCTCGGCCGCCTTCTTGTGAGCTTCGTTCAGCTTCGCCACGCACTCGGTGCATCGCGTTTTTTGGAACTTGGCGAGCCGCTGCGCGCGGTATTTGTCCACGGCGTAGTGTTGGAATTCGCATTCGCATCCACAGGCGCGAACCACCATGGGCCGCGCGACGATTTCACCCGACGGAACCGCCATCGTTCATCCTCCGGGCGCTGGGCAAGCGCAAGGGCAGTCTACGGACGAAAGGCCACACCGTTCAGTGAGTGTACGGGCTCCGACAATCGATGGGGTGTCCCATTCGAAGTAGAAATCTGCCCTGCGAACAGTGGCAGGGTATCTGCGACCCCAAAACAAACCACCTCCTGTTGGCATTCCCTAGCCGATGACTCTCTCCTACACTTCCCGAGCCAGCGTTCGTCTCGCTCCGCTGCTGAGTGCTCAGTGATGACCTCCGCTCACAACCGACATTCTCATCCCGAGTCAGTCGGGAGTCGTCGAACCCGTTCTTTCAGCGAGTTTCACTATGCCACCTTTCAAGCGCATCGTTCGCCACTGTCTCGCGCTTGGCTGGGCAGCTTACTTTTCGACTGCTTCGCGGGCCGATGAGAGTTTCCTCATTCAGGACGGGAAGCCGCGCGCGGAAATCGTGACGGCTGAGAAGCCGACTCGCATGGCGAAATTGGCGGCGGACGAGTTGCAAGAGTACCTGCGCAAGATCACGGGCGCTCAGGTGCCGATCGCGACCAAACCCTCCGGCGGCGAGGTCGTTCCCATCTTCGTCGGCAGAAGCATTTACACGGATCAGAGAAAACTCAGCGACGCCGACCTGACGCATGGGGCGTTTCGGATCGCGGTGGGGGAGAAGTGGCTGGCGCTTTTGGGGCAGGACGACGACTTCGCGCCGCGCCAGCCGTGGGCCAAGCACATTGGCGATTTGCCGCGGATGCTGAAGGATTGGGACACCTTGACCGGAGCGACGTGGGACGATTCGGTGGGGTCCACACTGCATCGCAAACTGCACGGCCAAACCGGCTGGTGGGAGTACGATCGCCGCGGCTCGCTCAATGCCGTACACGAGTTTCTGCACACTCTGGGCGTGCGCTGGTACATGCCGGGCGAGTTGGGGGAAGTCGTGCCGAAGCGGGCGAACGTCGCGCTGCCGCGCGAGAGCCGGCTCGTGCGTCCGGACTTCCCCCTTCGCTATCCCCACTTCGCCTTCTACACTCTGGCCGAGCAGAAAGACGACATGCTCTGGTATCTTCGGCTCGGCCTGAATCACGGCGACGAGGTGATCGGCCACGGCGTTCCCGGTCATGGAACGGCGGATGTCCATTCGCGAGCGGAAATGAAGAAGGCACATCCAGAATACTTCGCGCTCCGCGGCGGCAAGCGGGACACCGACAGTTATGCCGGCACCGAATGCTTGTCGTCCGAAGGTCTGTTCAAAGAGAACGTCCGCTACGTTCGCGCGATGTTCGATCACCACGACGAACCGATGGTTTCCGTGATGCCCGAGGACGGCTATTCCACCGCGTGCCAGTGCGACTTATGTAAGGGCAAGGAGACGCCGGGCCGAGGCTTCGAGGGCAAGATCTCGGATTACGTCTGGGGCTACGTCGACCGGGTCGCTCGGGAAGTGTACAAGACGCACCCGCACCGCAAGATCAGCTGCTTCGCCTACGGAACGTACACCCTTCCGCCAGAAAAGATCGAGAAGCTGAGCCCGAATCTCGTGGTCGGCATCGTCCAGCCGCGCCGGTTCTTTTACGACCGGGAGAAACGAGAACACTTCGTGAAGTTACGCCAAGCGTGGCTCGAAAAATCGGCCTCCAAGGAACTGCTGATCTGGGATCACTATCCGTTCACGCTACCCGGCAAGCCCTACCACGGCATCCCTGCCTGGTTTCCGCACCTGGTCGCCGAGGATCTGCGTTCACTCCGAGGAATCTCCAAGGGGGAAATCCTCGAAGTGATGTTCGATCCGCAACGCGGTTTCGGGCTGCATGCGCCGGGCTTCAATCACTTGAATCTCTACGTGACTGCTCGCTTTTACTGGGATGCGAACCAAGACGTGGAGAAATTGCTGGACGAGTATTACGCGCTCTTCTACGGGCCGGCCCGCGTCGAGATGAAGGCGCTGATCGAGTACGCGGAGTCGAACTGGATGCACCTGACCAAGAGCCCCGAGAAGATCGGCAAGCTGTTCGAGTTGCTCGGAGCGGCGCAGGCGAAAGCGCCGGCGGATTCCGCCTATGGAAAGCGCATCGCGCTCGTCGCCGACTTCGTGCAACCGCTCAAGCAACTGCGAGCCCAGCTCGCGATTGGCCGCAAGGACGTGCCGGAACTACGCGTGAACGTTGGCGATGCGAAGGGATTTCGGCTCGACGGCAAACTCGACGACAAGCTCTGGCAAGGCGTCGCTGCGTACAACTTGCGCGAGTTGGAGAAGGGAAAGCCGCCGGTTTCGGGCACGACCGTGAAGGCGGTGTGGTCTGGCGACAGCCTCTATCTGGGCATCACCTGCCGCGACGCCGACACCAAGACGTTGAACATCGGCACCAAGAAGAACGGCGACGAAGGCATCTGGAAAGGAGACTGCGTCGAGGTGCTGCTGGAAACCCAGGAGCATTCCTACTACCAGATTGTCGTTAACCCGGCCGGGGCGAAAATCGATCTGGATCGCCGCGATGGCGCGCTCAACAATCGCTGGGCGTCCGGTGCCGAAGTCGCCGCGCACATCGGCGACGGAGAGTGGACCGTCGAGATGCGCATTCCGGTCATCCCCAAGGCAAATCTCGATCCGCTGAACGGCGTGGTGGGGCACCAGCCGAACGAGATGTATCCGTGGTACTTCAACATTTGTCGGCAACGCGTTCGTGGGAAGGAGACCGAGTTGTCCGCATTCTCTCCGACGGGGAAGGACAATTTCCACGAACTGTTGAAGTTCGGGAAACTTTTTGTCCGCTGAACCGAAGATGGGGGGCCGAAGTCGCCAATAGCCTCATCGCTTCTTGGCGGGCTTTTTCTTCGGTGGAGCTTTCTTGTTCGCGGCAGGCTTCGGCTTCGGTTTGGGTTTCATCTTCACCTTTTTGATCGGCATCCTCTTGGTGGCCGCAACCTTCGGTTTCGGTACGGCGACGCCGGTTCCCTTCAGTGAAGCGAGGAGCCCCTGATCGTCGAAGATCGCGGTGAGTTCGCCCTTCTCGTGACCCGTCACTTTCACGACGCCCGATTCTTCGACGACCACCAAGCCGTAGGAATGGGCGTAGCTCGCGAACGCAGCCCGGTGATCCAACACCGGCATGGTGTCGATCAGTTGCGGGAAGAGGGACAGCACCCGCGCCATCGGATGCTTTTCTGGGGAACGCAGGCGATCGTCGCGGATGAGCAGCAACCCTTCGTATCCTTCGTAGGGCATCAGGAAGTAGGCGTCGTAATCGAGCTCGCCCACAAGTACGGTGCCGAAGACGTGGCACGCGAAATCCGCCAACTCCGCGCCGATGACCTGCTCGATGGGAAACGCGGACTTGGCGAGTTCGGGCACCATCGCCTTGTGAGCGAACGCCCGGATAGTGTCGCCGAGGGCGCGGTTCGTGATCGAGAGCTTGATGGTCCGATTGGCCCACGACCACATCCAGGAATCGTTGTGGAGTGCGTGCGAGCCGACGATCGGTGCTTCGAATTGGAGGCGGGTGCCGAATTTCAGAATTGCGGTCTCGGTGTCGAAGACCCACTCCACGCCGGGCGCCTTCTTCTCGACGAATTCGGACAGCCGAAGTTGTCGATCGAAGGCGCGGCCCACGAAGCGGTGGTAGAGGTCGATGAGTTGCTGATCCATGATGAACCCTGCCGGGCGGAGGCGTTGCCGAGGTGAAGTCATGATACTTGAGCGGGTCGGGGAAACACCTCGATTTGCACAGGGAATGGGCAGATTTTCACTGCCGCGTCTTTCACGCCATCTCCACGAATCGCGTAACTCCCGCACCGATTGACTCTTACCGCAGCCGATCTTCGCAGCTTCGAGTCCGGCACGGCATCTGCCTTCTACACCTCATCCGCACTTCTCCGGCGGCAGACACCGCCTCTCCATTTCAACGATTCCCGAGGTTCCCATGCACAGCAACGGCACGCTGCCGCGGTTCGGCTTTCTCATCGACATGGACGGCGTCCTCTACCGCGGCACCGACCTGATTCCCGGCGCGGATCGCTTCATTCGCGAACTTCGCGATCGCGACATTCCGTTCCGCTTCCTCACGAACAACAGCCAGCGCACGCGCCGAGATGTGGTGGCCCGGCTCGTTCGCATGGGTCTGGACGTGGAGGAAGAACACGTCTTTACGTCGGCTATGGCCACGGGCCGATACTTGGCTCAACAGAAGCCTGGCGGCACGGCCTACGTGATCGGCGAAGGTGGCTTGCTCACGGCCTTGCACCAGCACGGCTACGCGATCGTCGATCACGAACCGGACTACGTCGTGGTCGGCGAGGGCCGCACCTTCAACCTCGAAATGGTGGAAGCCGCTGTGAGGATGATCTTCGGTGGGGCGAAGCTGATCGCGACGAACATGGACCCGAACTGCCCCACGCAGAACGGCATCCGCCCCGGTTGCGGCGCGATGGTCGCCATGCTCGAAACTGCCACCGGCGTGAAGGCGTTCAGCGTCGGCAAGCCCAGCCCCGTCATGATGCGCGCCGCCCGCAAGGAACTCGGTCTCGCCACCGACGAGACCACCATGATCGGCGACACCATGGAGACGGACATCCTGGGTGCCGTGCAACTCGGCTTCCACTCCGTGCTCGTCCTCAGTGGCGGAACGAAACTGGAAGACTTGCCGAGGTATGCGTATCGGCCCGAGGTGGTGGTGGACTCGCTGGCGGAACTCGCCGACCGCATGGAGTGCCACGGCTGGCGACCGTCGTGGCGAACCGTGAAGGAGCGTCTGGCGATGGCCGTGTGAGTTCCGACTTGGGCTCGGGCCGTTCCTCAAGTAGAATTGGAAGAGTGGAGGAACGAGACATGACGATTCCAGTTTGGGTCGAACAACAGAACGGGACGTACACGGCCTCGGTGCTGGGGTCGTCGCGGCTGTGCGCGACTGGGGAGACGAACGCTGCTGCAGTTGCCGCTCTTCGCTCGGTGATCTCACCGCATCTTACATCTCGAGAACTCGTACTTCTCGACGTCGAGCCCTCGGGATTGCTGTCCTTGGGAAGCAAATTCAAAGATGATCCGGGATGGCAACAGATGTGGGATGAAATCGCGGCCGAAACGTATCGCTACCGCGACGAACTCAAAGCGCAAGAGTTCCCGGAATGACAGCGTTCGATACAGACGTCTTCACGGACATCGCCAAGCGCGTTCCGCAAGTGATTGCTCGTGCCACCGCGGTGCCGCCAGATGAACGATTTGTCCCAATTGTTGTGGCCGACGAGGCGTTGCGAGGTCAACTCGCAACAGTACGACTCGCACAAGCAGGCAGTGGCCGCATCAAGCTTGAACAGGCATATGCATTTTTAGAGGAGACACTCCGAGCCCTCAAGGATGTGCATCTGTTGTCCTACACAAACGTGGCAGACGCACTGTTCGTCGCTTGGCAGGCCGCGAAACTGAAGGTCGGCGTGCAAGACCTCCGCATCGCTGCCATCTGCATCGTTCATGGAGCGAAGTTAGTCACCCGAAATGCTCGTGACTTTGACCAGGTTCCGGGCCTGGATTTTGAAGTTTGGATCTGACTTTCCCGTTAACTGAGACACCTCATGTCCGACACCTCCGCCAATCAGTTCTGTGGCCGCACGCGGCGCGAGTTCCTCTGGGAAGCTGGCGGCGGCTTCACCGGGCTCGCGCTCACCGGCATGCTTCAGAAGGACAACTTCGCGTTCGGCGCGGAGGCGCGCTCCTCGAAGTTCATCAACCCGATGGCCGCGAAGCCGCCGATGATCCCGGCCAAGGCCAAGTCGGTCATCTTCATCTTCTGCTACGGCGGGCCGAGTCAGGTCGATACCTTCGACCACAAGCCCGAACTGTACAAGCTCGACGGCAAGA
>JAYTUG010000393.1:0-20853 GCA_043744695.1 Gemmataceae bacterium
ACGAACTGCACGAACGGATGCAGAAGCTCAACGAGAAGCTGGACCGGGAATTCAAGAAGGATCCGAAACTGACGCGCGAAGAGAAAGACGAGGCACGCAAGAAAGCGATTGCGGAGCAATTTACACCGGAGGAATTGAAACGCTACAAGGCGGGCGTCTCGAACGGCGGCTACCACTATCTCGGTGCCGCGAAGATCATGGCACCGATCGGCAAGGCCTTCGCCGAGGCGCTCGTCGGCGTCAAACCGGTCAAGGCCGATACCAAGCCCGTCAAGTAGTTGTCGAGTGTCACCCACGGGAGGTCGACTGATGTTCAAACTTCCGCGCCACATCGCGATGTGCTTGGCACTGCTGCCCCTGTGGTGCCCCGCTTACGTCATGGCGGATGACGGAACTCCCCAGAAGGCGGAGATGGCCGGCTACCTGCTCGTCCCGCACGGCAAGGTAGACGCGAAGTACAACGCTGGCTTCTCCCTGTACGTGGCGGCGTGGCCGCTCCTGAAAAACTACCCCGGGCAGGAGTTCCAGAGCGGGCTGTTCGGCACCTGGATGTTCGCCCAGCACGACGGCCCGAAGCCGAAGAACCAATACTCCGACATCGAGGGCGGGCTCGGTTGGTGGCGCGACACGCGGTTCGCCACCGAGACGCCGAAGTTCATCATGGGCGGCGTGGCCCTGAACTTCAGCGAATGGGCGAACGGCCCCGGTGCCGGGAAGGGTCGCGATTGGAAGAAGCCCGCGGGCCACTATGCGATCGCGCAACTCAGCCCGTGGGTGCTCTGGCCGCCGGATGGCCTCAATCTCAAACAGGGCACGGCCGGCGAACTCTTCGGCTACGGCTACCTGCCGCTGCCGCTCACGGCACCGAAGAAGACGACCGCGGGCAAAGACGTTCCGACCGGGAACCAGTGTTGGACCTTGTTCCTCAACACCGGGAACTTCAAGGGGCCAGCGACCGTCTTCCTGCCGTACTTCTGGTCGCGCGCGACGGTCGAGAAGCCGGAACTGGCCGGTCAGTTCCTGGATACCCGGCCGTCCGAGCCGAACAAAGCACTGCAAATGGAGACGCAGCACATCCCCGCGCAGATCGCCAAGGACGCGAAGGGGGACACCTACGCCCGCATCGCCCCCACGAGGTTCCCTGGGAAAACGGACGGGGACGTGCCGCTGGTGCATCGCATCACGGCTTACAACAAGGCCGCGTTGTGGGACGACATCCAAGCGTGGTTCGACGGCGGCCCGGCCGCGTCCGGAACCATCGACCCGAAGGCCGCCGGCGTCCACACATTCGACGGCAAGGGTGGTGCGACCTGGCAAATCTATCCGCCGGACGCGGCACGGGAGAAGAAGGTGCCGGTCGCGTGGAGTTCGTTCGCCACACCCGCCGCGCTCGATGAGACGACGTACGGTTACAAATGGGCCAAGGACTCGGTGACGAAGGACGGGTCGCTCGTCACGCTTCCCGAGTTCTACCGCTTGGAGAAGGATAAGAAGGACAAGGAACAGTGGGTGGTGGTCAGCCCCAAGGACGTGCCCGCCGAGACCGGCCTGGCCAAGGCGACATTCCCGCGGCCGCGCAAGGCTCCGTCGCAACCCTACGTCACGCCCGACGACGCGGACAGCAGTTGGAAGAAGCCGGGGCCGGCGGCGGGGCCTTTCCAAGCGAAGCTAGGGGACGGCAGCGTGGCGACCTATTATTGGTACCGCTTCGCGGATCAACCCGCCCTGCTGAACGCGGACATGACCGATGCCGAGCGAGAGAGCCTGCAAAAGCGGGTGGAGATGCTCCACGCGAAATGGACCAAGGACCGCGAGTACCTACCCCCTCCAACAGTTGGCAAGCTCGCGGATCTCGATCCGGCACTGATCGTGACTCCTCCAAAGGGCCTGGAAATCGGCTACGTGCCCATCGTCACCCGACAAGCCGCGAAAGAGTAGGTCGTCGATGGAGCCATTCGATGTCGCTCTGCTGAAGTTGACGATGCTGTTGGCACAAGAAGCGATGCTCGTGCAGCCGTTCCAGTCCGACATCGCCCGCACCGGCGAGGACACGCTGACGACTCAGTCAATCCCATAGATGGAGGCGAACGGATGGTGGCCACTCTCCTGTTCACGTTGGCTCTGATTGCCGCTCCCGACTTTAAGCCCGACCAGAGTAAGCTCCCCGTCCCGCCTCCGAAGGGTGCGACCGTACTCCTCGACGAGAAGGGAACGCATCAGTTCCTGAGCATGGCGGGCGAGAAAATCGATTGGCCGGTCGAGGATGGCGCGATCGTCTCGACGCCGAAGAAGAACCAGAACCACATCGTTTCCAAACTTCACTTTAAGGACGCGGACATCCACGTCGAATTCCTCCTCCCAGAAAAAGGGACGGGGAACAGCGGGATCTACATCCACGGGAACTACGAGGTGCAGATTCTGAACTCGTACGGCAAAGAGAAGCTCACGCAAGAGGATGCCGGCGCGCTGTACGGGTTCGCTCCGCCGCTCGTGAACGCCTGTCGGAAACCGGGGGAATGGCAGGTCTTCGACATCCGCTACCGAGCTCCCCGCCGCGACGACTCGGGCAAAATCATCGAGAGCGGGACCGTCACGGTGTGGTTCAACGGGGAGAAGGTCCAGGACGGCACGCCGTTCGGCGAACCGAAGTCCGCGTTCCACCCGTTCCGGTTCGGCACGACTCCGTACCTGGAAACGATTCGCGATCGACAGAAAAAGACGATGGTCGGCCCGGTCTTCCTTCAAGACCACGGCAACCCCGTGAAGTTCCGAAACGTGTGGATCCTCCCGGCAGACGACCATGCCCTCACCTACGTACCCGACACGCGCGGCACCGACAACGACGCGACGCCGACCGAAGAATTGCTCGCCAAAGCGTACCGATACCGCGATGGCAAAGGCCCGACCCAAGACTACGCCGAAGCGCTGCGCTGGGGGCACCGCGCGGCCGACCGGGGCGACGCCGACGCTAGGGACTTCGTCGGGTGGATGTTCTTTCAGGGCTTGGGCGCGAAGCGCAACCCGGAGATCGCGGCGGGATACTTTAAAGCCGCGGCGGGCAAGTCCGCCGCCGCGGCGTGGAACCTCGGGCAGTGCTACTTCGCCGCCCAAGGAGTGGATCACGATGTGCCGAAAGCTCTCGAAGCTTGGAAGGCGGCGGCGGCAATGGGTCACGGTCGGGCCGCCTCCACGGCCGCGATGGTGTACCTCGCGGGGGAAGGCATTCCCGTCGATGCAAAGGAAGCACGGCGGCTCGCCGAACGAGCCGTCGAGTTGAACGACCCCTCGGGCCTCGTGGTGTCGGGCGAGCTTCACTTTCAGGCGGGTGAGATCGAGAAGGCCCGCGCTCTTTGGACGAAAGTCTCGCGGACGAAACCGGTCGGTGCCACCGGTCAGCCCATTCAGCCGAGCGATCGAATGGCCGCTCGGCAGGGTGCCGACCTCCTCAAGCTGATCGACGACCGCAACCGCAAGTCCGAGCCGGGGAAGTTCGCGCTGGTGACGATGCCGCACATCCACCAGGGCTGGAACAACTGCGGGGCCACCACGTGCGCCATGTTCGCGCGCTCGCAGGGCAAGACGTGCGGCGGATGGGACTACAAGAAACTCTGCCCGTCGCCCCTCGGAACGGGTACCGACTGGGGCGACTTGCTGAAGGCGGCCGGGAAGCTCAACCTCCGCTGCAAGCTGGTCACGTTCGCGCCAGACGATGCCGGCTTCGATAAGGCCACCGCCTTCGTACGTTCCGAACTGGATGCCGGCCGTCCCCTCGTCATCGACTTCAAATACATTGGGCCCGAGTATCCCGGCGGCGAGGCCGGCCATACGCTCGCGCTAGTCGGGTACATCGCGAAGGACGATCTTTACATCCTGTGCAACCCCGCTATCGCCTCGCCCGGGTTGGAATTGATGACCGCGAAAGACCTGAAGCAATACTGGCGGTCGGACCACTACGGCGCGTTGTCCAAGAACGTTCTCTCGCGGCCCGCCATCGTCCTCGACCCGTGAGTGGACTCGCGATCTGCACGCCCGAATCGCGCCGGACGGAGTGAGCGCAGAGGTGGTCAGTGACAGTAGGGTGTCACTGACGAAGCGGGACGGCTTCAAGGTTCAGACGATCCCGGCCGCTGTCACGCCGACGCGGGTGAAGGTGCTGATGTCGCAAGGCTCCGCCGCCGACCTCGCCGCATTCGCCAAGACGACACCAGCGGCGCGGCCACTTAGGCCGCTCACGGAAGGCGGGCCGAAGCGGTGGTCGGAGGCGATGAAGACGGCCGCGACGCTCGGCAAGTCCGACGGCCCGTTCGCCGTGGACGTATTCGTCACCCCGGACCGCAACCCGTGGAACGCCCAACTCCGCCTCACCGGATTCGACTTCTATCCGGACGGCAAGCGGATGGCCGTGTGCACGTGGGACGGAGACGTGTGGTCCGTGGGCGGGATCGACAAGCCGGAGGCCGGGCTGTCGTGGCAGCGAATCGCATCTGGGCTGTTCCAACCGCTCGGGCTGAAGTTCCGCGACGGGGCCACCTTCGTCAGTTGCCGCGACCAGATCGTGAAGCTGCACGACCTCAACGGCGACGGCGAGACCGACTTCTACGAGTGCTTCAACAGCGATCACCAAGTGACGGAGCACTTTCACGAGTTCGCGATGGGGTTGCAGACCGACGCGGACGACATGGCCTGCGCGTCAAATTCACGATTTCCATCGAGCACTGGTCCAGTATCGTCTCCGTACTCCGCGTTCCGTAGGCTACGCTTGTATTTTGGCTTCGAGCGACCTCGCTCGGAGGTGGCGAATCGGCACGTCCAACGGGTGTAAACATGGAACGAAGCACAGGGGCCTGGGTGGTGGTCGTTCTGGTGTTCGGTGTCGCCAGCGCGACCGCCGCCGATCCGAAACCGATGACCTCGGCCTTGCGAGCGGACGGCACCTTGCTGGTGTCCGGCAAGCCGATTCTCCCTTTCGGGTTCTACATTTCCACCGGGCACACCGGGGACATGCGGCTCAAGTGCGTCGAACAGGTGGCCAAGATCGGCGGCACGGTCGTCCACATCGAAGGCCCGTGGGACAATGACACCCGGTTCCTGGACCGGGCCGCCGAACTCGGCGTGTGGGTGGTGGCCGGGCACACTGAGACGGAAGCCAAACTGGACCGCGTGCGCAAATTCAAGGACCACCCTGCGATCATCGCGTGGACCCTGTACGACGATGCGAACACGCTCTCCACCGTCCAGCACCTGACCAAGATGAACAAGAAGGTAAAGGAGATCGCACCGCACCGGCTGTCCTTCGTCCCGCTCGGCACCCAGAGTAAAGACGTACCGATGCCGGCGACCGGGTTCTTCGAGTGTTCGGATGTCGTCGGCTGGGAAATGTACCCGGTGGCCAGCCCGAAGGCGACCGACCCCGGCCTGCGGGCGACGGAGTCGCAAACCGCGCGGGTGGCGGAACTGGCCGCGAGCGCCGGTCGCCCGTTCTGGGTGCTGCCTCAGACCTTCGCCTGGCCGGGCGGGCGGGTGCCGACCCCGACCGAGTACCGCCACATCTGTTACGTCGGACTGGTGAATGGCGCCCGCGGAGTAATGTCGTGGTCGATCTACCACAACGTCGAGGCTGACAAGCGGGCGAAACGGAAGGCGGAAGGGAAGCCGGCGTGGGAGGAGTGGTATCTACCCGACAGCAAGGAACTGTGGTCCGAGTGCGGGGCGGTGGCGAAGGAGGTTCAGGAACTCGCCCCACTCATTCTCGACGGAAAGCGTACCAAGTTGTCCGCCGGCAAGGACGTGTCGGCGGCGGCGTGGGTGGGGGAGAAGGGAACGTTGGTGGTGGTGGCGAACCTGTCCGAGACGGACGCGAGATCGGTGTCGCTGTCGCTCCCACAAGGCGTGGGCGGGGAACTGACGCCTGCGTTCAAAGACCGGGACCGCCCGGCGGGACTGACGTTGAAGGACGGGAAGTTGGTGGGTGAGATCCGAAAGTCCGCTGTTCATGTCTACCACTTGGCGGGCCGTTAGCCGCCGAAGAGAAGCCTGTTCACGACGACTCAGCCCGACGCCCCCCGACGGGGAGGCGGTCTGGCCTGGGCGACGCGTGCGACCGGCATGCCCTGCCCGCCCTCGTACCGCACCACGGCACCTTGTTGAAGGTGAGCAAAGACGGAACCGCGACGGAGATCCTCGCTACCGGGTTCCGCGCGGCGAACGGCGTCTGCCTGAACCCCGACGGCACCTTCTTCGTGACCGACCAGGAAGGATTCTGGACGCCGAAGAACCGCATCAACAAGGTGGAGAAGGGCGGGTTCTACGGCAACATGTGGGGCTACACGGACATCACCGATACGTCCGATTCGGCCATGAAACAGCCGCTCTGCTGGATCACCAACGAGTTCGACCGCTCGCCGGCGGAACTGATCTGGGTTCCAGCGAAAACGTGGGGGCCGCTCGCCGGGTCCTTGCTGAACACCTCTTACGGCATGGGCAAGATCTACGTCGTCCCGCATGAGACGGTGAACGGCCAGGCTCAGGGGGCATGTGCGCCCTGCCACTGCCGACGTTCCCCACCGGAATCATGCGGCCGCGGTTCCATCCAACCGACGGGCACTTGTACCTGTGCGGTATGTTCGCGTGGGCCGGGAACCAGACCGCCCCCGGCGGGTTCTACCGCGTGCGATACACCGGCAAACCGGCCAACCTGCCCATCGGTTTGAGGGCGCAGACGGGCGGCGTCGAGCTAACGTTCACGGACGAGATCGACGCGAAGGCGGCGGTCGATCCGGCGAACTACGAAGTGAAGGTATGGGGGCTGAAGCGGACTCAGAACTACGGGTCGAAGCACATCGACGAGAAGAAGCTGGCGGTGTTGAAGGCGACGGTCGACGGGAAGACGGTACGACTGGAGATCGTCGGCCTTGCGCCGACCTGGGGGATGGAGATCGAGTACCGGTTGAAGGGTGGCGACGGCCAAGCGGCCGCGGGGGTGATCCACAACACCGTCCACACGCTGAGCAAATGATCCACCCGCCAAGATTCACCCCGATCGCTCCGTCGGTTGTACGATGAGTCGAGTGCCCCGCTCCAGCGCCTGATTCCCGCCATCCACTCATCTGAAAGTGGCAGTATCACACGCCGGTTTCATCGACCGCCGTCCGGCCCGGGTCCGTCACGGTTTCGCGACCGGCACGCTCCTCGACCAGCCCCACGAGGACGACGACCTGGTCGAGGCGTTGGCCGACAACACGCGAAGCGAGGTATAGCGAGTGCAGTCCCGCTTGGAATACTTTTGCATTCGTCGGCGGCGGCGGGTAGAAATAATCACACCAGGGGACATCCGCATGCGTCGCCTCTCCGCCGCGGTTCTCGCTCTCGGAACGATTGCCTTCGCCGGCTTCGCCAGCTTCGCCGACGAACCGAAACCGGTCGCGTCGATCGTAGCGGTTCGCGCTCCAGGTAACGTCTTTGGCGGGCAGGAAACCGAATTTCAGTTCACCGTCGAGAGCCGCAAGGCGATCGAGGGGCGCGTGACGTGGCGGCTCGCCTCCGGAACCGCAACGGTGACGAGCGGGGAAATCGAGTTGACGGCCGCACCGGACGCACCTGCGAAAGCCACCATCAAGCTCGCGGTGCCGCCGGTCAAGGATGGAACGATCTTCGCGATGAAGCTGACGGTCTCCGCGATCGAAGCGGGGCAAGCCAAGCCCGCCGCCGAGTTCGCACGCGAGGTCTACTCCTTCCCCAAGGATCCATTCTTCGAACGTGGCGACTGGCTGAAGAAGCTCAAGCTCGCACTGTACGACCCGCCGGGCAACACGAACAAACTGCTATCGGCCGCGACCGTGCCGTTCGACGAAGTCCGCACCGTCGAAGCGCTCGGCGAATTGAAGGACGGCGTGCTCCTCATCGGCGAAGGGACGTCGTTCAAGGAGGAACGCGGGTTGAGCGCGGCCTTGGAGAAACTCGCCGCGAGCGGGATCGTCGTGCTCTGCCTCGCCCCCGCGGAGGGCGAACTCGCGATACCCGGCCTCGCGGGGCCGCGCGGCGAGCAGCACGAGCTTTCATTCCGACGCGACATCTTCCGCACGTTGGACAAACGGCTCGATCCCGACGCATGGACTGTGGAACCAAAATCTGCCGGCACCTCGGTCGGCGTGAAATCCGCCGAGGGGTCCGCCGTCGGGGAGATCGCACCGGTGGGCGGCTGGAACTGGGTCGAAGCTCGCTACCGCCCCGGCAAAGGACGCTGGGCCGTCTGCGGGCACGCCGTCGTGAGCCGCTGGGAGACCGGTCCGTCGCCCCGATTCCTGCTGGTCCGAATGCTCGAGTACCTCACCGATCCCGGCTTCGAAAAACCCAAGAAGGAGACCGAACGATGACCCACCTCCGATTCGCAATGCTGTTCGCCGCGCTGGCCTTGCTGCCGGCCGCGGCCCCGGCTCAAGACAAAGAAAAGGACAAGAAGGACGAACCCGCGCCGGTTTATCCCGTCGCGTTGCTCGGCTTCGAGGAACGCGGTGCGGGCGCGAAGGACCTCGGCCCGAAGGTCGCGGACCTGCTCTTCGCCAAGCTCGTCGCCAAGCCCGAAATGTACCTCGTGGACCGCACCGACTTGAAGAAAGTGCTCGACGAACAATCGCTGACCCTGGCCGGAGCCGTGAAAGCGGACGAGGCCGTGAAGGTGGGCCAACTGACGGGAGCGAAGCTGCTCATCACCGGTTCGGTGGTTCAAGTGGACAAGAAGCTCTTCCTCATCGCGAAGATCATCGGTTCGGAAACCGGCAAGGTTGCGGGCGTCTCCGTCGAAGGCGCTCAGTCCGAGGAACTCGGAACGCTCGCCGGCAAGCTTGCCGATCAGATCGTGGAGAAGCTGGGCAAGGAGGCGGAGAAACTGTCCCCGAAATCGGTGCCGGTCGTGGACCGGCTCGCCGAATTGAACAAGAAACTCGGCAAGGGCGCACGGCCGGTGCTGTACGTTTCAATCGCGGAGCGCCACGTCGGTGCTGCGACGATCGACCCCGCGGCCCAGACCGAGGTCGGCCGCTTCAGCAAGGAAACCGGTTTCGAACTCGTCGACCCAGAAGAAGGGAACAAGGGCAAGGCGGACATTCTGATCACGGGTGAAGGGATTAGTGAAACGGCCGGGCGAGTTGGCGGGCTGGTGAGCGTGCGGGCGCGGGTGGAAATCAAGGCCGTGGATCGCAAGACGGGCAAGGTGATTGCCGTGGATCGCCAGACGGCGTTGGTGGTGGATCTCTCCGAGCAGATCGCGGGCAAGCAAGCTCTGCAAGACGCAGCCGCGATCCTCGCCGAGCGCATCCTGCCTAAACTCGTGAAGGTCGAGAAGAAGTAAGCGACTCGGACGTTCCCGTGCCTCTGCGTTTGAGAGCCCACCATGTGCTACCGGCGAGCCATATTCGGTCTCGTGTTGGTCTTCGGATGTAATCGCGCTCAGCCATCGAACCTGGAATCCACGGCTCCAGGGGAATTGGCAGCTTCGACTTCCATTCCGAAGACGACGCCTGCGCCAGCAAAGGGCGACACCGAAACTGCGCCCGCGCCCGCCATCCCACCGGCTACCGAAGTGGAGTCGCCGGTTTGCGCGCTGCTCGACCCGGAGAAAGAGCCTCGTGTGGCCTTGCTGGAAGTAAAACTTCTGACAGATCCCGCGGCAACATGGGTCGAACGCCAGAATGTTGACGCCGTGCTTAAAGAACGACAGGTACAGGCCTTGTTCAGCCCACGCGGCGTCGGAGATCGGATCGCACTCGGCAAGCTGCTAAAAGCCAAACTTCTGGTGATGATCCGTCGCGTCAAGGAGGTCAAGGAGCCGACCTTGGAAGTGATCGTCAGCGAGACCACCGGAGGCCTTCGGCTGGCGATCTCCGCAGTGCGGATGACGAACGACGCGGACGCCGATGTGGCGGCTCTGAAGACTGCCGTTCGCGACGGCATCGGCAAGGGCCGAGCGCCGGTTCGTGGAGTGGTTGCGGTTCCACCGTTCGTGAACCACGATCTCTCGTACGAGGCGGATCATTTGAAATCCGCGTACGCCAAGCTCGTCGAAACGATGGTCATGACTCGGCCCGGTGTGGTGGCGGTCGAGTTGGCCGAGGCCGAAGCGATCGCCAAGGAGGTCGCCCTTACCGCTCCGGGAGAGGCGCTGAACCGCCCGTTGCCCGTTTACCTGTTTGGGGAGTACCGGCACGATGGCAAGGGTAAAGATCGCACCCTGACCCTGACTCTCAAGGCCGAGCGAGCCGGCAAAGCGATCGGGAAACCGACCGAGAAGAAGGGGAATCCGGACGATGCTCCTTCCGCGATTCGCGAGTGGGTGAAAGGCGTTCTCGATGATTTCGCCGGCACCGCGAACCTTGTCGCCGACCCGAAGGCCGAGGCCAAGCAACTGACCGATCGGGCCGGCGAATTCAAACGGATCGGGAACTGGGCCGAGTGTGCCGCCCTTCTCGATGCCGCGATTCTCCTCGACCCCGATCATTTCGATCGACACTTGGCCTCGCTCCTGCCGCTGACGCGGATGTTGACTCAACTCAACGAGAGGCAATCTCAGAGATTATCGAACGGCGTCCAGTCGCCGGAGCCGGAGACGATCCGCGAAGCCTATCGCCTGCAACGGCGCGGGCTCAACCATGTGGAGGCACTTGTCGGCCGCGATGAGTACCTGCCCAAGTTTCGGACGGAAGGGTTCGGAGTCCATTTCGAGTTCCTCGGGGAACTTCGGAGATGGACCGATTGGACCTCGTCGCCCTCGGAAGCCGAACTCGAGATGCAAGCGGAGTGCAGAGTCGTCTTGCTGCAATTACTGCCCCGAGTTGCACGGATGGATCTATTCCTCCACGAGCAGAAGTACATCGAGATCGCTTTCAAAAGGGTCTCCCCAAAAGAGAAATACGCATCGGTCGAACGGCTGATACTCCAGTGCAAGGATCTCCCGAAGGCAAAGGCTCGAAGCTATACTTATGCGGTCTTCGCGCGAACGCTGCCGTCGTCTCCGTCTGGAGCTTCGAGCATGACCGTGGAGGGTCGCGAGTACCGCGACTTCCTCGGTCGGTTGGAAGCGGCTGAGAGCGCGGACGTGCGGGCCGCGGCCGCCGATCTCCGGAAACGGGAAGCCGATCTGGCCAAGCGACCCGGAACTCCGAGCCCGGTTGCGAAGGGGGATCTCCTCCCCATAAGAGCGTTGAATCTCATCCGCGATTCGGACGGCCGACCGGTCGACGACGTGACGGGAGTTCGCGCCATCGGACCGAAGCTGGACGTCGTCTGGGGCACTCACTCCCCGAACCTCTATCTGATGAAGAAGAAAGGGACGCTTCGTGCGGTCTGGAGCGGTTCGGCCGAGATTTCCGGCATCTTGGACGTCTGCTTCGATGGTCGGTACGTGTGGGCCTTGGCGCATCAAAAAGGACGGCGGTTCCAGTTGTTGGTCCTCGACCCCGAAACGGAGAAAGCTTGGGAGGCGACTGCATTCGACAGCCTTCCCGAGGCGAATCGGGATGCAGTAGAAGGCCTTGTATTACAGACCGTGCGGATATCCTCGGCTGGGTCCGGGCGGCTTTGCGTGGTCGGCTCATTTGGGCGCACCTGGGTGGCCACTGCGTCGTTCGACCCGTCGATCGGAAAGGCGACCGTCAAAGTGATTCACGAGGCCCGCGAAGCTCAGGATGCGACTCGCGCCGAGCAGATGGAGCAGACGACGGTCGACTTCCAACCCGCGTTTGCCTTCACCCTGGCCGGGCCGCCGAAGCCGGATGGAATGATCGAACGCCGAGTTGTCATCGGACGGGGCGTTGCAATCGCCGGCGCTGGCAAGCTCACTTCCCAGTTGATCGGCCGACCGCTGGTGATCGATCCCGACCGCGGTTCCGTGAGCGTACTCAAGGGATTCAGTGAGCCTCAGACGTCTTTTCTTCGCTTCAACTTTTTGGCAGCCACGGATCGTGAAGCCTATGGGATCCGAATCGCGAGGCCGAAGGGCATGCCGCCGTCGTGTGAATTGCTGCGGATGGGCATGCCCGATCTGGCCTGGAAGTCGATCGGCCCCGCACGGCCCGCGAATCCGCCATTGAAGGAACAGGATTCGCCATCCCTCCTCGCAAGCACGATCCACGATGGACGCATCCACTGCATCGTGTTGATCTCAGACTTTTCGCCCCAGTCGACGGGGAGTCACCTGGAATGGTGGGTCGCGGCGCTCGATGGAACCGGTGCTCGTCAGATGGGGTCGAAATTCATGCAAATACTCATCTCCGATTCCTCGCTGTACTCCAGTTCGCATTTTGGGCCGGTCCTGAATCTGGAAAATGGCCTACACTCCCTCGAGTTTTCTGATCCGAACGGAAAATGACGACGTTGTACCTCCGTTGTTAGAAAAGGGTAAAACGATGCCCAGTATCTCGTTTACTGGAGTATCTCTGTGCGTTTTGCTCTGGCTGGTCGCGTCGGCGCAAGCCGCGGCTCCGGTTTGCGCGCTGCTCGATCCGGAAAAGGCACCGCAGGCCGCACTCCTCGAAGCGAAGCTGCTCGCCGACCCCGCGGCCACGTGGGTCGAACGCGCCAACGTCGATGCCGTTCTCAAGGAGCAGAAGCTCCAGAGGATGTTCAGCCCGCAGGGCGTCGGCGACCGCGTCAAACTCGGCAAGCTTCTCAAGGCCGAACTTCTCGTGATGGTTCGCCCCGTGAAGGACGCGAAGGAGCCGGCGCTGGAGGTCGTGATCAGCGAAACCGCGGGCGGCTTGCGGCTCCTCATTCGCGGCGTGGCGATCACCAAGGACGCCGCCGCCGATGTCGCGGCACTGCACGCGGCCGTTCGCGACGGCATCGCCAAGCACGGCGAGAAGGTGAAGGAAGTCGTCGCGGTGCCGCCGTTCGTGAGCAATGATCTGGAGTTCACGTTCGACCATCTGAAAGGAGCATTTGCGAAGCTCGCCGAGGTCGAAGCACTGGACCGGAAAGGCGTGGTGGTGGTCGAGTTGGCGGAGGCCGAGGCCGTAGGGAAGGAGTTGGCGTTGGCGGCGCCGGGGACGAAGCTCGATCGGCCGCTGCCGGTGTATTTGCTCGGCGAGTACCGCCACGAAGGAAAAGGGAAGGATCGAACGGTTGCGGTGAAGTTGCGTGCCGAGCGCGGCGGTAAGCCGATCGGCACGCCCGAGACGTTCACGATCAAGCCTGAGGACTCACCGGCTGTGGTTCGCAAATGGGCTGCGTCGTCGCTCGATGCGATCCTGGCCGATGGCAAGCCGCGCCCGCCGGCCGACCCGAAGGCCGAGGCCCGGATTTTGGCCGAACGAGGGCGGGTGTTCGCGCGGCTCGGGAACTGGTCCGAGGCCCTCACTCTGGTCGAGGCGAGCTTGATGCTCGTGCCGGAGCAGTCGGAACTTCACGCGGAAGCGCTCCGCGCGCTTGTGCCGGCCATCGGAATTCTCTGGCCGTATCCCCATCCGAAACTCGTGGATCTCCCCCGCATTCGCTCTCTGTACACGCGTGGATACGAACATCTCGAAATTCTTATGACCGGGAGCGACCTGAGAGTTTTCCGCGAGCGGAAAGGGTTCGATCTCATGATGCATTTCGTTGTCGCGCATTCCCACTCCGCCATCGCTGCAACGGCTCCGGCCGAGGTGTTTCAAGCCGAGAGAGAGATGCTGGAAGAACGGCGGCAATTCGCGCTTCGCACGTTGCCTCGCCTAGTCGAAGCGCGAGCGCCGGAGCAGTCCTACTTCCTGCAACAGATCATCGTATCGATGCCCGATCGGTATGAGGTCGTGGAGAGCCTCCTTAAGCAGTTTCAAGACGTCCCCGGTGGACGGGAGCGAGCGGAGTCGTTTGGCCGAGTGCTTCGCTGGGCGAACCCGATGGCCCAGCCAGAACCGAAAGCCCTCACCGCGGAGGTGGCGTTGTACGCGGCGTTCCTCGACCGCCTCGATGCATCGAAAAATGCGGACCTGCGGGCCGCGGCTGTGAGCTTGCGGAAGAGCCTGGCGGAGGAACGGAACGATCCTAAGCGGCCCGTGCCCCATCAGGGTCAGACGCTGTTCAAACCCATCTTACTTGAAGCGGCTGCGGGCGTGCAGCCGGTCGACGCGGTCTATGGCATCATCCCTGCAGGGGCCAAAGTGGACGTCTTGTGGTCCTCGTCATTCCTCTATGTGATGAAGGAGAAGGGGCGGGTTCGCTCCGTGTGGCCGGCGAAGGCCGAACCGGGCGTACGCGTCGATTCGGCGCACTACGACGGCAAATACGTGTGGGTGAGTGCGATCCGCGTCCAGCGTTCGCCCCTTCTTCTAATACTAGATCCGGAAACCGGCAAGGTGTGGGATGTGAGCGAAGCCGAGGGCTTTCCTCGCGGCACTGCGGAGTTCTGGGCTTCGCGATTCAATGCCTATCTCACGGTCGCGCATCTCGGTCCCGGCCGGGCGTGCGTGGCGGGTACGATCGGCCGGGCCTGGATTGCAACGGCCGCATTCGACCCGAACAGCGGCCACGCGACCGTCAAAGTCTTCCACGAGGCCCGTGAGGCCCTAGACCGCAACGACCCGAAGCAACAAGAGCAAACCACCGTCGAGTTTCAACCGCACTATATGTACACCCTTCGCGGCCGCCCCGCCCCGAACGCACCCGAGGAAGCCCGGATCCTGCTCGGCCGCAGGCTTCTGGCCACTCGTCCACTCATAATCGATCCCGACCGCCAGGTTGTTGAGGTACTCCCGAGTTTGCTCTCCGAACGTCACGGCCAAGCGAGTACACTCGATTTCGCGGCCGCCGGCGACGCGGTCTATCGAGTCGAGGACGACCCCGCCCGCAGCAACCGCAACCGGGTCGTCCGCATCGGATGGCCGGACTTCTCGAAGACGACGATTGTAGAAGGGTTGCCGCCCGGCCGCAGTTACGTGCGGCTCCACGAGAAGCAGTTCCACGTCGCCCGAGTCGTACCCAACACAACCCTAACGGTGCCGGGTGCGGTTTCGATCCCGCCTTCCTGGGACTGGTGGACGGCCGATCTGGACGGGAAGAACCTCCGGCAGGTCGCGAACGATCTTCCAGGCGTTCGTTCGATCGCGGTGAGCGCGCACTACGGTATCGTTGCCATCATCGACTCTCCGGGCACCGTAACCTTGTGTACGGTCGACTTCGCCTCGGCCATCGTACCCAAGCGCATCGGCGGGAGATTGCACCCGGAGGAAGAGAAGGGCCTGGCATCGGAGTCGTCCACCATGGAAACGACCCTGACCTTCACGAACAAGAGCGGGCAGCCGGTTCGGTTGTACTGGATGGATTTTCAGGGGAATCGGAAGCTGTATGGCGAGTTGCCGGATGGGAAGTCCCAGGAGCAGAAATCGTTCGTCCAACACGCCTGGCTCGTAACCGACAAGGCCGACAACGCCTGGTATGTGATTCGCCCGGAAGCGAAGCCTCAGACGATCGAGATCGTGGAACCGAAGAAGTAACGCCAGAGGACTCGAATATGCCGCGTGCTGTCGCCATACTCGCTTTGCTCTCGCTGGCCGCGTCGGCGCAGGCCGCCGCTCCGGTTTGCGCGCTGCTCGATCCGGAGAAGGCACCGCAGGCCGCACTCCTCGAAGCGAAGCTGCTCGGCGACCCCGCGGCCACGTGGGTCGAACGCGCCAACGTCGATGCCGTTCTCAAGGAGCAGATGCTCCAAAGGATGTTTAGCCCCCAAGGCGTCGGCGACCGCGTCAAACTCGGCAAGCTTCTCAAGGCCGATCTGCTCGTCATGGTTCGCCCCGTGAAGGACGCTAAGGAGCCGGCGCTGGAGGTCGTGATCAGCGAAACCGCGGGCGGCTTGCGGCTCCTCATTCGCGGCGTGGCGATCACCGAGAACGCCGACGCCGATGTCGCCGCACTGCACGCGGCCGTCAGCGAGGGCATCGCCAAGCACGGCGAGAAGGTGAAGGAAGTGATCGCGGTGCCGCCGTTCGTGAGCAACGACTTCGAGTACGCATTCGACCATTTGAAAGGCGCGTTCGCGAAACTGGCCGAAGCGGAGGCCTTGGACCGTCCCGGGGTCGTGGTCGTGGAGTTGGAGGAGGCCCAGGCGGTCGCCAAGGAGTTGGCACTCGCGGGAAACAAACTCGATCGCCCGCTGCCGATCTACCTTCTCGGCGAGTACCGGCACGAAGGCAAGGAGAAGAATCGCACGCTCACGTTGAAGCTTCGGGCCGAACGTGGCGGCAAACCCGTGGGTAAGGAACTCTCGCAATCGGGGAAGACCGACGAAGGCCCCGCCGCGGTGCGCACATGGTCCGCCGAAACCCTGGGGGCGATTCTCAAGGACGAAAAGCCGCGGCCCGCGGCCGATCCAAAAGCGGAAGCCCGACAACTGGCCGAGCGTGCCTCGATCTTCCGCCGGCTCGGCAACTGGTCCGAAGCATCGGAACTATTCGAGGCCGCGCTCCTGCTCGAACCCGATTCGCCGGATCTGCTCGCCGCGGCTATCCTGCCCCTCTCGCGAATCGCGCAGAAGCTCGCGCCCGGCGGACCGACACCGGCGGCGATCCAGAAACTCCGCTCGATTCAATTCCTCGGCATGAGCCACATCGAATCGCTCATCGTGCGGGACGACGCACTCAAGGCCTACCGAGACCGCAAGATCATGCTCCTGGCCGGCGAGTTTATGTTCGCCGTGCGACAGTTCAGCCCGTTCACCAAACGAGCGAGTTGGCCGCGTCGCGAACTGGAAGAGCTTCACGAGGCTCAACGACAGGCGTCGCTCCGACTGATTCCGCCGACCGCCCGCGCCGCCGTCCAGGCGGAACTCGTCTACATCGCGGACGCACTTTCGCACCTTCCGACCCACGAACGGTATCTCCTTGCCGAACGGATTTTGAACGACCTCGGAAAAATTGCGGATCGGCGCGTCCTGGCGAACCTGACGCTCCGCGCCGCGTGGTTGTGGAAAGTACATTACTTCGAACTTGCGAAGGCGGGCGAGGAGGAAACCGAGTACCGATCCTTGCTCGCCCGGCTCGAAAGCGGGAAGGACGAGACCATTCGAGAAGCCGCACATACGGCCCGGCTCGCGCTCGACGACGAGTTGAAGAAAAGCGGCAAACCCATTCCCGCCTCCACGCGCGGCGTTCATTTCTCCATCGTGAATTTCGTGCGCGAGCCCGACGGGTATCCGGTCGCCCCCCCTCACGGCGTGCTGGCGATCGGTCCGAAGTTGGACGTCGTGTGGAACGCGGCCGGGCTTTACCTCATGAAGGAGAAGGGAAAGTTGCGGCCGGTCTGGACGACGGACGAGGACAGCTTCCGATTCCGCTCGGTGATCTTCGACGGCCGTTACGTTTGGGCCGCGAGCAGCAGCTTCAAGAACTGGCCGTTCCTTCTCGTCCTCGATCCCGAAACCGGAAAGGTCCGGCAAATCGACGAACGGGACGGTCTGCCTGCGGGTACGGCGAAGCAACTCGAAAAACTCAACCAGCGATACGCCTTGATCGCCCCCATCGCGCCGGGTTCGGTGTGCGCCGCGGGATCGTTTGGACGAGCGTGGATCGCCGTCATCACGTTCGACCCGGCTTCGAACAAACCGAGCGTGAAGGTCGTACACGAGGCGCGCGAGGCCCCGGAGCCGTTCGACGAGAAGCAGGGATTGAAGACGACGGTCGATTTCGTCCCGGCGTACATGTTTCCAATCGCGGCCGAGAACGGGAAGGACGTGAGAATCGCGATCGGCCGCAGCGGTGCGGGCCGCGAGGAACAGGGTTCGAACAGCAGCGTTGAGAAGTTTCCACTCGTCTTCAATCCCGCGACGCAGGAGGTGACGACGCTGAAGGAAGAGTACGTTCAGTCTCAGCCGGTGTTTCCGAGCGAGCACTTTGTCGCCGCGAACGGCCGCGTCTACACCGTGGTTCATTCCCGCGGGAGCTTTCCGGATGCCCGCATCGATCTCCTGGGACTCGATCTGCCCGGACCGAAGCCGACCATCGTCGGCAACGCTGGCCCGAAGCCGGTCCTGTTCTCACGACTCGATGCGGCGACGAGGCACAACGACCGACTGCTCTTCATTTGGAACTGGTACGAACGCCCGAAAACCCCCAGCCCCAACGGCACGACGGTCGAGCCGATTCGCGATCTTTGGAGCATCAATTTCGACGGCACGGATGGACGCCTCCTCGCGGAAAACGTCCCGCCGATCATTACGTTCCATCAGAGCGCACACTTGGGCTTGTTGGCGGTCTTCCGGGCCGGCGGTCGCGTAGAAATGCATCGGATGACGATCGGCAGCACGCCGGCGGCGCTTCACGCCTCCAAACTCCCGAGCGAGAAGACCGCGAAGTCCATGCCGTCGACCGTGGCGGCTCGCTTCACGATCCGCAACTCGAGCGGAAAATCGATTCGGCTCTTCTGGCTGGACCTGGACGGGAATCGGCAGCTGTACAAGGAACTCGCGCCGGGGGAACGCTTCGAACAGAAGACGTTCGTCGACCACGTCTGGCTCGTCGCCGACGCAGACGACAATGCCTGGCGACTGATCCGGCCCGAACCGCAGTCCCTGAGCTTCGAAATCGCCGGGCCGGAGAAAAAGTGAGTTCGTGACGGCTCACTTCGCTTCTGTTCTCGCGTTCGTACTCATGTGCGGTTCGCAGGCGCTGCCGGACGCGGCCGCGTCCTCGCCGAGCGGATTCTTTCCGAAGCTGGTGAAGTCCGAGAAGAAAAGTGATCCGACCCGGAGGAGCGAATCCTCAAGTCCATGAGTTCGGCACCCATGAGAACCTGCCGTACTTCGTGCTGGAATTCGTCGGCGGCGGTACGCTTGCGGACAAACTCAAGCGGCATGGCGTGCAGACCTCTCGCGCTGCGGCCGAGATGATGGTGAAATTGGCCGACGGGATCGCAGCGGCGCACGCCAAGGGGATCGTGCATCGCGATCTGAAGCCGGCGAACGTGCTATTGACCGAGACCGGTGAGCCGAAGGTCGCGGACTTCGGTCTAGCGAAGATGGGGCAGTCCGACATGACAGCGACGGGTGCGGTGATGGGAACGCCAAGCCTTGGGCGAGTCATCGATGGAGACAATCCAGCAGGTGCTCACTCGGGAGCCGACACGGCCACGTTCACTCCGTCCGGACGTCCCCCATGATTTGGAGACGATCTGCCTGAAATGCTTAGAGAAGGACGCGAAGAAGCGATATGCAACATCTTCGGAACTGGCCGCGGATCTCCGTGCGTTCATTGAGAACAAGCCAATTGCCGCAAGGGCCGCCGGAACAATCGAGCGAACTTGCAAATGGGTGAAACGAAATCCACTCGTGGCTTGCGCAACCGCAGTTGTGGCGGTCTCCCTGATTCTTGCAACTTGCAACAAGCGTCTCCTCCTACTTCGCCGCTCATGCAAATCAAAAGGCCGAAGAAGCCGGGCGGGAAGCCGCAAGGGCAGAGGGCCAGGCTGAAAAGGCTCGCATCTCGGATTCCGAAGCAAGGATTGCGCGGGATGCCGCAACTCGTGAGGCAGAGTCGGCGCGGCTTGAGAAACAGAACGCTGACCGAGCTCGCGAACAGGCAGAACTCACCTCATATTCTGCTCAAATCGGCCGTGCCGATAGCCTTATACAAGCCGGCCGGTATGCATCTGCATCTGTTGTGTTAGATGGAACCCGTTGGGACATGAGGGATTGGGAATACGGTTTCCTCCGTCGACAGGCGGATTCGACCCCGCTAATTCTGCGAGGACATCGCGGGTTCGTCCGAAGCGTCAAGTTCAGTCGGGATGGTACTCGATTGCTCTCAGGCTCGGCCGATACCACCATCCGGATATGGGATGCGTTGCAGGGTGTGGAGTCGAAAACGATCGAGACAGGCCATCAATCGGAAATCTCATCGGTTTCCTTCAGCCCCGACGAGCGGTTCATCCTAACGAAGAGGAAGCTATGCGACGGACTCCGCTCGGGGAGTTCGACGAGAAACCGGGGTCGCTCCGGTTGCGTAGTCTGTCGCATAGCTTCGGTTGAACGAAACCGCGGAGCGGGCTATGGAGATTCAATCGCTCTGGCGGTCACTTCCCGAAGCGTAACGGCCCCGGCGACACAACGCAAACGGAAATCCGGCACATTCTCCGTCTCGGTTCGTTCGTTCGGCCTGTGTCAACCGGGTGTCACTCGCGTCCGGCGACCGCGTTGCACGGGAAGAATGCCGTTCGTCGCGCACCGTCTCCGGGGCCACTCCCGCAAGTGGCGTTCGGGCGTTCGGCTTCGACCACTCCGAACCGAGGTCACGAACTGTCGAGCGGAACCGGCCGCTCCCGCGGCAACGCCCGGCACTCGATCCGATCGCTGCCGCAGAACGGACACACCGGCGCGAATGCGGCAACCGGAGACACGACCGCGCGTTCGCTTCGCACCGGCGACGGCGTTCCCATCAATCGGGCGCGGAGCGATTCCACCGCGAGCAACCGGCGGCACACGGCCAGCCGCGCGTCGCGGTCGCGGTTGGCCAAGAGCCCGTAGTGCCGCACCTTCACGAACCCTTTCGGCAACACGTGCTGCACGAAGCGACGCAGGAACTCCACGCCCGAAAGCGTCATCGTCTTCAAACGATGATCGTCGGCGTAGTCCTTGTAGCCGAACGTCACCCGGCCGTCGGACACATCGACGATGCGCGCGTTGCTGATGGCGACGCGATGCGTGTAGCGGGCCAGGTACTTCAGCACCTGTTCCGGTCCGCCGAACGGGGGCTTGGCGTACACCACCCAGTCGCGGCGGCACTGCTGGGCGAGCCACGATGCGAACGCCGTCGGATCGTGTAACCGTTCCGGGAGAACGAGTCGGCCGTCGTCGACGAGCCGACGCAGGCCGTCGCGGTATTTCGCCCGGAACACGCG
>JAYTUG010000394.1:0-5377 GCA_043744695.1 Gemmataceae bacterium
TGCGCTCGCAATGCAGCCGCACCACGGATTTCACTCCTTCTCATTCGTGAGGGCATCATGCGAGCCATTCCTCGTCGGGGCTTTACGTTAATCGAACTGTTGGTCGTCATCGCCATCATCGCCATCCTCATCGGGCTACTCTTGCCCGCCGTCTAGAAGGTGCGGGAGGCGGCGTCGAGGATGAGTTGCACCAACAACCTCAAGCAGATCGGCCTCGGCCTCCACAACTACCACGGTGCCAACCAAGTCTTTCCACCGGGGTTCACGGCCATCGCCGGGCCCGGCGGCGATACCAGCCCCGGATGGGGCTGGGGGTTCTACATCTTGCCGTACATCGAACAGGACAACTTATTCCAGTCGCAAACGAACCTCAACCAGTCGGTGACGGCCTCGCCGCTGCTCCGTCAGAAGGTCAAGATTTACTCCTGTCCTTCCGACATCCAGTCGGAGCCGTTTCAGGTGTACGGGCCGGGTGGATCGCCCCTGTCGGGCGTGATGGCCGCACCGTGTAGCTACGCTGCATTCGTGGGTGCCGACGAATCGGAAGTTTCGACCGGTGACGAGAACGGCCAGTTCCACGGCTGCTTCTATCGCAACAGCCGAACGAGGATCACCGACATCACGGATGGTACGAGCCAGACCGCCCTCGTCGCAGAGCGGGCGGTCGGAATCTCGCAAGGAACGTGGGCGGGTGCGATCCCCGGTGCGAGACAGCGACTCGGCCCGAAGAACCCGGCCTTTGCCGCAACTCCGAACGCAGACTTCGACCCGGATCAATTCGTCCTCCTGCACGCCAACGTCATCACCCCCACCCTTGCCCAGTCGAACGATGGCGGTACCGACGATCCCTCCAGCTTCCACACCGGGGGAGCGAACCACGTTTTCGGCGACGGTTCCGTGCGGTTCATCAGGAGTCCCGGTGGGGTCAAGGGTTCGCCGCCGCCCCCCGATCGAATTGCCTATTGGGCCGTGGGGACGAGAGCGGACGGCGATTTCACGGGGGATAATTGACATGCGCCAAGCGTCCCTCCTGCTCATGCTCTGCCTGTTCACGTTCGGTTGCAGCCGAACCGATGTTCCGAAGGAGAAGTATTTCGGCGGCGAACCGGTCGAACACTGGCTGGAGGAAATCAAAAGCCCCGATCCGAAGAAACGGAAGAAGGCCGCAGACATTCTCGGTAACGTCGGACCGGCCGATGAGCGGTCGATCCCGGCATTGATCGAGGCCGTGAAAGACAAGGACGCCAAGGTTCGGGACGCCGCCGTGCTTGGCCTCTCCAAAATCGGGCCGCCGGCGGCAGCGGGCGAATCGGCGCTTGCGGAAGCGACGAAAGATAAAGACCCGACCGTTCGTACTCATGCGGCAACCGCAGTTGAGAGGGTGCGGGGAACCAAGTAACTGCATATCGCATTGACAAATTTACTCCCTTCACGATGCCGCGAAGCGCGAAAGCCGTCCCGCCTTACCATCTTCACAAGCCCAGTGGTCGAGCATTTGTGCGGGTCCTGTTAGTTTGCGACCAATCGCGAAGCCGCCAGCGGCGGAATTGTTCGCGCCTCGAAGCGCGCCCTCACCTCCAGCGCGAATCGATCATACTCTCCGCACGGTTTTTCACTTCCCAGCACAACCCGCGCAGCCCGTACCTCTTTCTCATCCGGATTAATTGACAGAATCAGCGCCGCTGTTCTAGAGACTGATCAGACCAATCACACTCCTCCACCCCTCGTGGATGTGAATCAGTCGCCGCACTCGCCGGATCGCGGTGGAAGCGGTTGCAGCCGAGGCCCGGACCCGTGGGCCAGTTGCACCTCTCCCCGTCCCGGCACCGGTTCGGTCGCTCGGAAGTTCTCGGGCTGCACTCGCACGGCTCTGAGGATTTCGCCCGGCAACAGGTTGCCGGGAAGACGAGACGACCGTTCGGAATAAGCGGAACAATCCGAATTGCCGTTGCAATCGGTCCGGTCGTTCGCGACACTAGACGCTTCCATTTCGAGCGCGACAGAACGCCGAGCGCGAACCGAGGATCGGTTCTCCGCACGGCGTGCGCTTGAAGGGACAGCGCCCAGGACGTGCGCCGACTGGCCACCTAATACGGGACGTTACAGGTGACCACGATGATGGGCATCCGTTTGTTTCAACTGCTTCAAGCGAAACTTCGCCGCTCGCACCAGGTGCCTGCTTCGCTACCAGTCTGTCGCAAACCACAACGTTTGCAACTGGAAACGCTGGAGAGCCGGGAGGTGCCGGCCGTCGCCGTGCAGCTCGATTACTCGTACGATTCGAGCGGGTTCTTCAACGACCCGACGCGGCGAGCGATTCTCCAGCAAGCCGTGAATGATGTGGCCAGCCACCTCAACGCCAATCTTCCGGCCATCGTTCCCGGCGGTGGGAACAACTGGTCTGAATCGTTTTACAATCCGGGCAGCGGCCAGCAGAGCACGATCGACAACCCGATAATCGGGGCGAACACGCTCTTGATTTACGTGGGTGGCCGAGGCATCGGCGGAGCGGAAGCTGGCTTCGGCGGCTCGGGCGGCTACTCCGGATCGGGAACTCAAGGTTGGTTGAACTCGCTCGCCGCCCGCGGCCCCGGTGGCTCGCTCCTCTGGGGCGGAAGCATCACCTTCTCCACCAATTCGAACTGGTTCTTCGGAAGCACGACCTCCGGCATCGGTGCCTCGCAGGTCGATTTTTATTCGGTCGCCGTTCACGAATTCGGGCACGTGCTCGGCATCGGAACCTCGCCGCTCTGGTTCGGCCAATCCAGCAACGGCTACTTCCTGGGTGCCGCTTCCCGTGCCGCTTACGGTGCCTCCGTGCCGCTGAGCCCGGATGGAGCGCACTGGGCCGACAATATCACGACAGCCGGCTCGAAATCTTCCCTCGACCCCACGCTGCAAACCGGCCAACGGGTGACGTTCTCTTCCCTCGACTACGCCGGTCTCGCCGACCTCGGCTGGTCCGTGACGAATGGCGGCGGTGGAACGAGCCCCGTCGTACCGCCCTCGCCTCCGCCCCCTCCGCCGCCGCCCATCGCCCCCGTGCCCGTGGGCAGTTCACTCCTGACCGGTAGCAATTTGATTGCTATCACGGGTCCGACCGACGGCTCGGCCCAAATCTTCACCCAGGCCGCCGACGGCTCGCTCAACGCGGCCGGCCCCCGGTTCTTCCCCTTTTACGGCTATGCTGGCGTCATCCGCTCCACGATCGCCGACTTCAACGGCGATGGGAAAGTCGATTTCGCCTTCGCCACGGGCAGCGGCGTGAGCGGCACGGTTCGAATCATCAGCGGAGCCACCGGCACCGACCTGGTTGGGCCGACATCCGTTCTCGGCGGCTTCTCCGGTGGCGTCTTCCTCGCGGCGGGCGACGTGGATCGCGATGGTAAAGCCGAACTCGCCGTCTCCGCCGATATGGGAGGTGGACCCCGCGTCAGCGTGTTCAAGGTGCAGAACGGTGCCCTGCAAACCGTCGCCGATTTCATCGCGTTCGATAGCCCGGACTTCCGCGGCGGTAGCCGCATTGCACTCGCGGATATCAATCGCGATGGAGCCGCGGATCTCATCGTCGGAGCCGGCATCGGCGGCGGGCCGCGCATCAGCATCTACAGTGGAACTAGCCTGCTCTCCGGCCATCCGATTCGGCTCATCCCCGACTTCTTTGCCCTCGATCCCAACCTGCGAAGCGGTGTGTTCGTCACCGCCGCCGACCTCAATGGCGACGGGTACGCGGACATCTTGTACAGCACGGGCAACACCGGCGGCCCCCGCGTCCGCGTCGTCAGCGGCTATAGCCTCGTCACGAATCCCGGTGCCGATGTGGCAAACCTCCCCGCGATGGCCGACTTCTTCGCACTCGATTCGAACGATCGCTCCGGCCTCCGCATCGCGGCACGCGATCTCGACAACGACGGCAAGGCCGAACTCATCGTCGCCAGCGGGGCTCGCGATTTCCCCTCGATCCGCATCATCCCGCTTTCCCAAATGAACAATCCGACCAACCCGCTGCAGAATCCGTTCGGCGATCCAACCACCATCGATGGGTTCTACATCGGCTAAGGCGAGTGGCAGAACTGACAACTCTCGGAACTCACCCGGCGAACGCCGGGTGTTTTTTTCGTCTCCTCTGGTTGGCCGCGTTGCTTGGCCGTTCATCGGCCAGCGTGAGTGGCGGGCACTCAACGGTGTCTTGTCGGTGGTAAGTAGAAAAGCAGCGCGATGAAGAAACGCGAAGTGGGGGAAACGCTGGAAATGATGGGGAAAAGAACGAGCCGCCGGGTTTGACCCCGACGGCTCGTCCCGCCCAAACCACCGCCCGTATCCCGCTGATACGGACGGGGCTGCCATGCGGTATTACTCAATGCACGCGCAGTGCCAAACTCGAGATGCGTTTCAGATCTGCTTGGTGGCCAGGGCTTTTTCCGTGGGCTCGCGAATGTCCCAGACCAAGCCCACGAGGCCGAGCGCCCGAATCCCATAATAGCTCATATCCACTTCCCACCACTTGAACCCCTGCCGCGCGCAGCTCTGATAGTGGTGGTGGTTATTGTGCCAACCTTCACCTAAAGTCAGGATCGCCGCCCACCAGTTGTTCTTGCTGTGGTCGGTGGTCTGATAGCGCCGCGTGCCCCAAATGTGGCACGCCGAATTCACCAGGAACGTGCCGTGGTACAGCAGCACGGTACTCACCAGAAAGCCCCACACGAGGCCGGACCAGCCATCGACCCAGTAGCAAATCCCCGCGAGTGCGAAGCCCGGTACCCAGTGCAGTTTGTTCAACACGCGCAGTTCCACGAATTGCGTGTAGTCCTTGATCTCGTGGTACGGGGCCTTCCGAAACAGACCCGAGATCACCCAGCCCACATGGGCCCACCAAAAACTTCGGACGATCGGCGAATGAGGGTCCGCATCTTGATCCGAGTATTTGTGGTGGTTGCGATGGTGGACGGCCCACCAGAGCGGCCCCTTTTGCATGGCGGAGCAACCGAGCCAGGCGATCGCGAACTGGAACCAGCGGCTCGTGCTGTAGGCTCGATGCGCGAAGTAGCGATGGTAGCCGGCGGTGATGCCAAACATGCGGATCACGTAGAGGCCGATGCCGATGCCGATGGCTTCCCAGGTGGGTTCGACGAGGCAAGCACCGACGATCGCCAGCGCATGAATGATTATGAACGGGGCTCCGCGCAGCCGTCGCCGGAGTGTGGCCTTCCAGTCGGGCGCGAAGGTCGGCGGCGCGATGGCGGAGAGTATAGCGACGGTCGAAATGGCGGAACTCCGAGAAGTAGCCGTGCGGTTGGTCCTGGTATCTTACACGGTTCGTCAAATTCGTGGCGAGCCGAGCCCCGTGAGGGGCCGGGTGAAGACTCTCTCGGGCTCA
>JAYTUG010000395.1:0-5374 GCA_043744695.1 Gemmataceae bacterium
AACCACCCTCTCCCCAACGGGGAGAGGGTCGGAAAGTCGCTTACCGCGTGCGATTCTTGTCCCAGTAGTGGATCAGGTCGATCCGCGTGACGATGTCGGTCACGATGCCGTCTTGGGTGGCGAGCACGCCCGTGTAACCCGCGAGCAGCAAGCGGTACGGCTCGTCCAAGTGCGTGTGAATATCGACCACCGGCAGCGGCCTCGCCATCACGCCGCCTACGGCGACCTGCGACGGATCTTTACCGTCGTGGAGCACGCGGGCCAGCGTCACTTCTTGCACGCTCCCCACGGGCCGGCCGCCGTCGATCACGGGTAGCTGCGAGATGCCCGTCGCTTCCATCAACACAATCGCCTGCTCGATCGTGGTGTCGGGCGTCACGGTCACGAGCTTGCGTTCGCCGCGCTTGCGGATCAAGTCGCCGACGGAATGCGCGGGCGGCTCGGTGAAGCTGAGTTGGTTCTCCTTGAGCCATTTGTCGTCGAAGAACTTGCTGAGGTAGTTGCGGCCGGTGTCGCAGCCGAGCGCGACGACGAGGTGTCCCGGCCCCAGTCGTCGAGCGTATCGCAATGCCGCCGCGACGTTCGTTCCGGTGCTGCCGCCGAGCAGCATGCCCTCGCGTCGCGCCAGTTCCCGCGCCACGTGGAACGATTCGGCATCGCTCACGCGTTCCCAGTCGTCCACGTACTGGCTTGTGAAGGTCTTGGGAACGAAATCTTCGCCGATGCCCTCGACCTTCCACGGTTTGGGCGAACCGCCGGAGAGGACGGAACCCTCGGGGTCGGCCCCGACGACTTTAATGTTCGGGTTGCGTTCCTTCAAGTATCGCCCGACGCCGGAGATCGTGCCGCCGGTGCCCACTCCGGCAACGAAGGCCGTGATCTTCCCTTTGGTATCTTCCCAAATTTCGGGGCCCGTCGTGCGGTAGTGGATCTCGGGATTGGCGAGGTTCTCGAACTGGTTGGGCCTCCAGGCACCGGGTATTTCGCGAGTCAGCCGATCCGCGACGCCGTTGTAACTTTCGGGCGAATCGGGAGGCACGCTCGTCGGCGTGATCACGACCTCGGCACCGTACGCCTTTAAGAGTGCGATCTTCTCGCCAGACATTTTATCCGGCAGCACGAAGATGCAGCGGTACCCGCGAACCGCGGCGACCATCGCGAGGCCAACGCCCGTGTTGCCGGCAGTCGCCTCGATGATGGTGCCACCCGGCCGCAACAGCCCCCGCGTCTCGGCTTCGGCGATCATGGCCAACGCCACGCGATCCTTCACGCTCCCGCCGGGGTTCATCATCTCGACCTTCACCGCGACCTTGGCTTGAAGACCTTCCGTGAGCCGGCTCAGCAGCACCATCGGCGTTCGACCCACGGCATCCAAAATGGAATCGAGCATGACGCGGCTCCGGTAGGGATGCTGTATTGTTCGCCGCCCCAGGGCGAATGGGCAAGGCGAGTGCCAATCAATTCGCGGACAAATGCGGCTTCGGACGAATCAGCAGCACGAGCACTCCGGAGAAGACCGCGATCGCGGCGAAAGCGCTGAAGATCGCATTGAGCGGCATTTCGCGATCGCGCAATTCGCCGAAGCCCCAATCCGCGAAGCCGCCGCAACTGATGCTCACCAGGTTCATGATTCCGTACCCGGTGGCGCGGAGTTCGGGCCGGACGATCTGCGCGAGGATGGGCATGTTGTTGCAGTCGAAGAATCCCCAGCCGAGGCCGAAGAGGATGAGGAACGCGATGGCGAAGCCGAGGGTGTGTGCGTTGCCGACGCCGAAGAGTGCGGGGACGATTAAGAACATGCCGATCGCGCTGATGTGGATGCGGCCGCGGATGGTTCGCCTCATGGCGCGGTCGGCGAGCCACCCGCCGAAGAATGCGCCGGCCAATGCCGCGAGGTTGACGAAGAGCGTGGCCGAGACGCCCGCCTTTCCCTGGCCGATGCCGAACTGGATCTTCAGGATCGCCGGCATCCAATCGCGAACCACCCACCCGGCAATCGCGGGAAGTGTGAAGTAGAGCACCAACAGCAGGAAGGAGGGGTTCGCGATCAGTTCGCGGGCCGTTGCGAGCGGGTTCGAGACTTCCACCCGAGTGTGTGGCCGCGGTGCATCCCGAAGCCAGAAGAGCAGTGGGAGGGCGAAGAGCATGCCGGCGAGCCCGGCGATGTCGAAGGTGCTACGCCAGCCGACCGTGGGCGATTCCGCCGCGTACCCGGCAAACCCGCCGAGGATGACGCCGCAGTAAATGGCTGTCTGATGGAAGCCAATGGCCCGAGAACGCGTCGATCCGAGATGGTGGTCCGCGATGAGTGCCAACGCGGCGGGAATGTAGAACGCCTCGCTGATGCCCATCAAGGTTCGAGCCCAGAGCAGTTCTTCAAAGGTCGAGACTCGTCCGGTCGCCCACGTCACGCACGACCAGACCAGGAGACTCCCGCAGATCGTGAAGCGCCGACTGAACCGGTCCGCGAGGTATCCCCCGATTGGGCTGAGTAGTGCGTACACCCACTTGAACTGCCCGAGCATGTAGCCCCAGTTCGCATCGCGCTCGATGTCCGGAATGTCGGCCATCACCGAGAACTTCATCGACGCGAGCATCTGCCGATCGAGGTAGTTCAGCAGTGCCACGGGCCAGAGGAGCGCGACGACGATCCAGGCAGTGCGTGCGAGCGAGGAGGAATGGGGAACCGCTGCCATGAAAGGAACTATACGAAACTAAAGTAGGGTGCGGGAACCGAGGGGCTTGACAGAAGCGAAACGCCAGCGTAAATTTAAGTGAGACACAGTCTCAGCAAGAGGCCGGGCAGGAATCCTGCGATGTTGCTGCATCAAGTCGACGACCGCGTTTGCCCCGATCCGTGTGCTGGCCCCTGCGCCGGCTGCCCGGATCGCGTCGTCTGCCGCTGCTTGAAGGTGACGGAGGAGATGATCGCGGATGCAATTATCTCGCTGGGATTGCGAAGCGTTCGGGAGGTGCGGGCCGCGACCGGCGCGGGCGATGGCTGCACCTGCTGCCATCAGAGCATCCGCGAGTTACTGGAAGTTCACGTCGAAGCGACGGCGTGGGTCGCCGTCGTCGTTTGATTATTCCGCTTCACATATTCTCGGCGAGGTAGCGCTCCAGACCAACGGTCTGGATCAAGTTCAGCTGCGTCTCGAGCCAGTCCACATGTTCTTCCGACTCCGTGAGAATCTCCAGGGCCAGAGCGTGGGTGCCGTTGTCCTTGAGTTGAATGCTGAGGTTGACCAGTTCGTTGTAAGCCGTCACTCCGCCCGTTTCGAGTACGAGGTCGTATTCGAACTGCTCCTTCACGTTGGTGCCGACGCGGATCACGTCGTAGCGGGCAATCTCCGGCACGCCGTCCAGGAACAGCACGCGTTCGATGATCTTATCGGCATGCTTCATCTCGCCCATCGACTCTTCCCAGTGCTTGGCCGCAAGCTTGAGGAAGCCCCAGTTCTTGCACATCTTGGATTGGCAGAAGTACTGGTTGATGGCCGTCAGCTCGATGGTGAGCGCCCGATTGAGGGCTTCGATGACTTGGGGATTCCCCTTCATGGCAGGCTCCGGAAGTAGTTCGGTGAAGTGCCTACTCTACGAAACGATCCTCCGGAGAGGGATTAATATCAGGTACCTGGGAGAGAACTCGCTCGAACTTCGCTCGATCACCGCGCTGGGCTCTTGCCTTCAAGTAGTCGTCCGCCTTCAAGCCGGACAGCTTTTCGGCCACGGCCCGAGCGACGAATTGATCGAAGGTGATCCGATCGCGTTCTGCCATCGCACGAGCCTGTTCGTGCAAGGTCTGGGGAAGGGTCAGTGTTATGGTGTTCATGGTCGTGCCCCAATTTCTCGGAGTAACTGTCCGGGAGTTAACACTCGAATTCCGAACTGTGCCGCGCCGTCGAAGTCCGCGATGTTAAAGGTGACGATGTCGGCAGAAGACGCAACGGCCAGCTCAAGTACCATCTCGTCGCATGGGTCGGTCAGTGACGGTCGCCACAGCTAGTATATCTCCCGACGGTTGCCGATTTGGCATAAGTAATCGATGGCATCGTCGACGTCCTCTTCCTTGAGTGGAATTCCTCGGAGCGGGCGCCGACAAACGTCTTCGTATTCCAGCACCAACGCTACCGAAAGATTGATCTCGAATCGGCCCGAGTCGAGAAGTTGTAGTACGCGAAATGACGCACCCTTCCTCGACTTGAGTCCGGAGAGCAGTACGTTCGTATCGAGTACGATCTGACGGGGCTTCACGTTTTCATCGTATTCGGCGGGATGCTTTTGCACAATTCCATGTGGCGAAGCGGAATCCGAACTGGTAAACTCAACGAATCCTGCCAGAAGCTCTGCCGTCCGTTCCTGCCGCCGGAGTTCCTTTCATGCCCGCTTCCTCGGCCGATCGCGTCGGTTGCGAAGACTTCCACAAGACGATGGGCGTGAGTCGTCGCGGCTTCGTGAAAGCGGGTCTGCTCGGTGCTGCGGGACTGGGCCTGAGCGATGTACTCCGTGCGGATGAGAAGAAGACGTCGGCCTCGAAACTGAACACGGTCCTCTTGCTCTGGATGCGCGGTGGCCCCAGCCACATCGACATGTGGGATCCGAAGCCCGAAGCACCAGTTGAATTCCGCGGCGAGTTTGGCACCATCGGCACCAGCGTGCCCGGCATCCGCCTCGGCGACATGCTCCCCCTGTCCGCCAAGCTCATGCACAAGTGGTCGATCGTACGCAGCCTGAACCACCACGACGCGGGCCACAGCACCGGCGATCAAATCTGCTTCACGGGCTACAACAGCGGCATCGCCCCGGACGAGAACGTTCACCCGTCTATCGGTTCCATCGTCTCGAAGCAGATCGGCCATCAGAACCCGACGATGCCGGCCTACGTGATGATCCCGAAAAACACGCCCGGAGCAGGCTCCGCGTATCTCGGCGTGTCGCACAAGGCGTTTGAAACGATTGCCGACCCCGCACAGCCCGGTCCCTTCAAAGTGCCGAACTTCACGCTCGCCACCGGACTCTCACACGAGAACGTCGGCGACCGCAAAACGCTGCTCAAGGATTTCGACAAGCTGCGCCGCGATGTCGAGAGCACCGGCCAACTCGACGCTCTGGATCGCTTCCAGGTGAAGGCCTGGGACATGCTGACTTCGCCGAAGGCCCGCGACGCCTTCGACCTCGACCGCGAACCGGAGAAGGTCCGCGAACGCTACGGTATGATGCCCGGATTCGACCCGAAGGCATCCAACCGCTGTGGCGCGCCGAACTGGGCTCAGCGTATGTTGCTGGCTCGCCGACTCGTGGAAGCCGGCGTGCGAATTGTCACCGTCGATCTGCGATGGTGGGACACGCACGTGAAGGGCTTCGAGTCGCTGCG
>JAYTUG010000396.1:0-5374 GCA_043744695.1 Gemmataceae bacterium
CCGCGGAGGGGAGCGCGCTCCCCTCCGCGGACTACGGGTCGCGGCTAAACGACAACCATCACGAGTGACTTCCGTATGAGCGACATGGGCCAGACCGACGTCGATGCAATGCGCAAGATGAAGACCGCCTTCGACGACATCAAGCAGCAACTCACCCGCGTCATCGTCGGTATGGACGACGTGATCGAAGAACTGCTCATCGCCCTGTTCAGCAAGGGCCACTGCATTCTGGAAGGCGTGCCCGGCCTCGCGAAGACGCTCATGATCAGCACGCTGGCCCGGTGCTTGAACCTCGACTTCAGCCGCATCCAGTTCACCCCGGACCTCATGCCGTCGGACATCACCGGCACCCGCATCATCGAGGAAGACACCGAGACTCGCCGCCGCGATTTCAAGTTCCTCAAGGGCCCGCTATTCGCGAACATCGTACTCGCGGACGAAGTGAACCGCACGCCGCCGAAGACGCAGGCCGCACTGCTCGAGGCCATGCAGGAACGGCAAGTCACGGTCGGCGGCACCCGTCACAAACTCGCCAGCCCGTTCTTCGTACTCGCCACCCAGAACCCGATCGAACAAGAAGGCACCTACCCGCTGCCCGAGGCTCAGCAAGACCGCTTCATGTTCAAGGTGTTCGTGAAGTACCCGAGCTTTAAGGAAGAGTTCGAGATCGCTCGCCGCACCACGGGCATCGCTTCGGACGAGATCACGCCGGTGCTCACGGGCGAACAGATTCTCGAGATCCAACATTTGGTTCGCAAGGTGCCGGTCACCGATCACGTCATTCACTATTGCCTGGCTTTGGTGCGGCAGACGCGGACTGGGGAAGCGGGCACTCCGAAGTTCATTAAGGAGTGGCTCAGCTGGGGTGCCGGCCCCCGCGCCGTGCAGAACCTCATCCTCGGCGGCAAGGCTCGCGCCCTGCTCTACGGCCGCTCCCACGTCACCACCGAAGACATCAAGGCGCTCGCGTTGCCCGTGCTTCGCCACCGCATCCTGACGAACTTCACCGCCGCCTCCGAAGGCGTGACGACCGACATCGTCATCAGGAAGTTGATCGAGGAGACGCCGGAAAAGGAAGGCGATTTGACCAAGGACGACCGCTTCAAGAAGATGTTTGCGTCCTGATCAATTAGCGGCGGGCTTGCCCGCCGTCCGGACGACGGGCAAGCCCGCCGCTATATGGGAACAACGGATGGCTAGCCGTAACGAAAACGACCCTCGGCGATTCTTCGACCCGAAGACGATTGCCCGCATCAGCCAGCTCGATCTGCGGGCGCGGCACGTGGTCGAGGGCTTCCTCACCGGCCAGCACAAGAGCCCGACCTTCGGCCAGTCCGTCGAGTTCGTCCAGCACCGCGACTACGTCCCCGGCGACGACATTCGCCACGTCGATTGGATGGTCTGGTCCAAAACCGACCGCTACTACATCAAGCAGTACGAAGCGGAAACGAACCTCCGTTCGTACATCGTGGTCGATGCCAGCGAATCGATGCTGTACGGTGCGGATAAGCACCGCAAGGCCGGCACGATGCACAAGTACGAGTACACCTCGACCGCCGCCGCGTGTCTGGCTTACCTCACCGTGAAGCAGCAAGATTCGGCGGGGCTCATCACCTTCGATTCGGACGTGCGGCAGGTGGTGCCGCCGCGCAGTTCGCAGCTTCATTTGGATGCTGTCGTGAAGGCGCTGCACGTGTCGAAGCCGCGCGAGAAAACGGACATCTTCAAGATTCTGCGCCGGGTGGCGGAGGCGATGCCGGCCCGCGGCCTCGTCATGATCTTCTCGGACCTGCTCTGCGACCGCGAGCCCCTGTTCAAGGGGCTGGAAATGCTCCGCCATCGCCGCCACGACGTGATGGTCTTCCACGTGATGGACGACGACGAACTGCTCTTCCCGTTCGCGGGCATGACGAAGTTTGAAGGCCTGGAAGAATTGCCCGATTTGCTCTGCGACCCACGTGCCCTGCGCGACGGTTACCTCGAAGCGCTCGAAGAGTATTTGGTGGAAGTGCGCCGGGGCTGCACGCGGATCGGAGTCGAGTACAACTTGATCCGCACCAGCGATTATCTGGATGCGATCCTGTCGCGCTTCCTGTACCAGCGGATGTCGAGCCGGGCGAGCCCGGTGAGGCGCTAGCCGCTCGCGGCTTCGCGATGGGGTGAAGCACAGACAATCGCGAAGCCGCAAGCGGCAGTCGCATAATAACTCCGAGAACCGATGGAAGCCTTTTTCACCAATCCGCTCACGATGGCCGCCGGCGGCGCGCTGGTCAGCGCCCCCATCATCATTCACCTGATCAACCGGATGCGATTCCGGCGGGTCAAGTGGGCGGCCATGGAGTTCCTGCTCAAAGCCCAAAAGCGGATGAAGCGGAAGCTCATCCTCGAGCAACTACTGCTGCTGTTTCTCCGCTGCTTGCTGGTGTTCCTCGTCGGCATGTTGCTCGCGCGGTTCAAGTGGTTCACGCCCTTGGAAGGCCAGGAGAGCCGGGCCACCGCCCACGTCGTGATCCTCGACGACTCGCCGTCCACCGCCGACTTGGTCACAATCGACGGCAAGCCGACCACTGCGTTCGATCAGGCCAAGTCCCAGATCGCGGATCGCATCGCGCCCGCCGCCGCTCAGGCGAACACGCCTCAATCGCTGGACTTGTTGCTGCTGTCGGACCTGCGCCAACCCAACGACGACCCGGCCACGCAGAAGGCGAGCCCGACCATTGCGAAGCCTCGGAGTTTCGAGCGGCTCAACGACAAAACCCTCGGCGACATGAAGAGCTTCTTTCAAAGCGTGCAAGCTTCGCCCGTGCGCGGTAGCCTCGTCAACGGCCTCCGCACCGCTAAGGAAGTACTCGACAAGAAGCCCGATTCCGACGTGGCGAAAGTGATTCACATCGTCTCGGATTTGCGGGCCGTGGACTGGGGCGAAGACGGCGACACGCTCCGCCAACTGCTCACCGAATACACGACGGCCGGGATCAAGATTCACCTCATCGACGTGGCCTACCCGCACCGCAAGGAGTCGGACCGCCAGCCGCGTTCGAGCGACAACATTTCGATCCTCGAGTTTAAGCCGAAGGCCCGGGTCGCGGCCCGCGGCCAGCCGATCGACTTTGAAATCCGCGTGCGCAACTCGGGTGCGGCCGAACTCAAGGACGTACGCTTCGAGTTCTTCAAGAACGGAGCCCGCTGGAACGAAGTGTCGGTCCGCTTCGCGAGCCTGCCGCCGAACCAAGAGCGCACCGAGATCGTAACCACGGCCACGGGCTTCGACCGCATTGGCACCAAGGACAACCCGCTCGATCGGTTCAACATCGTGACCGCTAAGCTCGCCGAACCCGAAGCCGGCGGCCTCGCATCGGACAACGTTCGACATGCCGTGGTCGAGGTTCAGGAACGACTTTCCGTGCTGGTTGTGGAAGGCCAGCAAGACAAGCGCGATAAGCAGAAGGGCGACGGCTTCTACTTGAAGCGATTGTTTCAAGACGCATTTGGCGGCATCAACTGGGTCGACGGCACGAAGGAATCGCTGGACAAGCTCGACCTCAAGGACTTCGCCGCAATCTACCTCATCAACGTCGATTCGCTCACGGAAGGTCAGCGCGACAAGCTCGAGAATTACACCCGCGCCGGGGGCGGCGTCGGCTTCTTCCTCGGACCCCGGGTGCGACCCGCCGAATACTCGAAGACGCTCTATCGCGGCGGCACCGGCCTCTTCCCCGTGCCGCTCGCCACCGAGCACACCAAGCCGTTGACGGACGAACAGAAGCTCAAACGCGCCCTCGTCCTCAGCAAGCGCTTGCTCACCAAGAGCCCGGCCGTGAAGGCCCACCCCGCGCTCGTCGGCCTCTACACCGGCGACCGCGGCTCCGTCATCAAAGACGTCGAGATCGAACGCTTCTTCATGTTCGCCAACATCGACATGCACTGGCCCGTGCAGCGGATCGGAGCCTGGCAGCAAGACAAAGCCGTGCAGGAACTCTACTGCCTGCCCAACGACCGACCCATGGGCGATTTTCAGGGTGCGTCGCGCGATCTGCTCAAGAAGCTCAAGGCGAAACTCGCCGAGCCGAAGTTCGAAAAGTACCGCCAGTACACCGACCCGATGGAACGCAACATCCTCGACACGTCGGGCTCCGACCTGCCGCTCTCGGTACTCGCCACGCTCTACGATCGGCTGCTCTGCGACCAGATCAACGACGGCGACCCGAGCGAGCCGATCTTGCGCGAAATGTGGCTCCAACCCGAACTCACCGACCTCCGCGCCGAGTTCCAGCGCGAACGGGACAAGGTGAAGTTCGGCGACCCGCTCTACGTCGTGAAGCAGTTCGGTCAGGGCCGCGTCGCGGTGATGACCACCGACGCCGGCGGCACCCACGGCGGCCTTCCGGACGTACAAGGCGACGCGACCTTTACCGACTGGCCCTCCGGCACCGGGGCTCCCGGCTGGCTCGCGGTCGTGGCCGAAATGCAGAAGTACCTCGCCGGCGGTGCCGCCGACGAAAATCGTTCCTGCGGTTCGAGCCTCCGCATTCCCCTCGATCCGACCGTCTTCCAAAAGAAGAACGGCGAGACGCGACCCGCCGCCCGCACCTTCATCGCGGCCGACCCGAACAAGATGCAGCCCGGCGGCATCCCCCTCGACCGCAAAGATAACGGCAACCAACCGCTGACCTCCACGCCGACCGGACCCCTACTCGACTTCACGGACGGCAAGGTGCCCGGCGTCTATCTCTTCACGTTTACGCAGTTCACGGGGCTCGATGGCGAGGGCGAGAAGCCGAGCTATGCGGCGTTCGCGTTCAACGTCGATTCGCAGCGCGAAGGCGACCTCAAACGCGCGATCAAGGACGACCTCACCCAACTCGCTCCGAACGTGCCGATTCACTCGGCCGAAGATAGTTCCTGGGTGAACCAGTTGAAGCAGAAGCGCGACGACTTCTCCACGCGGCGGTGGTTGTACCTGTTCATCTTGTTGGTGCTGATCGCCGAGCAGGCGATGGCCGTGCGGTTGAGCTTCCACACGCGGCCAGAAGACCTTGACCTGCACGCGCCGAGTGCGGCGATGGCCTACACGCACGGCGCGTTGGCCCCGGTCGACGCGGAAGTGGCCCCGCTGCCACCGGAGCCGGTGGGAGTGTGAGAATTCTCGTTCCCACGCTCTGCGTGGGAACGTACTCTTCGACGCTCTGCGTCGCGGCAGTAAGACGACGCAGAGCGTCGAAGAAGTCATTCCCACGCAGAGCGTGGGAACGAGAGGCAAGAATGAATCCTCCGTCCGATGCGGGTCAGAACCGCGAACTCGTGCTCCTTCGGCTGGAACAGTCGTTCGGCGACTTCCTCCGTTCCCTGCGCCCCACCGAACTGTGGCAGGCGG
>JAYTUG010000397.1:0-20771 GCA_043744695.1 Gemmataceae bacterium
CGTGCTTTCGTTCCATAAATGAACTGCCTACTTCGGGAGGCACACCCCTGCGATTCCCTCGCCTTGCGTGCCTTTCCCACTTCCGCTATACCCCCCGGCTGGTGCCTGGCAAAAGGGGCTCTCGATGGGTCGGTTCGCGGATCATCCGATGGCGGCGTGGTGCCTGAGCGCGATTTCGTTCCTCATCGCGGCACTCGGCGCGAAGCCCTACGCCGGGAGTTGGAACGACGGTAGCCGCCTCGCCGCCGTCGAATCGCTCCTCGACCGCGGCACCCTCGCCATCGACGACTCCGTCTTCTGCAAGACCCCGCAGCACCTGCTCGACTCCGGTCACTTGCCGTACTCTCCCGATCGCGCCGACCTGCTGGAATATGGCACCTACGACAAGCTCTACGTTCGCGGGCACTTTCACTCCGATAAACCCGCCGTCGTCAGCATCCTGATGGCGGGCATGTACCGCCCGTTGATGTGGCTCGGCGTGCCCGCGCCGGGGGAACGGCCCGACATCTTCTGCTATCTGATGACGCTGCTCACGAGCGGCCTGAGCTATGCCGTCGCGGTGGGCTGCCTGTGGACTCTCGGCCGCCAGGTCGGGCTCGAACCGCGATGGCGACTCCTCTGGCTCGCGGCGTTCGCGCTGTGTACTTACGCTCCGACCTATACGCAGTACGTGAACAGTCACGCCATGCAACTCGGCGTCGTGGCGCTCATGTGCGTGCTCCTCAATCGCGAAGCCGCAAGAGGCCAATTGCTCGCTCTCGGAACGCTCGCGGGGCTCGGGTTCAACCTGGACTTCGGCAGCGGCCCGCCGCTCGTCGCCTTCACGTTCGCATTCGTGCTATGGAAGACGCGCAGCTTCCGAAGCGTACTCGTCTTCTCGTTCGCGGTGCTGCCCTGGGTTGCGGCCGGCATCGGCATCAACTACGCCATCGGTGGCGTCTGGAAGCCGATCAACATGTATCCCGAACACTTCCAGTTTCCCGGCACTCCGTTCACGGAAGAAAACCTGACCGGCTTCTTCCGCCACGAACCGCTGAATCAGTTCCTCTACGCCGCGGGGATGCTCTTCGGGAAGCAGGGCTTCTTGAACCACAATTTGCCGCTGCTGTTGTGCGTGGTCGCGGGTTGGTCGGTCCTGCGAGGGAGTAAGACCCCTCACCCCCAACCCCTCTCCCCAGCGGAGAGAGGGGAGGAGAGTTTCGCTGGACTGCTCATGCTTCTCGGATGGTGCGGCGCGACGTGGCTGATGTACGCCGTACTCTCGAACAACATGGGCGGCGGGTGCTGCTCGGTGCGGTGGTTCGTGCCGTTCCTCGCGCCGGGCTTTTGGCTCCTCGCCGTGATCCTCCGCGATCGGCCCGAGCGCCGGAGCGAGTTTCTGGTGCTCGCTGTCGGCGGAGCCGTGCTGGCGAGCCTGATGTGGTGGAAGGGACCTTGGACGATGCGGATGGTTCCCTTCCTCTGGCCCATCGTGGGCGTCACGCTGATTCCCTGGGGTGCGGTTGCGGCTTCGCGACGTCGGACACCTTCCCAGTCGCAAATTCTCGAACCGCAAAGGCGTTCTCTCGCGGCCTAATTTTAAGGCGCAAACCGTTCTTGAAGAACAACTTCGGAAAGATGCGGCTTCGACAACCTTTTCAATTCACGCTCGAATCTTTAGAATGTCGATAAGGGTTCTGCTCAATCGGAGTCGCGGATGCCGTCGCAACTGACCGCCGAGGAAATCGCGGTCGCCAACGATGACCTGACGATGGCCTTGCCGCAGGAAGTGCTCCGCTGGGCCTCGGACCGGTTCCATCCGCGCATTCTGATGGCGACCGCGTTCGGGGCCGAGGGCTGTTGCATCATCCACATGCTTGCCGAGATCGAACCGCGGACCAAAGTTATCAACATCGACACGGGCTATCAGTTCCCCGAGACGCTCGAACTCCGCGAACGAATCAAGGACCGCTACGGCATCGCGGTTGAATACGTTCGCCCGGAACTGACGGTGCCCGAATACGAGGAAGAACACGGCGGGCCGCTCTACGAACTGCGCTCGGATCAGTGCTGCCACGATCGCAAGATCATGCCGCTGCGTCGAGCGATGACTCGGCTCGACCCGCTCGCGTGGATCAGCGCCATTCGCAAAGATCAGACGCAGGATCGCGGCAAGGCAGACGTGATTCAGTGGGATGCGAAGTTCAATGTGGTGAAGGTGAACCCGCTGCTGAACTGGACGAAGAAGGACGTGTGGGCGTTCGTGATGAAGCACGACGTGCCGTACAACCCGCTTCACGATCGGGGCTACCCAAGTATCGGCTGCTGGCCCTGCACACGCGCCGTTCACGCGGGCGAAGACGACCGTGCCGGCCGCTGGGCTGGCAAGGTGAAAAAAGAGTGCGGCCTGCACGTGATCGAACAACAGGACGGTGGCGGTATCTGATTGGAGCCCGACGCGCGAGCAAGGGAACGGAATGCTTTTCTCCGCTAAAGCCGAGTACGCGGGGGTCGCGATGCTGGAGCTTGCTGCTCGGCACCACGACCCCCGGCCTGCACGTCTCGCGGACATCGCGGACAAGCACGGCATCCCCGGCCGCTTCCTCGTGCAAATCCTGCTCGACCTGAAGCGTGCCGGGCTCGTGGTCAGCACTCGCGGCGCGGCCGGTGGTTACGCCCTCGCCCGACCTGCCGACGAAATCACGATGTACGACATTCTCAACGTCATCGACCCGCCGGAGCAGCACGCTCGCGCCGACGATCCGCTTCAACCGACCGTCTACGTTCACAACATCCGCGCGGTCTGGGATCAGATCGTGGAAGCTCAGCAATCCATACTTCGACAAACCACCCTGGCCGCCCTGTTGGAACAAAGCCAGGGATTGCAGTACGCGATTTAACGAGTCGAGAAACGATGAGCGTTCTGACCCATTTACAACGGCTCGAAGCGGAAGCCATTCACATCATGCGTGAGGTGGTGGCCGAAGCGGACAAGCCGGTGATGCTGTACTCGATCGGCAAAGACAGCGCGTGCATGCTGCACCTGGCCTTCAAGGCCTTCTATCCCGCTCCGCCGCCGTTCCCGCTCTTGCACGTGGACACGACCTGGAAATTCCGGGACATGTACGCTTTCCGCGCCCGCATGGCCGCCGAGATGAAGATGGAACTGCTCGTTTATCGGAATCCCGAAGCGATGGCGTTGGGGATCAATCCGTTCGACCACGGTTCGCAAGTTCACACGGACATGTGGAAGACGCAGGGCTTGAAACAAGCCTTGGACAAATACGGTTTCGATGCCGCGTTCGGCGGCGGTCGTCGCGACGAAGAGAAATCCCGGTCCAAGGAACGGGTCTTCTCGTTCCGCAGCGCTGCCCACCACTGGGATCCGAAGAACCAGCGCCCCGAACTGTGGCGGCTCTACAACGCCCGCAAAAAAAACGGCGAGAGCATCCGCGTCTTCCCGATATCCAATTGGACCGAACTGGACATCTGGCAGTACATCCATCTGGAGAACATCCCGCTCGTGCCGCTCTACTATGCGGCCGAGCGACCGGTGGTCGATCGAGACGGCACCCTCATCATGGTGGACGACGATCGTATGAAGCTGCTCCCCGGCGAGAAGCCCACGATGAAGAGCGTCCGGTTCCGCACGCTCGGGTGCTACCCGCTCTCCGGGGCCGTGGAATCGACCGCGACGACTCTGCCGCAGATCATTCAGGAAATGTTGCTGACCACGACATCCGAACGACAGGGACGGATGATCGATCACGATGCCGCGGCTTCGATGGAAGCGAAGAAGCAGCAGGGTTATTTTTAGGATTGGGTGGCACCGTGCTTCCAGCCGGTGCAACTGAAGCGGCACCGGCTGGAAGCACGGTGCACCCAACCGGCAGGGGAAATTTTTGATGGCTCACGTTTCGGATTTGATTTCCACCGACATCGACGCCTACCTCAAGCAGCACGAAACGAAGAGCCTGCTTCGCTTCATCACCTGCGGCAGCGTGGACGACGGTAAAAGCACGCTCATCGGCCGGCTGCTCTACGAATCGAAGATGCTCTTCGAGGATCAACTCGCCGCGCTCGAAGCCGACTCCAAGAAAGTTGGCACCCGCGGCGGTGAGATCGATTACGCTCTGCTTCTGGACGGGCTCGCCGCCGAGCGCGAACAGGGGATCACCATCGACGTCGCCTATCGATTCTTCTCGACCGATCGGCGGAAGTTCATCGTCGCCGATACACCTGGCCACGAGCAATACACCCGGAACATGGTGACGGGTGCCTCAACCGCGGACCTGGCCATCATCCTGATCGATGCCCGAAAGGGCGTGCTCGTTCAAACCCGCCGACACAGCTATCTCGTCTCGCTGCTCGGTATCCGGCACGTCGTGCTCGCCATCAACAAGATGGACTTGGTGAACTACTCTCAAGACGTCTACGACAAAATCGAAGCCGAGTACCGAAGCTTCGCCGCGCAGATCGGTTTGGCCGACATTCACGCCATGCCGATCTCCGGGGTTCGCGGCGACAACATCGTCGAACGCAGCGCGAACACGCCTTGGTATTCCGGCCCCCCGTTGATGACGCTGCTCGAGACGGTGGAGATCGACGAAGAGCGCATGCAAGCTCAGCCATTCCGGATGCCGGTGCAATGGGTGAATCGGCCCAATCTCGACTTCCGCGGCTTCGCCGGCACGATCGTCGGCGGCGCGATCCGGCCCGGCGAACGAATTCGCGTGCTGCCTTCCGGCCGCGAATCGACCGTCACGCGAATCGTCACTTCCAACGGCGACTTGGACCAAGCCGTGGCGAACCAATCAGTCACGCTCACACTTGCGGACGAAGTCGATATTTCGCGCGGCGACTTGCTCTGCCGCACGGACGGGCCAGCCCAGGTTGCCGATGCCTTTGAAGCGACCATCGTCTGGATGGCCGAGCAGCCGATGCTACGCGGGCGCAGCTACTTCCTCAAGATCGGCCCAAAAACGGTCACGGCCACGGTGCTGCCGATCCGCCACAAGATCAACGTCAACACGCTGGAGCAGACCCCGGCGGACAAGCTCGAACTCAACGAGATCGGCATCTGCGAACTCGAGTTGGATCGCGCGGTCGCGTTCGATCCCTACGTCGAGAATCGGGACACGGGCGGCTTCATCCTCATCGACCGCATCTCGAACAACACGGTCGGTGCCGGGATGGTCCGCAAAGGCTTGCGGCGTTCGGCCGCCGTCGATTGGCGAACGATCGAAGTGAACAAGCAATCGCACGCGGCGATCAAGGGACAGAGGCCCGCCATCGTCTGGTTCACGGGAATCCCGGGAGCGGGGAAGTTGTTCCTCGCCAACCTCGTGGAGAAGAAGCTTCACGGCGAAGGCCGGCACACGTTCCTTCTGGAAAGCAACACCGTGCGGCACGGCTTGAACAAGGACTTGGGTTTCAGCGATGCGGATCGCGTCGAGAACATTCGCCGAGTCACGGAAGTCGCCAAGCTGATGACCGATGCGGGCCTGATCGTACTCACCGTGTTCATCTCGCCGTTCCGGAGCGAACGCCGGGCGGCACGCGCGCTGATGCAACCGGGAGAGTTCATCGAGGTATTCGTCGATACGCCGCAGAGCGTGGCCGAGGGCCGCGATGAGAAGGGGCTCTATCGCAAGGCGCGGGCCGGGGAACTCGAGAACTTCACCGGCGTCGATTCGCCCTACGAGACGCCGGAGCAGGCCGAGATCCGCATCGACACGACGACCACGACTCCCGAAGCGGCCGCGGATCTGATCGTGGCCGAACTTCGCAACCGCGGTGTCCTCGATCGTGCGACCTCCTCGCGCGATAACTGGGAAATTTAGCAGATCGCTCCTCGGAATTGCTGAGCCCGCCGCGCACCCATGGTGACATCGTGACCGGGTGAACCGACCCCCCTCCTCTATACTGAGTATCCGTACCCCTATCGGGGCTGGTTCACTTCCGTCGAGGCCCGAGACTTCGCATGGATACGCAGACGATCGTGGTCCGCGGCGCGCGCGAACACAACCTCCGCAACGTCAATCTCGAACTCCCTCGCAACAAGCTCATCGTGTTCACCGGCGTCAGCGGGTCGGGCAAAAGCTCGCTCGCCTTCGACACGATTTATGCGGAAGGTCAGCGGCGTTACGTCGAGTCGCTGTCGAGTTACGCCCGGCAGTTTCTCGGGCAACTCGCGAAGCCGGACGTCGACTTCATCGGCGGGCTTTCCCCCGCCGTCAGCATTCAACAGAAGACGGCCGGGCGCAACCCGCGTTCCACCGTTGGCACCGTCACGGAAGTCGCGGATTACCTCCGCGTACTCTATGCTCGCCTGGGCGTCGGACACTGCCCGAAATGCTCGCGGCCGATCACGGCCCAGACGCGCGAACAGATCATCGGCCGCATCCTCGCCCTTCCCGAAGGCACGCGATTCCTCGTGCTTGCACCGGTCGTGCGCGGACAGAAGGGCGAGTTCAAGGACTTCTTCGCCGACATGATTAAGCGCGGCTACGTCCGCGCCCGCGTCGATGGCCAGCCTGTGAAACTGACCGACGACCTCAAGCTCGACAAGCGCATCAAGCACACCATCGAGATCGTGATCGACCGCTTGAAGGCGGATGCGAAGAACCGCCCGCGCGTCGCGGAAGCGGTCGAACAGGCGCTCGCACTCGCCGAGGGAAATCTCATTCTTAGCTTGGAGGTCGACCTGGCGAGCGGCCGGCATGAGCCGGCTGTTCCAAGCGACGAAGACACTCCCGACTCGCCAAGCGACATCCTCCTCTCCGCCCATTACGCCTGCACGCACTGCGATATCAGCTACGAGCCGCCCAGCCCGCAACTGTTCAGCTTCAACAGCCCGCACGGCATGTGCCTCGATTGCGACGGCCTCGGCAACAAATTCACATTCGATCCCGACCTCCTCATTCCCGACCCGACTCTGAGCTTCACGGATGGCGCGATTCCGATCGTCGGGCCGCTCAAGAGTATGGGCAAGTGGCGCAAGCACATCTACGAAGGCATCGCAAAATCGCTCGACATCGACCTGAAGAAGCCGTGGAAATCGATGCCCGAGGACAAGCGAGATCTCCTGCTTCAAGGAAGCGGCGACGCGCACATCGTGTGGGAGTGGAAGCAGCGCGGCGGCAAGGTCTGGAAGCACGGCGGCAAGTGGGAAGGCATCGTGCCGCAGTTGCTGTCGCAGTTCAAGAAGACGGCCGCCGGCCCGCGACGGATGCAACTCGAAAAGTACATGCGGGTCGTCCGCTGCCCTTCGTGCGGTGGCCAGCGTTTGAACCCGCAAGCCCGCGCCGTGAAGGTCGGAGGCCAGACGCTCGTCGAAGTAGGCCACATGCCCATCGGCGACCTCGTCCCCTGGTTCGACCAGTATCGCGATTCACTCGACGAGATGTCCCGGACCATCGCGGGGGAACTGCTCAAGGAAATCCGTGCTCGCCTCGGCTTCCTCCTGAACGTCGGGCTGCACTACCTCACGCTCGATCGCGCGGCCCCGACGCTTTCCGGCGGCGAAGCCCAGCGCATTCGCCTCGCCGGGCAGATCGGCAGCGGCCTCGTCGGCGTGCTCTATGTACTCGATGAACCGAGCATCGGCTTGCATCCGCGCGACAATGCCCGCCTCCTCGCCAGCCTCGAACGACTTCGCGACATGGGCAACACCGTACTCGTGGTCGAACACGATGAAGAGACGATGCGGGCCGCGGACTACCTCGTGGACTTCGGGCCCGGCCCCGGAGTTCGCGGCGGTTACATCGTCGCCGCTGGGCCTCCTCAGGATGTGCTGGCGAACGAGAAAAGCCTCACCGCACAGTACCTCAGCGGCGCGAAGGAAATCGCCATCCCCGCCAAACGCCGCCCGATTTCGAAGGAACGCAAACTCCGAATCGTCGGTGCGAAACAGCACAACTTGAAGAACGTGAGCGTCGACATTCCGCTAGGCGTCTTCGTCTGCGTCACCGGCGTAAGTGGCTCCGGGAAGTCTTCGCTCGTCAACGACATTTTGAAGGAAGCGCTCTCGGTTGCGGTCAAGGCGAATGGGTGGCGGAAGCCCGTCGAAGCGGTGGATGTCGAGGAAGACGAGACCTCGCACACCGTCGGAGCACACGAGAAGATCGAAGGTGCCGAACTCATCGACAAGGTGATCGACATCGACCAGCGTGCGATCGGTCGGACGCCGCGGTCGAACCCTTCCACCTACATCAAACTCTGGGACGAGATTCGTTCGCTCTATGCCGAGATGTCGGACGCCAAAGTTCGGGGCTACTTGCCGGGCCGCTTCAGCTTCAACAAGCCGGGCGGCCGCTGCGAAGCCTGCGAAGGCAACGGCTCTAACAAGCTCGAAATGGACTTCCTGGCAGACGTGTGGGTCACGTGCCCCGTCTGCGAGGGCCGCCGTTTCAACCGCGAAACGCTCCAGGTGAAGTATCGCGGCAAGTCCATTCAAGACGTGCTGGAAATGGAAGTGGCCGAGGCGCTAGAACACTTCGAACACATTCCCAAAGTGCGGGCGATGGTGCAGACGCTGCACGATGTCGGGCTCGATTATATCAAGCTCGGGCAACCCTCTCCGACGCTCTCCGGCGGCGAAGCGCAGCGCATCAAACTCGCGAAGGAACTCGTGCGCCGCAGCACCGGCAAGACGCTCTACATTCTCGACGAGCCGACCACGGGGTTGCACTTCGAGGATGTTCGCAAGTTGCTCGAGGTGCTGCACAACTTCGCGGAGCAGGGCAACACCGTACTCGTGATCGAGCACAACCTCGACGTGATCAAGACCGCGGATTGGGTGATCGACCTGGGCCCCGAGGGCGGTTCCGGCGGCGGCAAGATCGTGAGTACGGGCACTCCCGAAACGGTCGCCAAGTGCAAGGAATCGTTCACCGGCCAGGCGCTCGCGCCGATTCTCTTCCCGAAGAAAAGCTCGCGGACCGCCGTCCGTGGGCTTGCGCCCGCCACAAGCACGGAGTATATTTCGCACCTGGAAATTGAGGGTGCGAGCCAGCACAACCTGAAGCACGTGTCGGCGAAGATCCCTCGCGATCAGATGACCGTGTTCTGCGGTCCGAGCGGTTCGGGGAAGAGTTCGCTCGCCCTCGACACGATTTATGCCGAAGGTCAGCGCCGCTACGTCGAGTCGCTTTCGAGTTACGCCCGGCAGTTCCTCGGGCAGGTGCAGAAGCCGCGAGTCGAGCACATTTCGGGACTCTCGCCGGCGATCAGCATCGAGCAGAAAACGACGAGCAAGAGCCCGCGTTCTACGGTCGGCACCATCACCGAAATCTACGATTACCTCCGAATCCTCTATGCGCGTCTGGGTCAACGGCACTGCCCGAGTTGCGGCCAAGCGGTCGGCACGCAGTCCGCCGACGAGATCGTTGACAAAGTGTTGTCACTGGCGGAAGGCACGAAGCTCTACATCATGGCCCCGCTCGAACGCAAGGGGCAGGAGAAGTACGAGACGCTCTGGGAAGAGATTCGCCGGGCCGGCTACGTTCGCATGCGGGTCGACGGCAAGAGCTTCGGCGTGGACGAACCGCCGGCCATCGACCATCGCCGCAAGCACAAGATCGAAGTGGTCGTCGACCGCAACGTGGTGAAGGCGGGCACGCGAACCCGCGTGGCGGAGGCAGTGGAACAGGCCTTAGACTTGGGTCGCGGCGTCATGCACATCGGCTACGTGGACGCGGACAAAGACGAGACGAAATGGAAGGTCGAGAAGTACTCGCAGCACCTGGCGTGCGACCGGTGCAACCTGAGTTTCGAGCCGCTGAACCCGCATCACTATTCGTTCAACAGCCCTCTCGGATGGTGCCCGACCTGCGAAGGCCTCGGCGTGCAGCATGGGGCCAACGCGAACTTGCTGGTGCGTGACACCGCGTTGTCACTCCGCTCCGGCGCGCTAGCCGGATGGCCGTCGTTGGAGAAGAGTTCGCCCTGGTTGCCGTTCGCCGAGGCGATCGCGACCCACGCGGGCTTCGACCTCGACACGCCGTACGATCAACTCGACCCGAGCCACGTTCGCGCGATCCTGCACGGTACGGGCGAAACATGGCTACCGATTAGCCGCGACGCGGAGTCCTCGAAGCGGAGCGCGAAGCGCACGCGTTCAGTCCTCGCACCGCCGGTGAAATTCCAGTACAAGGGGCTGTTCCCCGCGGTGGACGAGGCCTCGCGCGTGTCGTTCGTCTATCGGCAGCGCCTCGAACACCTCGTGGACGAGGTGCCGTGTTCCACGTGCCAGGGTTCGCGCTTGCGCTCGGATGCCGCCGCTACGCGGTTCACGGGCTTGAGCCTCGGCGACCTTTGCGCCAAACCTCTCGGCGACACACTCGCGCACTTCCGGAAGCTCGACCTCTCCAAACACGATCGCCAGATCGCGGGAGAAGTGCTCCGCGAGATCGGCAACCGGCTGCAGTTCCTGATCGATGTCGGCCTCGATTATCTCTCGCTCGCCCGTTCCGGCCCCACGCTCTCCGGTGGCGAGGCTCAACGCATTCGGCTGGCCTCTCAGATCGGCAGCGGCCTCACCGGCGTCTTGTACGTGCTCGACGAACCCACCATCGGCCTGCACCCGCGCGACAACGAACGCCTGCTCGTCGCCTTGAAGAACCTCCGCGACCTCGGCAACACGCTCGTGGTGGTCGAACACGATCGCGAGGTAATCTTGGCCGCGGATTACCTGCTCGACTTCGGCCCCGGCGCCGGCGGCCAGGGAGGCGAGATCACTGCGGCCGGCACTCCCAAGCAGGTACTCAAGTCGAAGGACTCGCTCACGGGGAAGTACCTCTCGGGGAAGCTGGCGATCCCGGTACCTTCGAACCGACGTGCGTCGTCGAAAAAACTTCTCTCCATCATCGGTGCCCGGCAGCACAACCTCCGCAACGTCGACGTGAACTTGCCGCTCGGCTGCTTCATCGCCGTCACGGGTGTCAGCGGTTCCGGCAAATCGTCGCTCGTCAACGAGGTGCTGTACAACACGCTCGCTCGCAAGCTGCACCGCGCGCGCACCGCCGGCGCGGCCCACGACGAGATCCGCGGCATCGAGCACCTCGACAAGATCATCAACGTCGATCAGGATCCGCTCGGCAACTCGCCGTCGTCGAACCCCGCGACGTACACTGGCGTCTTCGACCTGATCCGCGAACTGTTTGCTCGGCTGCCCGAGTCGAAAATTCGCGGCTACCAACCGCGACGCTTCAGCTTCAATCAGAAGGGCGGCCGGTGCGAGGCGTGCGAAGGCATGGGCCAGAAGAAGATCGAAATGCACTTCCTTCCGGATGTCTGGGTAGAGTGCGACACGTGCCGCGGTAGCCGGTTCAACCCCGAAACGCTCGCCGTGAAATACCACGACAAGTGCATCGCCGACGTACTCGCCATGCGAGTCGGCGAGGCACTCGAACTGTTCGGCAACGTCACCAAGATTCGCCACATTTTGCAAACGCTGGACGACGTGGGCCTCGGCTACATGGCGCTCGGTCAACCGGCTCCAACCATGTCCGGCGGCGAAGCACAGCGCGTCAAACTCGCTGCAGAACTCGCCCGGCCCAGCACCGGTAAGACGCTCTACCTACTCGATGAACCGACGACCGGCCTCCACTTCGACGACATCCGCAAGCTGCTCGATGTGCTGCACAGGCTCGTCGATCTCGGCAACACCGTGATCGTGGTCGAGCACAATCTCGATGTCGTGAAGACGGCGGATTGGGTGGTCGACCTCGGCCCGGAAGCGGGCATCGGCGGCGGCCGCATCGTGGCAGCGGGGACGCCGGAAGAAGTGGTCGCGCAATTCGACGCCGGTGCTCCGACGCACACCGGTCGCATCCTGAAGAGAATCCTGGAAGCGGGGCCGCACGTCGAGCGCGTGAAGTTCGACGCAGTGGCGGCCCTTCGCGCGAAAGCCGGCGGCCTCGAAATCGCCGACGTCGGCAAGGAACAAAAGCTGCCGTGGGAAGCCGACGGCCCAAAGTGGCACGCGAAGGATCGCATCACCTCGACGGGCAAGCCGATCAAGTGGGAAGGTTCGGCACTCACCTTCGCGATCGACGAGATTCACAAGCTCGGCACGTTCTCCGACACCAACTGGAACAACCGCAGCATCGTCGAAATTGCCGCGGCGAAGAAGTCGGACGGCTGGTTCCTCCACGCGATGACGGGCCACGAAGCGTACATGAAGCTCGTCTTCCGCCTGCCGGGCCGGCCGTTCAAACAGGATCTGTTGAAGGCGGAACTCGGGCTGAAGCCGCTCTCGGATACGCCGGGGCTCGAAGGCTTCTCGCGGGACAGCGATCGCGTTGAAGTGACTGCCTATCCCGGCGGACAGCAGGTCGTGATCGTCGTTCACAAGCAGGACGAGATCGACACGCCGGTGTTCCAGAACTTCCTTAAGAAGGCGGTCGGTCTCTTCCTGAGCCGGCTCGATGATAAGGCTGGCGGCGTCGAGGCGCAGATGCCGTGGAAGAAGGACGGCGAGAAGTGGCACCTCTCGGAGAAGGGCTTCCCGCTCGGCCGGAAGTTGCGATGGGATCGTTCCATTCTGCCGCGCGTGCTCGCCGTGCTACGCGAGGTCGATCCGGAACTCGAGTACAAGTGGGACGTGCGCGATGCGGTCACGATTCGGCCAGCGGGGTCGAGCCGCTTCTGGTGCCGCATCAAGTCGAAGGAGTCCGACGCGCTCGAGGTGTGGTTCGTCGGCAAACGCGGGCAGATCAATCTGGCAAAGGTGGAGGGGCTCGGCCGCGATCCCGCGATCGAAGGCGATCGCAACGACGGCACCGAGGTTCTGAAACTTCGCTTCCTCACCGCGGACCACGTTCAACCGGCCGAATTAAAGGCCGTTCTCGCGGATCACCTGAAACACTTCCGCGGAGCGTTTGAAGAATAGACTTTGGATTGCTGCCGGAATCGGGCGCTGGTAGTTTAACGGACACCACTCGTGAGGGGATCATGGCACCAACCCTGGAAGAACTCGGAATCGACAAGATGAGTACCGACGAGCGACTGATGCTCGCTCAGGACATTCTCGAGAGCGTGATGGAGGAACGCCCAGGGAGTTCGCTCACCCCCGCGAAGCGCGAGGAACTGCGCCGCCGCGTAGCGGAACTGGATGCGAACCCAGACGACGTAGTGAGTTGGGAAGACGTTCAGGCTTCAATTCAGGCGAGGCTCGCCAGATGAAGCTTCCCATCATTCTCCATCGGCTCGCGCAGCGCGAACTCGATCTCGCGGTGGATTGGTATGAAGATCGTCGCCGCGGACTCGGGGAGCGGTTCAACAATCGGGTACACGATGCGATGGGCCGGATCACTGAGAACCCGTATTGTTTTGCGGAGGCGGAGAACCAACTCCGTGAGGCTCGTATCCCCCGTTTTCCTTATTGCATCTACTTTCGAGTCGAGTCTGAGAGGATTCAAGTCGTTTCGATATTCCACACTTCGCGCGATCCCGAATCGTGGAAGAATCGCGCGTGATCGCTGCGCTCAATTCACATTCGGGAACTCCAATCGCGCCAGGAAGAGCGTGCGGCGGTCGCCGCGGAGCCAGTAGTCTTCCATCAACACGTTCACGTCCTGTTCGATCATCTTGCCTCCGGTTTTCCAGCCGGTCGCGAGCGTCCCGTTAATGGAGATGCGAACCGGGCGCGACCAGTTGATCATGTCGCGGCTGAGCCAGATGCTGATCTGGCGCACGCCCTGCGATTTGATCTCGATGAGGTCGCCGCGGATGTCGCCAGTGAGGTCGGCGGTTTTCGAGAGGTTCGGGTTCGGCTTGTCGTTCGGGCTGAGGTTGCCGGGATGAACGCGATCGGCCCCGAGCCAATAGAAGTGGTTGTCCCCTTCGCGCATGATCTGCCAGCGGATGGCTTCGCCCGATCCGGTTTTCATGTTGGCGGCGATGGTCGCCCGCTTCTTGCGGTTCATCCAGTCGAAGATCACGGGCGTTTCCGCGGGGTACCACTCGAAGCCGCGGCCGCGGTAGAGCACTTCGAGCGATGGGAAACCGTGCCGCATCCAAGGGCCAAATAGCGATCGCAAGTTGGCGCCCGCTTCGCCGGCGAGCTCGCCGCTGATCACGTAGAACGGCAACTTCTGAGCGTTGCGCCAGTAGTGTACGAAGAAGCTGCCCCACTTCGGGTTCGGCCCGGCGGCCACGACTCCGGCGAAGAGATCGGGGTGCGACGCGCCGATGTCCATGGCCATATCGGCACCCGCGCCGGCCCCCACCATGAACACGCGATCGTTGTCCACGGTGAAGTGCCGGATCGTATCGCGCAATGCCGCGGTGACGAAGTCGTGGTCGGCACCATCCCAAGCCCAGCCCTCGACCTTGGGGCCGAACGCCGGTGCCCAATCTGGGGCGATCACGATGTAGCCGTTCTTGTCCGCCTCGTGCGCGAAGCTCGCGATGAAGCGTTCGGGGTCGAGGCCCGGTTGCGTGAGTGCAATCAACACCGGATAAGCTCGACCGTGATGGTATTCAGGCGGTAGTTTCACGAGGTAGTCGAGGCCGGCGGGGTGCTGGCCGTAGGGTGCCGAGCGCCGCTTGTAGATTCCATCGGGTACGCCGTTCCCTTTGATCGGCGTGCCGGTGCGATTGCTCGAGTTTTCCGGTTCGGCCGGCGGGAGAAGTGAGATCACTTGCGTGAGTTCATCGAGGCCCAGCGGGTCGGCCTGTTTTTTGAATCGAGTGAGCACGTTGTTGCGTTCGTTGAGATTAACACCCCGCTGGTAGTCGAGTACCATCGTGCGGGCCATCCAGAGCCGCAGGGCCACATCGTAATTCGGCGTCGCACCATTTTTGCCCTTGGCCCAACCGCTGATCGCCGTGGCGAGCAGTTCTTCGGGCTTCTTGGAAACCGTCTGGCCCATGGCTTTTTCGCGTTCGACCTGCGAGGCGAGATTGACGAAGAACTCGATGCGCCCCGCGCTATCGGGGTGTAGTTCCGAATAGACCTGTTCGGCGGCGGTCGCGAGGAATTGCAGTTGCGGGTTGCCGCCCTTGCTGGGCCAAACGGCCGCGAGCGGCCCGCCGCCTGCGGCGAGGAACGGTATCGCCGCACCCAAGCCCGTCGCATCGTCGATCAGCATTCGCAACTGGCGGCGACCCGTCTCGAACTGTTCCCGTGCCGTCTTGTGCTGAGCCATTAACTTGGTGGCGCGATCCACGTCCTTCGGGTCGGCACTCTTCTCCGGAAAGAGTGCGAGCATCTCGGCGGCGTAAGTGTAGCGACCCGCCGCGAGCGCCAATTCCGCTTCGTTCACCACGAGTTCCGCCGCCGCGTGATCGACGTTTTTCTGCAACTTGTCGAGTTGTTCCTGAGGCTCCTTGGCGAGCGGTCCGGGCACGGCTTTTCGCAAGTTCTCAATCTCCTCCTTCGCCAGGTAGAGCCAGCCAGCATCCAACAAGAATCGCGCGATGGCGATCCGCTTCACGGGGTCCGGCTTGCCGTCGGCTTCCACGAGTTCCGGATGAGTCGAGAGAAGCTTGCGAATCATTTTCGGGTTCATCTCTGACGTGCGAAACGCTTGCGTCCAGATGTGCGTGGGCGAAACGATCCAGCAACAGTACGGATCGAGGTAGGTAATCTGTTGATCGATCTTGTCCCAGTCGTTGGGTGGCACGATGACCTTGATCGTCCGCCGCCACTTCGCGTTGAAGTCGGGAAGGTCCTTGGTGCCACCCATGAAGGGCAGGGGGTGCGAACTGCGCCGCGCGGAGAACGAATTCGAGTAGCCCTTGTAATCCGGACGGAGCTTGGTGTCCTTGGCGACTTCGCCGAGTTGCTTGTTGTTGGTTGAAAAGATCGTCAGGCGAACGCCGTCGTCGATGAAGTCGAAGCCGTCCGCCTTGAGAATCGTCATCGACTTGGCGAACGGATCGTTGATGGTCGAGGTTTCTTTTCGCACGTTGCCTTGAATCGTGAAACCATCCTTGAGAATGACGACATCGGCCGGTCGTGCGGCCAACGCGCAGCCAAAGAAGAGTACCGCCCCGGCCGCGAGCCGGCTCGAGAAATCGCGAGACAGTAACTTCGCCATGGATTCATCCTGAGAGGGCCGAGCGTTCACTCTATTGTTCTGCGAGGAGCCGTTCGGATCAAGCGCGATGCGCGCACGAGTTGCCCCTTTCGCGCGAAGGGACGCTATACTGGACTCAACAATCGGTTCGGCTTTTCGTTGGTTTCGAGGAGGCGGGAATGCCCATTCGGTTTCGGTGCCCCCATTGCGAACGGCTTCTCGGGATCGCACGGCGCAAGGCCGGCACGCCCATCCGCTGCCCGCAGTGCGGCGAAGGCGTCACGGTTCCCCATCAGGACGAAGCGCCCGATCGCACCTTGCGCGATCTGGACGATTTACTCGGACCCGCGCCCGGCGCGAACGGATCCGTGCCCCAACCTGCTCCCGAACCTGCGGAATCGGTTCTGATTACCCAGGATGTGGCAACGATGGCTTCGCCGCGGATGCCGGCCCCCAAACCCGCGCCGAAGCGTCAATCTTACGGCGAGGAACCGCTTTTCGAACGAGAGGATATGGAGGAATTGCTCGGTCTTTCAAAATTGGACGGGGCTCTCCCACGCGACGAAAGTCGTTCGGCGAAGGTGAAGCCGGTGAGCGGCACGGACGCTCTAAGCCTGGACGACGGGCCGAAACAAATCGTGCTCACTTCACAAAAAGCGACGCTCCTCGTGGTCGCCGCGGCCGTACTGATCGTACTCGCGTTCGCGGCCGGGTTCTTGATCCGATCCAGCGTGTAGTCTCGGTCTGGCTTCTCGAAAGAGGCGATGGTAAGGTGAAGTCCGGAGGTCTCGACATGTCCACTGCCGTTCTTGCTCCGCCGCGAATTCCCACTTTCAGAGCTTGGCCGCCGCGCCCGCACAAATTCACGGCGACCGAATTCGATCGGCTCGCGGGAACGGGCGTCTTCGAGGGCCGTCGGCCATTCCTCCTCGATGGAGTCATTTGGGAGCAAGGTCCGATGAACCCGCCACATGCAACCGTCGTCTTGCTGGCAGAGAACGCGATCCGAACGCTATTCGCGAGCGGGTGGACCGTGCGAGGACAATTGCCGCTTCACCTCGACGAGTACAACAATCCGTTCCCCGATCTCGCAGTCGTTCCCGGTGGGCCGCGCGACTATCTCGGCCGACATCCCACGACCGCGGTACTGGTCGTCGAAGTGTCCGATACCACGCTCAGCACGGACATTACTGAGAAGGCCGAACGCTACGCCACGGCCGGAATCAGCGACTATTGGGTACTCGATATCGAAGGCAGGCGGTTGCTGGTGTTCCGCGATCCAGCACCGCTCCCCATGGGCCTCGGAGCGACGGCCTACCGGAATCAGCAAATCCTCGGGTCCACGGATCGCATCGCGCCGCTCGCCGCTCCGAACGGATCGATTCTCGTCGGCGAGATGCTTCCTTGATTCACTTCACGCGGCGAATGCGGTGGCTGTTCGTGTCGGCGATGTAAATAGCTCCATCGGGTCCGATGGCCACGCCGTGCGGTCGGCCCAATGTCGCCGAGGTTGCGGCACCGCCATCGCCGAGGCCTGGCGTCTTGGACTTTCCCTTCCCGGCGACCGTCGTGATGATCCCTGTCTTCGCATCGATTCGGCGAATCACTTCGTTCTCGGTATCGACTACGAACACGTTGCCATCCTTATCGATGTCGAGTTCTTTGGGACCGTCGAAGGTCGCGTCCTTGGCCGCGCCGCCATCGCCGGTGTAGCCTTTCTTGCCGGTTCCGGCGAAACGCTCGATCGTTTCCTTCTCTAAGTCGATTTTGCGAACGCAATTCCCTTCGCGCTCGACCACGTACAGGCACTTGTCCGGGCCGAAGGCCACGGCTCGCGGTCCGGCGAAGGTCGCATCCTTGAGCGGCCCGCCGTCTCCGGCGGACAACTTCTTACCGTTCCCGACTGCCGTGCAAATATCGCCGCGAAAGATGTCCACGGAACGAATCCGCTGGTCGGCGACATCGGCGATGTAAAGCACGTTGGAACCGTCGAAACAAATCCCGTTGGGCTCTCGCAGGAGCGCCTGGGTCGCGGGTCCGCCATCGCCTCCAAAGCCGGACTTGCCCGGCGTGCCCGCGATGGTGTTGATCGTGCCGGTCTTCTTCGCCACGGCGCGAATGCAGAAGTTGAGCCGATCCACGATGTAAAGGTTGTCATTAGGGTCGAAGCAGATGCCGTAAGGTTCGTTGAGCATGGCGTCAGTAGCCGGTCCGCCGTCGCCGCCGTGGCCCTTCTTGCCGTTGCCCGCGACCGTGCTGATGACGCCGCACTCGGCGTCCACCTTGCGGATGCGGTGGTTGAAGGTATCGGAGAAGTACAGATTCCCAGCCTTGTCGAAGGCGACGTGAAACGGTTGGTCGAGCTTCGCTTTTGCGGCCGGCCCGCCATCGCCGGCAAAGCCTTTCTCACCGGTTCCCGCGAACGCCGTGATGATCGGATCGGCTGGAGCGAGTAACAGGAGTGCGAGTGCGAGCATGGTGGGCAACGGGTTAGTGGTTCGGGTCTGACCTTTTCAAGAGGCGTTTTCAATCAGCCGAAGAAACTCGGAATTCTGCTTGCTTTTCGCGATACTCAGAGGCGTCTGACCGAACCTGTTCACGACATTCAAGTCTGCCCCGTGGCGAAGCAGTAGAGCCGCCACATCAAGATGTTCATGGGTCAGTGCCGAGTGAATCGGGCGATCATCCATCTCCCCGATAGAATTCACTTCTGCACCACCTGCTAATAGAGCTTCGGCTTCCTCCATCAATCCGCGGATGCAGGCCACGTGCAGCGGATAGTCCTCAAAGATTCCCTGCTGATTGACATCTACCAAGGTCATGCCACTGAATTCCGGCAAATCCTCATCCATGTACCGGTCCAAGACTTCTTGTGCTGTCATCTCATTATCTCGATTCGAACTTTCGCCAGTCGGTTTCGTGATAGCGGACCAATACCTGATTATCGAGGCGATTCACTTCCACGTCCACCGGGCTCATGTCGGGCGGCAGTTCGAACAAACACGGCAAACTCGATGCGGTCAAGAACTGCAATCCCGGCGGGATGGTCTTCGGAATATCGAATGGCCCGCGCTTGCAGAGCGCGAAGCCCCAGACTCCGAACGACGGCACCGCCGCATGGTAAGGCCGCACCGTGAAGCCCGCGGCTTCCAGCGTGCGGATCACGCACCAGTACGAATTCCGCGCGAAGAGCGGCGACGTACACTGCACGCTGATCCCGGCACTCGGTGCGAGTTTGCGCTGCAGCTTCTTGTAGAACCGCGTGGTGTAGAGCTTGCCGACCGAGTAGTTCGACGGGTCGGGGAAGTCCACGATTGCCGCGTCGAAGAGTTCGCCCGATTCGTCGGCCCACACGAACGCATCCTGGTTCATCACCGTAACGCGCGGGTCGGCGAAGGCGTTGTTGTTGAGCTTCGCCAGCGGCGGGTACGCGTCCGAGAGGCCGGTCATCGCCGGGTCGAGATCGACGAGTGTCACCGCGTTGACACTCGGGTAGCGGAGGACTTCGCGCAAGGCCAGGCCGTCCCCGCCGCCGAGGATCAAGACGCGTTTCGGGCTGCCGGACAGCGACATCGCGGGATGGACGAGCGCTTCGTGGTAGCGGTATTCATCCGCCGAGGCGAACTGGAGGTGGCCGTTTAAATAAAGGTTGAACCCGGATCGGCCGCGAGTCACCACGATCCGCTGATAAGGGCTCGATTTCGTGTAGACGATCTCGTCCGAATAGAGCGAGTTCTCGGCAAGTGCCGTGAGCCGATCCGCCTGGAAGAGCCCGATGGCGAGGATGGCGAGCACGAGCACGGCTCGAACGCGGAGGCCGAACACGCCCTTCGGGATGAGCGGTTGCAGCAGCCATGTGGCCCAGAGCCCGACCGCGGCGTTGAGCATTCCAAAAACGAGCGACGTGCGAATGAGCCCGAGCTTCGGCACGAACAAGATCGGGAAGAGGATCGAGGCGAAGAGCGCCCCGAGGTAATCGAAGGCGAGCACGCGCGACACGAGTTGTTTGAAGTCGAGTTGATCCTTCACGATCCGCATGAGTAACGGTAACTCGAGCCCGACGAGGATGCCGATGAGGAAGACGGTGCCGTAGAGGAAGAGTTGGAAGTAGCCGATCTGACCGAAGGCGACGAAGAGCATGGGGCCGGAAGCACCGCCGATGAGCGCGACGCCGAGTTCGACTTCGACGAAGGTACGGGCGAGGCCCTTATCGATGAAGCCGGAGAGCCACGCGCCGACGCCGAGGGCCGAGAGGTAGATGCCGATGACGAGTGAGAACTGCGTGACGGAATCGCCCAGGACGTAGCTGGCGAGGGTGCCGGCGAGCAGTTCGTAAACGAGCCCGCAGGTGGCGACCACCATCACATTGAGAAAGAGAATCGGTGTGCGGTTCATGGGGATACCGAAAGCCCACCCGAGGCGTTGGGTGGGCTTGGAATCATCCGCCGTGGATCGCGGCGGCAATGATGATCGCGAGGCCGAGGATCACGGAGCCGATGAGGATCGCCAGGGCGGTGTTCTGGTCTTCCTCGATCTCCTTGCGGACGGAGAACGGGGCCACCTTCACGATGCCCCAGAAGGCCGCGACGAAGAAGGTGAGGCCGATCATCACGTAGATGATGGCCGTGAGGGCCTTCGGTCCGAACTTGTCCCACTCCATTATTTTCCTCCGTGGAATCCGGTGATCCAGAGTGCCCGGTGGCCGCCGGAGGCGTGCCGGGCCGTCGATTGCTGGGCGGTTTCGCGAGACGGCGAACCCACTTC
>JAYTUG010000398.1:0-5353 GCA_043744695.1 Gemmataceae bacterium
GACCGACCACGACACAAAATCGACCGACCACGACATTCTCACGACACTTCGCGACATTCTCACGACACTTGGAGACACTTTCACGACACTTCGAGACACATCGTCAATTCCGACTTACGTCGGATCGTCTCCGATTTTTTGACTTATGGCGTTCGTGTGGGTGGTGGGGCTGTCGTGCCGTACGATACGAGCATGAGCAATCAGCCGTTGGCGATCTACCTTTCGGAATGTCGGGCACGCCGTTCGACGGGAGCCGTCACGCCGGAAACGAGCCTGTACGGGCCGTTGGAACAACTGCTGACGACGGTCGGCGCGACCGTTCGGCCGGGTGTGCGGGCGTTCATGAGCCTGAAGAATCGGGATGGGAACATGCCCGATGGCGGGTTGTTCACGCCGGATCAGTTCGACAAAGACGATGTCGAAGCCCCGGTGGGGCAGTTGCCGTCGCGCGGCGTCATCGAGTGCAAGACGCCGAAAGACGACCTCCTGGCGATTGCCGATTCGCCGCAAGTGTCGCGGTATTGGAATCAGTATTCGCAAGTGCTCGTCACGAATTATCGCGAGTTCGTGTTGCTCGGCCGCGACGATGCGGGGCAGCGGGTTCGCTACGAACACTTCGTTCTGGTCGATTCGGAGCGTGCGTTTTGGACCGCCGATGCGGTCGTGCTGGTCGCTACGCTCGAAGCGCCGTTCCTCGATTTCCTGAAGCGATGCCTGCTGCGTCCGGCCCCGATTTCGGAGCCGAAAGATGTCGCGTGGTTCCTCGCCAGTTATGCCCGCGATGCGAAGTCGCGAATGGAACGTGCGGGGAATGTGCCTGCGCTTCTGAACGTGCAGCGTGCGCTCGAACAGGCGCTCGGCCTCTCGTTCGAGACCGCCAAGGAGGAAGAAGGCCGTCGCTTCTTCCGCAGCACGCTGGTGCAAACGCTCTTCTACGGCGTCTTCTCCGCGTGGGTACTTTGGCATCGCAGTCACCCGACGCCGAGCGATCGCTTCGACTGGGAGAAAGCCGCAAAGTATCTGCGCGTGCCGGTGTTGCGGAAGCTGTTCCACGAACTCGCCGAGCCGGGCAAACTGGTCGAGTGGAAGCTCGAAGAGGTGCTGAACTGGGCGGGCGACGTGTTGAACCGCGTCGATCGGGCCGCGTTCTTCTCGCGGTTCCACGACACCGAAGCGGTGCAGTATTTCTACGAGCCGTTCCTCGAACAGTTCGACCCCGAACTGCGCAAGCAACTCGGCGTCTGGTACACGCCGCCGGAGATCGTGCAGTACATGGTCGGCCGCGTCGATCGGATTCTCCGCGACGACCTCGACCGACCCGACGGCCTCGCCGACGAATCGGTATACGTGCTCGATCCGTGCTGTGGAACGGGGGCGTATCTGGTTGAAGTGTTGCGGCAAATCGCGATATTCTATAGTGGTAATGGAGATGGTTCTCTACGTGCGGCCAAGGTAAAGCAAGCAGCAACCGGCCGCATTTTCGGTTTTGAATTGCTACCCGCGCCGTTCGTCATTGCACACTTGCAACTCGGTATTGTGATGCAGGAAAGTGGTAGGCCGTTCGATGATACAGCCAATGAACGCGCCGGAATATATCTCACGAACTCTCTCACCGGCTGGGATCCAAAGGTCGATGCGACGAAAAGCATCTTCGAAGAATTCAACGAGGAACGCGAAGCGGCAGAAGCAGTCAAGCGCAAGAAGCCAATTCTCGTGATCCTCGGCAATCCCCCCTACAACGGCTTCGCGGGCATCGCCGTCGCGGAAGAGCGTGCGCTTTCCGACACGTATCGCTGGAAAATGGGCGACCCCGAAGACCTCAAACCGCAAGGGCAAGGGTTGAACGATTTGTACGTTCGATTCTTCCGCATGGCCGAACGGTGCATCCTCGGCAGCGAAACGACCGAAGGCGTCGTCTGCTTTATCTCCAACTATTCGTGGCTCGATGGACTATCGTTTCCACTGATGCGCGAGAAGTACCTCAACGGTTTCGACGCGATCTGGATCGACAGTTTGAACGGCGACAAGTACAAGACCGGCAAGCTGACCCCCGACGGCGACCCCGACCCGAGTGCCTTCAGCACGGAGCGCAACCGCGAAGGCATTCAAGTCGGGACGGCGATTGCCACGATGGTGCGCATCGCCAAACGCAAGCCGATCGCGAAAGTGTACTATCGCGATTTTTGGGGTGTCGCCAAGCGGAAAGAGCTATTGGCCTTCGGTGCGAAGTGGTCGAAGAAGAAGTATGCGCTAGTGAAGCCGATCCGCGAACTCGGATTGCCGTTCCGGCCGATGACCACCACGGCGGGTTATACGAAGTGGCCGCTGCTGCCGCAGTTATTTCCAACCTACTTCACGGGTGTAAAAACCAGCCGCGACGACGTCGTGGTGGACATCGACAAAGCCGCACTCGAAGGGCGGATGCAGTCCTACTTCGACAAGGCGATCTCCAACGACGAAATGCGACGCATTTCGCCGCGAGCGATGGAGGATGCAGCGCGATTCGACGCGGTGCTGACGCGCAGGGTACTACTCGAACGCGGCTTCTTGTCCAACAACATTGTGCCATTCACATATCGACCTTTCGACACGCGCTGGATCTACTGGGAACCGCAGACGAAATTGCTCGATGAAAAGCGAACCGATTACTTTCCCCACGTGTTTTCGGGGAATTCGTGGCTGTGTGCCGTGCAGCAAAACCGGAAAGAATTCGATCCGCCGCCGTTGCTCGCGCGGCTTGCTTCTCTCCACACCATCGAACGCGGAGCCAACGTCTTCCCAATGCTGTTGAAAGACGACACCAACGGTCATTCCCTGTTCGGCGAAAAAACTGGGCGAGTCTGCCACGAGTTGGGCGATCATTGCGTCAACTTGACCGATGCGGCCATCGAGTACCTCACAGCCCGCGGTAACATTCAAGCAACACCTGCGCTCTTCTTCCACGCGCTGGCGGTGCTGCACGCTCCGCAGTATCCCGTCGAGAATGCCGATGCCTTGCGGCAAGATTGGCCGCGCGTTCCGCTGCCGAGCGATGCCAATCGGCTGAAGGTGTCCGGTGATCTGGGTCAACTAGTGGCAGCGTTACTCGACCCGGAAATTCCCGTCCTAGGTGTAACGAATGGAAAACGTCGTGCTGACATCATGAAAATTGGTCGTGTCATCAGCACGGATGGAAGGATGCTAGGATCCACTGCCGATTTCGCGATCACCGCCCGCTGGGGTATCGCCGGCAAGGCGGGCATCTGCATGCCGAGTACGGGGAAAGCGATCGAGCGCGCTTACGCAGCCGAGGAGCGCACGGCCTTGGGCGATGGTATTGTCCAACTCGGCGCGACGACATTCGATATTTACTTGAACGACCGTACGCATTGGAAAAACGTCCCCAAGGCCGTGTGGGACTACACGCTCGGCGGCTATCGAGTGTTGAAGAAGTGGCTGAGTTACCGCGAGACTGCACTGCTGGGCCGATCGCTGCGATTGGACGAAGTGAAGTACTTCCAACAGGTCATTCGCCGCATCGCTGCTCTCCGACTGCTAGGACCGGAATTGGATGCAAACTATGCTGCGGTGAAGGCCGACACGTTTGCGTGGCCGAGCGGATTTCCCGACTGATGCGGAGGCCGGAGCAAGCGTCCCGATACGCGGGTCGGACAGCCCGGCTTTCGCTGCGTTAGCTGGGGGTTAGAATCCACTCGATACGGCGTTGGAGGACAGAGCGTGCCAATCGCCAAGAAGTTGTCTTTCGTTTCGAGAGCGTTGCTCGATGCCCGCGCCGGACGGCAAGCGCTTGATGCACGCGAGCCTCAAGATCGGCGACGGGGTTTTGATGTTGAACGACGAATTCCCCGAGTATTGCGGCGGAACGCTGCGGAACCCGAAAGCGTTAGGCGGCACGGGGGTGGTCTTGCACTTGAACGTGCCGGACTGCGATGCGGCCATAGCCCAAGCGGTACAAGCCGGGGCACCGTGAAGATGCCGCCGACGGACATGTTTTGGGGCGACCGCTACGGCCAAGTCGTCGATCCGTTCGGCCACGAATGGTCGTTTTCCCACGTGCTGACGGCCGAACGGACTAAGGCCGCGGGCGAAGCGTGGGAGAAGGTGAAAATGTAGGTGCCGCGAGCCGAGCGGCACTTCGGAGGTCTCACGGCACGAACGCGAACTCCGGCGCGTTGACGATCGACCAAAGCACATCTTCCAAGCGACCTCGCCAAGCGGGGTCGAGTCGGTTCGTGGGGAGGTCGCCGGCACGTGCAGTGGTTTCTTGCTTCTGGCGGACGAGCGTCGCGTTCGGGTCGAGGTGGTTCGACCACGTCACGTACGGAACGGGCGATCGTTTGCTCGGCGGTGCAGGCGTGGCGGTGCGAACGCGGGTGTCGTAACCGATGCGCAGATACTCCGCGGTAGACTCGCGTTCCGCGGCCGTCGGTTTGCGGGTGAGCAATTTCAAATAGAGTTCGTCGACGAATGCATCGAGCGATCGTTCTTCGACGGCGAGTGCGGTCGTGCCGTGCTCGTTGCTCAGGCGCGTGAGCCAGATGCCCATCGTGCCGTGGGCGAGGATCGCGGGTTGGATCGCGCTCGCGGCGGCTTCGCGGTAGCTGGTCGGTTCCTGGCGGGTGCCGCGCCAGCCGAACGCGGTGAGGACGTCCGTCACGGCTTGCAAGCGCGGCAGCGCCAAGCTGGGACGGTCGCGTTCGTTCGATGTGCTCGTGAGCATCCACGCCCGCCGAGGTTGGCCGAGGCTGATCGAGTTGCCCAGGTCGCGAGCGCCGTCGATGTCCAAGCTCACTTCTTCGAGGGCGAACGGAGCCCCAGTCGCGTGGAATAAGGAATCGACGATCTGCTCGGCCGTCAGCCGACGCGGTGCCGGGGCAGCGTACAGCACGCCTTGGACTTTGAGGGTCGGGTCGGTGGCCCGTCGGTAAGCGTGCGAGTTCAGGATCGTTCGCGTCAGGTGCTTCAGGTCGTAGCCGCCGCGGACGAGTTCGCGGCCGAGCCAGCGCAAAAGTTCGGGGTGCGTCGGCGTTCCCTTCTCCCAATCGTCTACCGGTTCGACGAGCCCGCGGCCCATCAACCGACGCCAAACGCGGTTCGCGAGCACTTGGGCGAAGCGTTCGTTCTGCGGCGCCGTCACGAGGGCAGCCAAGCGGTCCCGCGGGTCGTCGGGGAACTCGGCGAGCGTCCGGGCAACTGCTTCGCTCGCAAACTGCGGGAACGGCCACTTCGGCGCCACCGCGGTGCCCGGTTTCAACGTCACTTTGATGAGCGGTGCCCGGCCACCGGTGTGCAATTTATCGAGCGGCACGGAACTGGTCGTCGGCACCGTCAGCGGTTTCGTGCCGAGCATCGC
>JAYTUG010000399.1:0-5349 GCA_043744695.1 Gemmataceae bacterium
GCCTGCGTTCGCGCCAGGGCTTTCACTTGGGCCACCAGCGTATCCGCATCGAGGGGCTGCGCGAGGCACGCATCGGCACCGGCATCGAGCGCCTGAATCGCGAGCGCGGATGTTGCCGTGGGAAGGAGCCAAAGCACGGGAAGAATATCGTCCCCGAGCTCGATGCGCCAGCGCCGGGTCTGCGCCGCAGCGACTTCGACCCGATTGCCAACATCGACAATGGCGACCGCGATGGGGCTGAAATCGACTGCTGGTGTGGACCCGAGTGCATGCGGAACCACCGCAAAGCCGGCGTCGATCAAGGCTTCGCGAATCGCGGACGAATCCGCGGAGGTAGGAATGGAACTGAGGAGAACGGTAGACATATCGGCGTTTCGCAGGAATCGGGGATCGAGCCCACTCGCAAGCCCGTGCCCGACACGATAAACTTCCCGAAGCGATGCCGGAATGCCAAACTGCACATCGTAGTCCTCACGCTCCGCGTGAGGAGCATCGCGCGGAGCGCGATGTCTACGTTCCCCTGCCAGGAGTTCGCCGTGCCCGTTCACATGGAACTTCGCCGGATCATCATCAGCGAAGTGGACGACCACCAGGTCATCATTTTGAAGGAAGTCGAAGGCGATCGGAGCTTTCCGATCGTGATCGGGATCTTCGAGGCGACCAGCATCGATCGCCGCGTGAAAGGGATGCAGTCGCCGCGACCGCTGACGCACGATCTCATCACCTCCGTGGTCGAACTGCTCGGCGGCGAGATTCAGGACATCGTGATCAGCGACTTGCAAGAGCACACGTACTTCGCGAAGTTGCGGGTGCGGAAGGACGGCGAGTTGGTCGAGGTGGATTGCCGGCCCAGCGACGCGATCGCCTTGGCCGTGGTGGCCAAGGTGCCGATCTACGTCGCCGAGGATGTTCTGGGCGAGGCGCTCGAAGAAGAGTGAGCGCTCACTTCATTCGTCGCTCTTCCGCTTCCAGCACGCGGAAAGTCGGCAAGTCGGCGGGATGAACGACGCGAGAATCGATCCCGCGCGATCGGGCCTCGCGAAACGCCTTGACGGCCTCCTCCCGATTGGAAGGCGACTGCGCCAAGTAAAGCAGCGCCCGGTGGAACCAGCGCAGGGCCGTCGATTCCTGCGTCATCGCTTCCGTCAAATCGCGGTCGGCCTGAAGCAGTTGCTTCAGCGTGATGCGGGCGCGGGCGCGGGTGTCCAGCAGTTCGCCGGTGAGCCCGGCCTCGCGGATGGCACGCTCCAACAACTCCAGCGACTTGCCTGCCGTGGCCGGATCGGCGGCCCGAATCCAGGCGAGGTTATTCAAGGCGACCACGTTCCGCGGCTCGCGTTTCACAATCGTCTCGTAGGCAGTCGCGGCCCCGGCGTAGTCCTGCTTCAACGCACAAAATTCCGCCTCGTTCAACTGAACCGAAACTGAGTGGGCGTCTTCGCGGGCCGCATCGTCGAGCCAGGCTTTGACCTGAACGAATTGGCGATCGGTGGCCCCGCCCGTCCTGAGCGCGGCGAGCCCACCCAGTGCCCGGACCCGCGCCGGCATGTATCGGGAGAACCGATCGATGTTCGCGAACGCATCGGCAACGTGCCCATCGGCGGCAAGTAAGCCGGCAATGCCCACGACGGCCTCGGGCCGCGTTGGCACCAGGGCCGCATAGCGCTCGACAGCCGCCGCGGTCATCCGGCGACCCACCTCCGTACCGCGCACATTGGGATACCGAGCGAGTTCGTCCAGCAACTCGGCCACGCGGGCCGCACGAGCCAGATAATCTCCAGCGGCGGTGTCTGCCGCACCGGCGTAACCTTCGGCGAGCGTTAACGCCCGATCGGGTCGCCCCGCCTTGCACTCGAACCGAGCCGCCGCCGCAACGGCCCGGAATTCACCGGGATAGCGAGTCTTCAACCGTTCCGCGAACGCTTCCCCCGCCAGAAAGTTGCGGTCTTCCGTCAACTCTTCCAGAGCAGTGGTGAGGTAGTAGATATTCTGCGAATCGGCTTGAAGCAACGCGTTGAGACTCTCGCGGCTCGCCTTGCGGTTCCCTGCCGCGCGATGAATTTGCGACAGGTTGTAAAGGTCGCGGGGCGACTTGCTGCTCTGGTACACGGTCTCCAAAGCGGTGGCGGCACGAGCGAGCACGACCTTGCGATCGTCCCCTTCCAGATACTTCGCGAGCGTCGTGAGTACGCTAGCCGTGGCTCGGAGATCGTCGGGCGTCGCACCATCGTCGTCGGCTTCCTTTAGCAGGATCATCGCGCGAGTGCGATCCTCGGGCGTGCCCACGATGGCGTAGATCATCGCGAGATTCCGCCGCGCCCACGCGCCATCGACCTTGCGAATGTCGGGCTCCGCGATGAAGGCTTCGAGCACCTGAGCGGCTTCCGTCCGGGCCGAACGCGAAAGCTTCACGGCGAGGCGAGCCTGAGCGAAAGCCCGCTTCTCCACGGGCTCTGCGGTCGAGGGCTTCCAGCCCTTACCGGCCGGGGTTTCGAGGTAAGCCGCGGCGAGAGCGAAGAAGACTGCCGGTTGAAGTTTTTCACGAGCCTCGAGAAGCGTTTCCGCCGCCGCGGGCTTGCGATCCACGTCCGTTTGATACAGGGCGAGGCGGAACCAATCGTCCGCCGTCGCGGTGGGCGACTTCGTCGCAGATAGCATCGACGCCTCGGCTTCATTCGAGAGGCCGACGGTCTTCTGGCACTTGGCGAGCCAACCTCGACCACCCGGTTCGCGTTCCACAAAAGGGATGCACCACGTGACGACGCTCACTCCAGTGGCCGGAGGAAGTCTTTCAATCAATCCCGAGATGAGCCGCCGGAACGGATCGCCGGCCCAGCGCGAATCCAGGGCGAGCCGCGCCACGAACTTCGCCGCGGTGTTCTCGGCCCCGTGCGTGCAGAGCAGCATCAACCACGCCCGGGCCGCTTCGTAGCGCGTCGGTTCCAGGATGAACGCCCGCTCCGCGAGTCGCATCGCCTCGGCCATTTCACCCGTCTCGGCCTTCCACTTCGCAATGGCAAGGCAGGCATCGGCACGCGATGGAGACGGGCCGAAGAGCGCGATCAGGCGCTCCACGTTTCGGGAGTCGCGGCTCGCCGCCGCATCGCAGATGGCGACGGACGGCCCTTGCTCGCCTTCGAGCTTCACGAGCGATGTTCGAGCTTCGGCAGCAATTGCCGCATTACCCGCCTCCAGTGCCCTTGCATGGAGCCGCATCCCGAGGGAAGCATCCGAGGGCCGATGGGCCGCGATTCGCCGGAGAGTTTGAACCACTTTCTCGCGGTTGTCCACTTGGTCGTAAACCTCGACGAGGCCGTAGAGCAGCCGCAGTTGATCGGCTTCGGCCCAGGTGTCGATGGCGTCCGCGAGCGGCTCGATGGGCCGCAATCGGCCTGGTTCGCGGGCGTAGAGCGCGGCGCGAGCCAAGCGAATTTCGGCCCCGTCGCCGGAGGCGGCCTGAGCTTCGTCCATTACGATGAGCCCGGCGGAAGTTCCCATCGCCTCCGCGGTGATTTGCGCCAGCGCGGCCCAGAGTCGCGTATCGCCGGGGCGGCGAGACGTTTCCTGTCGCAAGAGGCGAATGGCCTCCGCGTACTTGTTCTGGGCTGCCGCGATCTCGGCGCGAATCGCGAACGCCTCGGACGACACCGGCCCGAACTTCGCCACGGCGTTCGCCGCCTGCTGTTCGAGCCGAGCCCACTCCTCGACCGAAGCACCCTTCAAGCGCATCCGAAGGGCCTTCTGCCGCGCGAGTTGCGCGTGAACCGAACCGGGAGCATATGGCGACTGCGCCGCCGCCTCGTACTCGCGGACGGCGTCGTCGAAGCGGCCGAGGTTCATGTACAGCGATGCGAGCCCGACGCGAGCATTCACGTTCGAGGGATCGGCACCGGTAATTCGCTTGAACGCTTTCTCCTGCGAATCGGGGTCCGCGATCTTCTCGAAGCACGCGGCCAACAGCAGGTTCAACTGCGCTTCGAGGCCGGGCAACTTCAGCGTGTCGGTGCGCAGCACCTCGAGCATCGCGATGGCCTCGGACCACTTCTGATCCCGCATCGCCATGCGGGCCTGCAAGTATTTGATCTGCGACTGCGGTGCCTTTCGGGCTTTGAGCCGCTCCAAAATCTCGTTCGAACGGGTCGAATCGCCCTGCTGCACGAGCAAGTCGGTGAGCGGAACGAGCAGGTCGAAGCCGTCCGGCGATAGTTTGAGCCCGTCCTCGAGGACGGCGAGGGAGGCGGGGATGTTGCCGCGAACGAGTTCGAGCCAAGCCAGACTGCGAAGCAGACGGAGGTCGCGCGGATAGAGGCTGGCGGCATCCCGGAGGATCGCGTGCGCGGCCGGTACGTCGCGCCCCTTCTGCAGCATCTCGGCGAGCAGAAGCGAAGCGTCGGCGTTTTCCGGATCGAGTTCGAGCACGCGGCGAAGGTCGCGCATCGACGCATCCAGATTCGTCGCCTGTCCCCGATGTGAGGCTTCATCCGCGAGGTAGGACTCGAACTTCGCGCGGGTGTAGTACGCGAGCGGATCCTGCGGCAAGGCCGCGACCATGCGATCGAGCACGACGCGGGCCTCCGCGGGCTTGCCCATGTTCTTCCAGACGAGTTGGGCCAGCCGCTGGTAGGCGAGCAGTTCCTCCGGGGCGTGCTTCATCGCGGCCTCGTAGCTCTTGCGCGCCTCGGCGAGTTGGTTCAGACCTGCCTGGGCTGCCCCGAGTTGCTGCCAAAGTTGAGCTTCCATCGGGAATTTCTCGAGTAGCGCTTCGGCGTGCGTCGCGGCATCCGAATAGCGGCCCATCTTGAGGCAAGCAGTCAACACCTCGCGGCGAACCGCGTGGCGATCCGGGTCGAGGCGAAGCACCTTCTCGTTCATGAACACGAAGTCGATGTAGCCGCGGTAAGAGGGGTCGCGGAGGCGGAGGAGGTTCGCGAGCTTCTCCATCGCATCGGCATCGTCCGGTTCGAATTCCAAATACTGCCGAAGGTAGTGGATCGCGGCATCGTTCTTGTTGGCGTCCGCGCAGCGCTCCGACTGCCGCTTGAGTGCGTCCGGAATGCGCCGCGCTTGCAAGGTATGAGCGCCGGCCAGAAGCCCGGCCAGAGCGAGCACGACGACGAGCAGCTTGAGCAAGAATGGCTTGTTGATCGTCGGCATGATACTCCGCATCCGTGCGTGTGGCGTTTCCGAGCAAGCGGGAACTTGCTCTTCCATAAACCGGGCTGGGCCGAGATCGTAAAGCGCGAGCGCCGCAAGGGTCAAGTGCAAGAGGCAGGGTGCGGTACATGGGGTGTGCCTCCCGAAGTAGGCAGTTCATTTATGGAACGAAAGCACGATCGATCTCTTCACCTC
>JAYTUG010000400.1:0-20709 GCA_043744695.1 Gemmataceae bacterium
GGGCGTTGCCCTGGGCTAAGGGATGCCAGGCTTTCAGCCTAAAAACCACTTCTCCGAGGTCATTCTCGACCTCACCTCACGCTTCCACCGGTGAGGAAGCCTTCATCCAGTAGGTCGATCTGGGAAACTCCAAGGATGGTTGGCACACCCTTCGGCATGGGATGGGGTTCGCTTCCTCGCGCCGCTGGCTTATCATGAACCCCAGGGCTTCATCTGTGGAAACTTGGGGCTTTACTCATGCTCGTTCGCCTGCTCATCGCCGCTTGTTTCCTCGCACTCGCCGTTCCCGCAGATGACGACGAAGACGAGAAGTTCGCGCTCCCGCCGCGGTTGATAAAGCTCGACATGCCCAACTCCACGCTGGGAAAGGTGGCTCCCAAACTGAGCCAGGTGGCCGGCATTCCGTTCGCGTTTCCCACGACGGCCGCAGGCGAAACCTGCGACGGCATCTTCAACGAGAAGCCGTTCTGGTTTGCACTCGAAATGGTCGCCAGCCAGACCGGCAACCGCATCGCGATCGGCGACAACGGCCGCAGGATCGCACTCGAACCACGCGGCAAGAGCATCGAAATCTCATCCGTTCACGGAGCCTTCCGCACCGTCGCGAAGCAAGTCGTGGGCCGCTTCCCACTCGATACCGGCATGCCCTCGCACGAAGTTCAACTCGACGTCCACTGGGAGCCGCGCTTCCCCGTGTTCCGCCTCGACTCGTCGCCCAAAATCGCCAAGGCAACCGACGACAAGGGCACGGTGCTCGCCGTTCAAGCCGCCGGAACTCGCAGCCAGCCGACCGGCGCATCGCATTCCGCAACGGTTCGCCTCGGCGGCATCACGCGAGAAGCCAAGCACATCGCCGTTCTCGAAGGCCATTTCACCGTGACCGCGAGCGAGAAGATGTTGGCCTTCACCTTCGACGATCTCACGCAGGGCAAGACCGCGATCGCACTGGCCGCGCAGGACAAGGTTGCCGCGACACTCAAGAGCGTGGAGAAGGACGAGAAGACGTGGGAGTTCAAGATCGAGTTGAGCTACCCGGCGAACATCCCGAAGTTCGAGAGCTTCGAATCGTGGACGACGGAGAACCGTCTGCGGCTCGTCTCGCCGAATGCCGCGAAATCGTTCGTCCCATCCGATCACGAGATCCTGATGGACGGCTCGCGGGTCGTCGCCACGTATCGGTTCAAGGAGGATGCGAAGCTCGGCTTGGTGAACCCGGCAACCAAGGGTTGGAAGCTGATCTACGAAGCCCCCTCCCCTCCGCTGGAGTTTGCGGTCCCGTTTGTCTTGAAGGATATTCCGCTGCCGTAGTCCGGTGGGTAGTCCGCACTCTCCGAGTGCGGAAGCCGCACCCGGAGGGAGCGGACTACCCTGAAATTTGCGAGCTGAACCAGAACGTGGTAGTCGGAATAAATCTCGAACAAACGCCGGCTAGAGTCTTGCGGCGGCTTCCCGAATGGTTTAGCATCACTTGCAAGTTCAACATTGTCATGGCCGCTGGACACACACGTGTCGCCCTCCGGTTCCTGCCTTCGATGCCAAGAGGTTCTCGCGGTCGAATCCGCGAACGGCCTCTGCGTGACTTGTTCGAAGGCACTGGAAACCTCCTGCGATATTAGCTCGCGCACGCCGAGCCCCGACGATCGGACCGCAAGCCGGCCCGAACTGGTGGGAGTGACGCTTACCCATCAGGTCGCGAACGGCGCGGCCCGTACGGCTTGGGTCGACGAGAATGGGTTCACCCTTAAATGGGACGGGGAAGTTCGCCTCCCGAACTCGCCCGCCGGCTACGACCTGTACCGCTACCTCGGCGGCGGCGGCATGGGCGACGTGTACTTGGCCCGCGAGCATGTGGCCGAACGCACCGTGGCCATGAAATTCCTTCGCGGCGCGCCGCAATCGACCGCCGCGGATCGCTTCCTCACCGAAGTGCGCTCGCTGGCTCGCCTCAACCACCCGAATATCATCCGAGTCATCTCCGTTGATCTGGACCGTTCCGACCCGCACTTTACGATGGAGTTCGCGCCCGGCGGCACGCTCAGCGATCGGGTGAAGGCCGAGGGGCCGATGCCTCCGCTGCACGCGGCGCGAATCGTGGCTCAGGTCGCACGGGCCATCGAAGTGGCCCACGGCGCGAACATCCTCCATCGCGATTTGAAGCCTTCAAACATCGTGCTCGGCATCGACGACATTCCCAAAGTCACGGACTTCGGCCTCGCCAAACTCACGGATCGGGACGAAGGCCTTTCGATGAGTACTGGGCCGCTGGGCACGCCTTCGTTCATGCCGCCGGAACAGATTTCGTCGAAGTTCGGGAAGGTGGGCCCGGCGTCCGATGTCTATGGTCTCGGTGCCACGCTGTACCACTTGCTCACCGGCCGCCCACCGTTCCAAGGGGATACGCAGCACGACATCATCACGCAGGTGCAGAACTCGCTGCCCGAACGAATCAGTTCGGTTCGGCCCGAGGTTCCCGGCGACCTCGAAGGCATCGTCGTGAAGTGCCTGGAGAAAAACCCGCTGCATCGCTACCCGACGGCCCTGGCCCTGGCGGAAGATCTGGAGCGGTTCCTGGCCGGGCAGGTTCCGTTGGCTCCGCGACAAACGCGACTGCGTCGGGTGAGGCGGTGGGTGGGTCGGAATCGCATCCTGCTCGCTGGGATTTCCTCCGTATGTGCTGTCGCTGCCGTGCTTGCAGTTCTGCTTCAACCGCAGGATCCTCACGATGAGATGATCAAAGGATTGAAGGCCGGTCGAAGTGTGGAACTGGTGGGGAAGACGGGTAATCCACGGTGGTACGAGTGGAAGCTCACACCCTCGACGCTGGCGAAATCGGCTGCTGGCGATGACACCGCGTCGTTCCAGACTGAAGGATCGACGCTGCTCGAGCTGGTCCGCGATCCCGGCATCGACCGCTACCGGATTACCGCGGACCTTCGCCACATGCTCGCACCGCCGCCCGCACCGAATTGTTCGGTCACGATGGGATTTATCGGGCTGTACTGTGGATACGATTTGCAGCACGGCTCGGACGGGAACAAAGCCAACTCGCTCGTGACCGTCAAATTTGCCGACATCGCTCCGCTACCAGTTGAGAACGCACCGAAAGAGATCGGCGTTCGGTTCGGCTACAACTTGTTCGTCCAAAAACCGGAAGGCCTCGACGTCGTTTCGAATTGGTCGGGAGCCGATACATTGCACTTCAAACCGCGGATTGAGGGTCAATGGCCCGGGCTCTGGAGGCGCGTTCGGATCGATGTGACTCCCGAGGGCGTGACGGCGAATTGGTGGGATGATGCCGCGAGACGATTCGTGCCGATTCATCGGGCCAATCTCGATTCGATCAACGCTCGCTTCGCCGAGCTTACGTCCGTGGCGGCTCCACTCATCACGGTACTACCATCGCAGTGGAAACCGCGTGGTCCGCTCGGCATTCTGGCTTACCGTTCGACGGTATCCTTTAAGAACGTTTCGATCGAACCGCTCCCTTAACCATTCGGAGGTTGCCCATGTCCGTTACGATTGCGTCCCCCCAAAGCGGCGAGACGGTGAACAGCCTCATTGTGAACGTCAGCGTCAACTACAATACGGGCATCGGTATCGTTCGAAACTCGCCCGGCAATCCACCGCCTATTCCTCCTGTCCCGCCTCCTCCCATTCAGCCAGTGCCTCCCGTTCCACCAGGGCCACTCCCACCTCCGCCACCTCCGACCGCTTGGAACTTGACCTGTGAGGTAGTGGGTGTGGCTCCGCAGACCGTAGCCGTGACGCCTGTTGAAGGCGGGCACCTATTTGCTTTCACGGTTCCCGCAGTGGGAGACTACACGATCAAGGCGAAGCTCGAATCGGTAGCGAATGGTACCACGACTCCGCACGGGAATGTTCAAGAGACGCCGATACACGTGACGAACAATAGTGGAGGCGGCGTGATCATTTTTCCGCCTCCTCCGCCGCCGCCACCGCCTCCACCGCCTCCTCCTCCGCCTCCTCCGCCTCCTCCTCCTCCGCCGCCTCCGGCCACCGCGAGCGGAACCAGCGCGAAGGGTGGAGCACTTGCGGCTACGAAGAAGCCGGGAGAGATCGCCGACTCTAGCCCGCCGTGCCCCAAGCCGTTCATCCTGACCGGAACCTTCCCCTCGGTTGCCGGCGACCCGACTACCGGCATGGTCGTGCTGATTTACCACATCCATCAAAATAACGAGGTTATCGACTTCGTGAGCGTGCCGCTGCTCGTCGGCAGTACGCTTGGGGCAGGTGGTGGTGGCAGCGTGCTCGTCGGGAACACGTTCTCCACCGTATTCCCGTCCGAAGCTCGGCTTCCCGGTCGCCACTTCCGGCTCTACCTCACGGGCATCTTGGGAAAGATTCTGTACGCGACGAGCGGTCCAGTCCCACCCGCCTGAGCAGGCGCGGGCCCGACCCCTATCATAATTCAGGTACTCCACGGCCGGGTTCGCCCGGCCGTCTTCGTTCATTCCCAGGATCACCGCTCATGGCCGAGAAGATCACGCCCCGCGCAACCAATTATCCCCAGTGGTATCTCGACGTCGTCAAGGAAGCCGGGCTCGCCGTCAACTCGGACGTGCGCGGGTGCATGGTCATCAAACCCACCGGCTACGCACTCTGGGAAAAGATGCAGCGCGGGCTCGACAAACTCTTCAAAGACACCGGGCACGTCAACGCCTACTTCCCACTCTTCATTCCCATGAGCTACCTCGCCAAGGAAGAGCAGATGGCGGAAGGGTTCGCCAAGGAATGTGCGGTCGTCACGCACTATCGGTTGAAGGCCGAAAAGGGGAAGCCGCTGCACGTCGATCCGACCGCCGAGTTGGAAGAACCGCTCATCGTGCGGCCCACGTCCGAGACGATCATCTGGCGAAGCTACAAGGACTGGATTCAGAGCTACCGCGATTTGCCGCTGCTCATCAACCAGTGGTGCAACGTGGTGCGCTGGGAGATGCGGACGCGGCTGTTCCTGCGCACCTCCGAGTTCCTCTGGCAAGAAGGGCACACGGCCCACGCCACTTCGAAAGAAGCCGAGGAAGAGACCCTTACGATGGTGCGCGTCTACCAGAAGTTCGCGGAAGAATTCATGGCGATGCCGGTATTCGTGGGCCCGAAGACGGAAGGCCAAAAATTCCCCGGCGCGATCTACACCCTGTGCATCGAAGCGATGATGCAAGACGGCAAAGCCCTTCAGGCGGGCACGAGCCACTTCCTCGGTCAGAACTTCGCCAAGGCGTTCGACGTGACGTTCAAGAACGAGAAGAATCAGGACGAGTTCGCGTGGGCCACGAGTTGGGGCGTGAGCACGCGGCTCATCGGCGGCCTCGTCATGACGCACTCGGACGACAACGGCCTCATTATTCCACCGCGGTTGGCTCCGCTACACGTTGTGATTGTGCCGCTTGGGAAGACGGAGGCCGAGCGGAAGCCGAGCATCGAAGCGGCGGAGAAGTTGGCGAAGGAACTGCGCGACTTGCCGCGCGACGACTTCTTCGGCTACGAACCACTCGCAGTGAAGGTGGATGCCTCGGACAAGTCGCCGGGGTTCAAATACGCCGAGTACGAGGTCCGCGGGGTGCCGGTCCGCGTCGAGATCGGGCCGAAGGACATCGAGAAGAACGCCTGTGCCGTGGCTCGCCGCGACGTGCCCGGCAAGGAGGGCAAGCAATTCGGCGTGCTGCTCGCCGGTGCCGCCGACCACATCGTGAAGTTGCTCCACGACATTCAGGCGAGCCTCTTCGAACGGGCCAAGAAGTACCGCGACGCCCGCACGGACGAGGTGAATTCGCTCGACGAATTCAAGGCACTCTTCCCGGTTCGCAAGAACGAGGATGAAGAACTGCCCATCGACGCGTTGCGGTTCGTGAGCGCCCACTACGACGGCTCCGCGGAGGTCGAGGACATGGTGCAGAAGGAATACAAGGCGACGATCCGCTGCCTGCCTTACGATGGTTCGGTGGAGCCGGGCACGTGCATTTTCACGGGCAAGCCCTCGGCTCGCCGCGTGGTGTTCGCGCGGGCCTACTGAATTATTAGAGGCACTCTCATGGCGAGGATTGCATTCAAGGGGTGCTTGACGTGCGGAGGGAGAGTCGAGAATGAGATCGACGGCATGCGAGTCCGCGCCGGAGCGATGAGCCCGAATGATAGACGATCCGTTTCCTTCCAGCACTCTGGGTTGCAGCGCAACTCACGGTAACGGCAGGTGGTCAGCACGGCGTCCTTGGGGTGGCCAACGACGCGAATGGGCGAACGATGTGTACGCCTTACTCGTCGATCCCGGTTATGCCGTAGCCGAAGGTTCTGCCGAATTCCGATGGCTGTTCAGGAGGACCCTATGCGAGTTCGAAACGGGGCAAGTCTGATCGAGGTCATCGTCGTTCTCACAATCATCGCGATTTTGGCCGGCATTGTCATCCCGGCTATTCAGCGAGTCCGTGCTGCTGCAGTTCAAACCAAGAGCGTCAATAACCTCAAGCAGATCCAGCTTGCCATTCACAATTTCGCCTCGGCAAACGACGAGAAGCTACCGGTGTTGAATGGCGACAGGCGCGGCCCAAACTCCGGCAAGTCGTTGATGGGTACGATTCTACCCCAGATCGAGCAGGGTGCCGTGTACGACGCACTTTTCAATCGGGGAATTCCGCCCGGAGGTAGGATTTACCTCGTACCGCAGTACATCAGTCCGGCCGATCCCACGCTCGATGAGAACTCGATGCGCCTCGGTTACGCCAGTTATGCGGCAAACGCATTTGCCTTTCAGCCGGGTTGCACCCTGTCCAAATCGTACGCCGATGGGACGTCCAACACGATTGCGTTTGGGGAGCATTACGCTCGATGTGGGAATCGACAATTTAATTGGACGAGAGAGGATACCGCGAGCGTCCAAGTACGTCGTGCTTCGTTCTCAGATGGAGGCCCAGCGTTCGGCGATCAAAGTTATGGAGATGTCTACCCCGTTACGAAGGGTACGCCCCCGGTCTCTGGGCCTGCCTTTTTTCCTGTCGGCCCTCGAACTGACAACACGCCTCCCAACGCAATCTTGCAACCGATCAAGACTCCGTTTCAGACAGCTCCTCGCGTCGATGAATGCCATCCATTGATTGCGCAGACTCCTCATGCCAGCGGAATGCTGACTGCACTCGTGGACGGCAGTGTACGCATCACAGCACCCGGCGTTTCTCAAGCCACATTTTGGGGTGCCGTCACCCCGGCTGGCGGAGAAATCCTCGCTGATTGGTAGAGGTTCACCACTTCGTCAAGGCAGTCTTCGCGGCCTCGAGGCAGGCCGCGTCGTCGTTTTCATCCAGTGCCGAGAAGCACGCACGGATTCGGCGGAAGGCCAGCTTCAAGAAATACTGTCCGGCCGAAACGTCCGCGAATGGATCCAACAACCCGGCCCCTGACGGGGCATGGCTCGCCAATAGGTGATCGAGGCGGCTCAGCACGCAACTCGACACGTACAAATCGATGGCAATATCCGCGAGGCGTTCGTGGACGAGTTGAGCCTGTACGAACTTCGTTTCGTCCTTCAGGCCCAGGAACACGTGCGGAAGTTTGAGCCCGAACTCGCGAACGAGTTTGCCCAAGGTGTGAGCGTCGTCGCGGAGCGACTCGGAATTCACGGGTACGTCTGGGGTGCCGGTCGTGGCCCAGGGCACCACGAGGCTGGCCCCGACGCCGATGGCGGCCCCGAGTTTCTTCAGGCTCCAGCGGCCGCCCATCACGTCGTCGCGTAGGCCCTTCAGATACTCGCCCGGCCCACGGCATCCGACCACCGCCACGAACGCCTTCAACACGTCGTTCGCACCTTCGCCGATCGTGTTGATGCGGGCATCGCGCATCCACCGTTCCAGCGGCTGATCGCAAAAGTACCCCTTGCCACCCCAGACCTGGATCGTGTCGTTCACGATGGTCCAGAGGTGCTCGGTGGCGAAGATCTTGAGGATGGCGGTTTCGAGCATGTAGTCTTCGAAGCCGCGATCGATGAACGCGGCACACTGCAGGGTCGCGGCTACCATCGCGAAGGTGTGCGCGGCCGCGAACGCGACCTTCTTTTGAACGAGTTGGAACTCGGCGAGCGGCTGCTGGAATTGCACGCGTTTCTTCGCGTGCTCGACAATCGCCTGGAGGCAGACCTTGGCGTGGCCGGTGCAACTGGCCCCGAACGTGGTGCGGCCGAAGTCCAATACGGTGAGTGCGACCTTGAGCCCCTTGCCGATGGGCCCGAGAACGTTGGCCTTGGGCACGCGCATGTTGGTGAAGCGGAGTTTGCTGGTGGCGGTGCCGCGGATGCCGCACTTCTCGGCACGGGCCTCAAGTACCTCGAAACCGGGCATCTCGGGTGTGACCAAGAACGCCGTGATCTTCGTGGCATCTGGCTTCTCAGGAGTCGGGGCCGGCGTGCGGGCCATCACCGTGAGCACGTTCGCGATGGCCCCGTTCGTGATGTACTGCTTCACCCCGTTCAAAATGTAGTCGTCGCCATCGGGCGTGGCGGTGGTCTGCACGTTGCCGGCGTCCGAACCCGCTTCCGGTTCGGTGAGCGCGAACGCACAGAGTTTCGAACCATCGAGCAAGCCGGGGAGCCAGGTTGCCTGCTGTTCCTTCGTGCCGAACAAGACGAGTGCCCGGCAACCAATGGAGTGGTGGGCATTCACGAACACCGCGACGCTCGAATCGTGCCCGCCGAGCACTTCCATCGTCTTCAAGTACATCTGCTGGTTGAAGCCGAGGCCGCCGAACTCGACGGGAATCGTGAGGCGATACACGTCCAGAGCCGCGAGTCCGGCGATCACGTCGTCGGGGATGCGGGCGTCGCGGTCGATCTTCATGTGGTCGATGTGGCGGTTCGCGTAATCGCGAACCTTGGCGGCCTGGGCTTCGGCCCGCACGGCTTGATCCGCCGACAGCGTGGGATAGGGGAAGAGCAAGTCGCTCTTGAACTTGCCGTAGAAGAGCGCCTTGGCGAAGCCCACGTCCGAACCGGCGATGAGTTCTTCAACCTGTTTCTTCTGCTCGGCAACTTGGGCCGCGGTGAGCGCCATGCAAAAGACTCCCAAACGAATGGAATGAGGCCACACCCATTCTATCGGTCTCGACCTGGGCTCAGTATCGCCACTCCATACCCAGGCTCATCGATTGCACCCAGAAATCGGACGAGGTGGAGTCGCGGCGAGCGTTGGCCGACGCCACGGGAGCTTGTGGGTCTGCATTGTTCACCGCAGGCGTTGGGTCGAGCACGTCGGGGCCGCGAGTGAGGTTGTTCAAGTAAAGGAAGTTGTAGCCGAGGGTGATGCGGGCATGCTCGCCGATCTGCCGGCCGATCGTGAGGCCGACGACGGGCATGACGGCGTAGTGCGAGTGCGAGCGCGGGCCGTTCACGTCGGGCCGGGCGTAGAAGCCGATCGGCACGACGGTCCCGTTCACGCGGAACTTGCCTTCCAGATCCGTGTCGGAGTTCACGACTCCAAACGAGACTTTGCCCGTTCCCGAGACGTACCAGCGGTCGAAGCGATACTCGCCGGTCAGGCCGATCTGCCCGCCGTGGAAATCGTTTTTGGCATGGGCCTCGTCGCGGAAGCGGACGATCTCGCCATCCGTGCCGAGCCGCTTGCCGTAGATTTCAAAATCGTCGCGGAGGCGGGCGAACATGTATCCGACTAGCGCGTCGATCCGAGCATTTGAAGTGCAGATCAGGTTGCCTCGATAGTTCGCGTCGGCGTAACCGAAGCGCGTGTTCAGCCCGGCCTGATAGGCTCCGAAAGTGCCGGCATTCGGATCGGCGAGTGGAAACGCTCCGGTCGCGGTCGGCAACTGCAGAGCGGTACCGTTCGCTAAGAGGAGCGACTCGCTGCCGAGACCGGTGAGGACGAAGAAGGTTCCATCGAAGCCGTGAGTACAGGCTTCGTTGATCCAGATTCCAGTGGCGATGCTGAAACCGGCGCGCAACGGCGACGCCGTCCGATCCCCGCCGTAAACGATGGGGCCGGTCGCGTTGCCGAGGCGAACGAGGGGTGGAACCGCAGCGGATTTCGTCCACGCGAGTTCGAGCGCCGGTGCGAACCAGATCCGACCGGCCGGGCCGCAGGCTGCCGAACGAGCCCTCTCGGGTGCTCGTTCCGGCAGGTAGAAGTAACCGGGATCGTACTCGCCGCTCGGCCCGCGCGGCCCAGCCGTCGGCGGGGCCGTGGTGGGCGGCACCGAGAGCAGCGGCGGCAACTCGGTGGGAACCGGACGTTCCTGCGCCGAGGCGGGCCATGCCGCGAGTACCAGCACGAGAATCGGTAAGCACCGCATCCGCATTTCGATTCCTCGCTCAACGCAACTCGATCATCGGGAACACGTACGCCTGGAGGAACGCCGGCGAGTGCATGCCGTGATGCCCGCCGGTATGCCCCGTCCAGGAAACCTCCGCCGACCAAAAGTGGTGCCTCAGGCGGTTCTCACCCGTTGCGATCCGGAAACCGTGTCGGCCCGCGGCGGGTGCCCAACGCTTGTCCACCGTGCCGACCACGCGGGTCAGGAAGCCGAGCGCGAGCCAATCCTTCTTGCTGCAAAATACGTCGATCCCTTCGCGGGCGGCACCGAGGCTCGGGCGGATGTCGTAACCCGTGGAGACGGACGGCGCGAGCAGAATCATGCGGTCGATCGCGTTCGAAGGGAGCGCATCGCCCGCAGTCAGCGCCACCGCGGCCCCCGCACTGTGAGCGATCACGATCACCCTTCGACCCGGCTCCTGCTTGGCGCGTTCGAGGATCTTGGCCGCGAGCCGGGTTCCCTGGAGCTTGGTATGCTTCGCGTCGCGTTGATCTTGAATCAGCTTGCGGTAGCCGTGCGACCAGGGGAAGACGGATAGCTCGACCGGATTGCCGGCGAACACGTTTGCCTGCGAGACGCCTTTCGAACAACCGCCCAAATCGCCGGCACCATCGACGATCCAGACCAGAGGCCGGGGCTCGCGTGGCGGTGGCTCCACGCGGGCCGGTAGCCCCGCGCCGAACGCCAACGCGATGATGAAAGCGAGTATCCGCTTCATGTCGCCCATCCCGACCATGCGTACGAATCGGCACCCTCGCACCCTCTCATATCGGCCGGGGTTCACTCCAACTTCAGTTTCATGGGGGTCTTGGTCGAAGTCTTCGATACGGCGAATGCGAACATCGCAAGAGGACACTGGAATGCTGGGGCGAACGAACCACATCGGGCGGATGTTACGGCTGCTGTTCGCCCCGAGTGGGAAGGATACACTGACTGCGTCGGGAGGCCCCGGCACCGGAGGGCGCAGGATGGGTCGTCGCGTTGCGTTGCTTGCGATTGCCGCGCTGATCCTCGGCGGCCTCGGCTACGCGGCGTACGCAATCCTCACTGCCAGCTCCGACCGCGACCTCGTCGAAGAGCCCACCCTTCAGCCCACGAACAAAGCACTTCCCACCGCTGAAGAATTCGCGAGGCTCGCCGAGAAAGATCCGGTGGCCCTGTTCGAAGCCTGCCTCCTCCGCTACAAGCGAGACGGCGTCAAGGGCTTCACCGCGACACTGGACAAGCAGGAACGCGTGAGGGGCACGTTGAACGAACGCGAGATCGTTCGCGTTGTGTGTGCGGGGGAACTTCCCGAGAAGGCCGGCGAACACCCGAAGATTCGCGTCCGCATGGTTTGGGAGTCGGGCTTCCGCAAGGTCTTCGGCATCAAGAATCTCGGCACGCTTTACGTGGTTGGCGCGAACAAGAACCAGATGCAGACGTACACCTCCCTCGGTACGGAGATGGCCATCGATCCGCGCAGTTCGCTGAGTCGCGGTGCCTCGCGGTACTCCATCACCGACGGCGGCTTGTATCGGGGAATGCTGCGTACCTACGATGCCTGGAAGAAGCGCCAGGCCGCTGGCGAACTGAACGCGAAGTACATCGGCATCGAGTCGCCTGCGGAAGTGGGCGGTCGACCCTGTTACGTGATTCGCCGATCGTGTACGACCCCCGAAGTGGACTCTTTCGCATTAGATGAAGCGGCCGATGCCAAGGCGAATCCGCAACGCGATGGTGCCACCGAAGTAACCGCGTACATCGACGTCGAACGCTGGCTGCACGTCGGAACGGTCCTCAAGCGGGCAGACTCTTCGCTGCTGGGGCACTACTACTTTCGCGATGTGGAACTGACCAAAAGCGAGTTCTCACCGGACCCGTTCACGATGGACGCCTTGAAAGCAGCCACGAAGAAGTAATGCTCGGCGAGCCGAGCATTACTCGCCCCAGAGCAGAACGCGCGCCTCGCTCGCATCCGCGAGCCGGCGCAACGCCGACTCGCATTCGCCGCTCGAAAATGGGTCGAACCACTCGTAAGGCAGATCCCACGCCTTCACCATTGGCTCGGCATAAGTCGGGCAGTTGTCCCCACTTTTACCCATCTGCATGGCACGCCACGACCGCACGCCGACGAGCAACTTCAACGGCAACTTCAAATCGTGGACCGCGTTTCGCACCGCATCGCCCGCTTCAAAGAACCCCGTACACTGGATCGCGACCAACGGCTTTGACCCGCCGAGCATCAGGCCCGCGGCGATGCCGATGGCCTCACCTTCGCGGCACGGTCGAATCACCAGCAACTTCGAACCCGCGAGCGCGGCGTCCCACGTGCCCAGGTGGCTATCCGGAATCCACACCAGATGCGTGAACCCGGCCGCCTCCAACGCCGCGACCACCGTGGGGCCATCGATCATGTCAGCTTCCTCCGGCCGCTTGCGGCTTCGCGATTGTCCACCCTCGCGAAGCCGCAAGCAGCATGCAAACTCTTCAAAATCTCGCGATCGCTGTCGGGCCGCGTCGGGCTCGCGGGATGCGTGGCGTCGCAGTCGAGCCAGCCGCGAAGTTTCAAAAACATCGCGGCCGAGTGCTTGTAAGCTGGCACCGGGTCGCGGAAGGCGAGGAAGCCGAGGTACTGAAGCCAGTCGTTGAGTTCGTAAAATTGCGGGTCGCCTTCGAGCCAGAATCGATCGCGCTGCGCAAACAGATCGGGAGCGAAGGTGCTGAGGCCGAGCAGGTAGTCGCTGCCGTACATCACCATGTCGATGGCGAGATCGTTGCCGGTGAGCACCTGAAATTCAGGCCGTACTTCGTCGCGAAGTTGAAGCCGCTGCCATTCGAGTTCGCGCGAAAGCGACGAGTGTTTGGCCCCCACGCACTTCTTCACACCGAGCAATCCGCGGTATGCCTCCAGCGAATAAATCTTGCCGAAGGGCGCGAACGCAGTGCCGAGTTCGAACGCGAGGAACGAGTCGCAGTAGCGGCCGAGGCGTTCGTAGGCCGCGATCAATTTCGGTTCGGGAAGCGCCGTGAGGCCGAAGCTTTGGAAGATGATCGGCGTGCCTCCGTGCTTCACGATGGGCTCGATAGCGAGAGCGTATTCGGTCTCATCGAATGAATCGCCGGGCTTGCTGGCAACGAACGCACCGGCGACGAACGGCCTTGCCCCGAGGATCGACTTCGTGCGGCTCAACACGTTCAGCTTCGTCGCGTCGTCCAGAAGGTTGACGTATCCGGTGTCCATGTTCACGGCGGGAATGAGGCCGGCCGTAGCGGTACGCTCCACGTGAGCGTCGAATCCGACCCAATCGAAATCGCCGCTCGCCGTGAACGGCAGCAGAATGGCCGACATGCCGTTGATGGCACGCCGCGGTCGCAACATCGCGATGGGGTCGATCGGGGAACTCATGCGGCTATAGTATTCCTGAATCGCTCCTACCCACGAGAACCACCATGAAGCACCTCACGATTCTCGCGCTCCTCGTCTTCACAACGCCACTCCGGGCGGCCGATCCGGATTGGGTCGAACCTATGAAGAAGGTGCATGCGAAGTTCACCGGCACGCCCGGCACCTTCGCTCTGTTCGGCGATTCGATCACCGTCTCGCTCGGTTTCTGGGCACCGCTCGACTACGCACCGAAGACGATCGACGCCGACATCGCCAAGCCGGTCCAGACCGTGAAGGCCTACATGAAACCGGACTGCTGGCGCACCTGGCGCGGCTCCGAGTTCGGCAACGAAAGCGGCAAGACTATCACTTGGGCCGACGAGAACCTGGACAAGTGGCTCAAGAAACTGAACCCCGAAGCCGTCGTGCTCATGTTCGGCACCAACGACCTCAACACCATCGAAGCCAAGGAATACGACCTCAGGACGCGAGCCGTCGTCGAGCGATGTTTGAAGAACGGCACGGTGGTGATCCTGACCACGATCCCGCCGCGTTCGGGGGCCGTTGAGAAATCCAAGAAGTTCGCCGAGGTGCAGCGACAGATCGCGGCAGACCTGAAGCTTCCGCTCGTCGATTATCAAGCCGAGGTTCTCAAACGCCGCCCGGAAGACTGGGACGGCTCGCTGCCCAAGTTCAAGGAGTTTGCGAAAGACGCCTACCAAGTGCCGACTCTCATCGCGGCCGACGGCGTCCACCCCAGCAACCCGCAGAAGCATTCGGACTACTCCGAGGAATCGCTCAAGTGCAACGGCTTCCTGCTGCGAAACGTCCTGACCGTGAAGGCCTATGCCGAGGTGATTCGGTTGGTGTTGAAGCCTTGACGCATCGCTACAGATTCCCCATCTTCCGCGGCAAGCCCGGCAAACTCCACCGAACCCGCTCATCCGGACAATCTGGGCGAACCGATAAACTCCGCAAGACACGGATGTCGCAGTGGTCACGGATGACCGCGCGGGGCCGGCAATGTCGGGGAGATCGACCATGACGCGATGGAATTGGAAGCGCTGGGCCTTTGCAATCGTGACCGGCACGGCCCTCACCGGCACGGCAGCCCTTACCTCCGCCGCCGACCTACCGAAGACCGGCGAAACCATCACGATGAAGTTCCCGGGCCAACCCGAGCGCACCGTGACGATCGTGAAGGCAACGAAGAAGCCCGACGGCAGCGTCGAGACCGAGGTGAAGGATTCGAAGAACGGGGAGACGTTCACACTGATCGATCCGGCTCCGGCAAGCAAAGTTCCGGTGAAGCCGGCAGCAGTGTCACCCGCGGTTCCCGTGCCACCTCCGGTCACCGCGTTGCCGCCGTTGCCGAAGCCGGTGGGCATGCCCGAACCGGCCCCCGCACGGCCTGCGTTTCCCGCTCCACTTCCGCCCGTCAGTGTGAAGCCGATGCCGGTGAGCGCGAAGCCTTATGTTCCCGTGATCCCTCCCCTCGTTTCAAAGTCGGTCGAGCCGGTGAAAGCTCCGATGAGTGTCTTCGCGGAAGCGCCGAGTTCGCCCCCGAAGATTGCGCCGCCGGCACCGGTCGAAGAGCCGCGCGACAAGAAACTCATCGGTGGCCGCTTGTTGAACCGCGAGCCCGTTGCGACTCCCCGGACTCCTGCGGCCGAGGCCTCCGCACCGGCGGCTCCAGTTGAAGAGAAGAAGCCCGGGATCATTGGCCGCATCTTCGGCAAGAAGCCGGCGACGACCGTGATGCCCGCCGCTCCGGCGATCGCGGCGGCTCCTTCCGCTCCGCCTCGTGCGAACGCCGAGCCGCCGCGCGTGATGCAAGCGAAGCCAGTTGCACCGGCCCGGCCGGGTCGCATCGAAACCGTCGTTCCTCCGACGCCGGCGATTTCGTCGGTGCCCGTGCCGTCGAGCGTGCCCAGCGTCTCGGCGATTCCTACGCCACTCCCGGCTTCGAAGCCAACGCCGCTCCCCATCCCAGTTCCAACGCCGAGCATTCCAACACCGAGTATTCCGACGCCGACGATTCCCGTGCCTCCGATTCAAAGTAGTCTGCCGGTGGTGCCCGCCGTCGAGGTGAAGCCCGCAGGAACGACCGCAACGGTTCGCACTGCGAGCAACACTACGCCGATCGAGATGGGTCTGCCTGCCGAGATTCAACCGCAAGCCACGACCCTGCGCGATGCGCTGGCTCCGTCGCACCGCATGCTCGCGGCCAAGGGCCTCGCCGAGGGGCGGGACGGTTCGAGCGACGCGGTGAAGGCCGTCCTTTTCCACGCGGCCAAGACCGACCCGTGCCCCGCCGTGAAGGCTTGCTGCATCGAACACCTCTGCACGCTCGGCTACTTCGATCCGGCCTTCCTGAAGCATCTGAAGGTGGCCAGCGACGATACTTCGGAGGAAGTGCGAACCGCCGCGAAGGCCGCCCTCGTGAAGATGTCGCCTCGATAAATTGGAACGAGAATCGCCTCGCTCTCGACCCCAGGTTCAGCCTGGGGTTATTTTTTTGCAACACTTCTCGCCTCCGCGGGCAAACAATGGTGAAGCTGGCGACGATCGCCGGCACGCTTCTCGTGGAGAGAACCGCAGATGTCCACCGCAGCCGTACGCGACGTGGTCCGGCAGATCGGCCAGGACGACCCGCCCAGCGATGCCAGCTTGCTGGCAAGCTACCTCGCCAGTCGCGATCACGCGGCCTTCGCGGAGTTACTCCGCCGATACGGGCCCGTCGTGCTCGGCGTCTGTCGGAGGTTGCTCGCGAACCGTCACGATGCCGAGGATGCGTTCCAAGCCGTTTTCCTGGTGCTGGTTCGCAAGGCCGAATCCGTTCAACCTCCAGGCCTCGTCGGCAACTGGCTCTACGGTGTGGCCGTGCGGACCGCGAACAAGGCGAAGCTCGCCGCGGCCCGACGATGGAGGCGCGAAATGGCAGTGGCCATGCAAAAGCCCGAAGCGAGCGAACCGACCTGCTCAGGGGAGCTCGCCGAACTTCGCGGTGTCATCGATGAGGAACTCACTCGGCTTCCCGATCACCTGCGGGCCGCGGTGGTACTCTGCGACCTCGGGGGAAAATCGCGCCGCGAAGCCGCCCGCGAACTGGAGTGCCCCGAAGGCACCGTCGCGGCGCGCTTGCACCGCGCGAGAAAACTGCTCGCCGAGCGATTCACGAAGCGCGGCATCGCACTCTCCTCGAGCGGATTGGTCGCCGCGTTCACACCCGAAGTCGCTACGGCGAATGTATCGAGCGAACTCGCCCGGAAGACACTCGCGACCAGCGTGGGAATCGCCGCGGCTTCCCCCGCCGTTCAAACTCTTGCCAGCGGAGTGATGCGAACCATGACGAACGGCAAATTCAAACTGATGCTCGCGGCAGTCGCCGTCGCGGGGCTGATGTCCGGTGCCGGAGCGATCTGGGGCGCGAACAACGGCGAATCGTCCGCGAGGGCACCCGTTGCCGCACCCGTCGCCGCACCCGCGAGGATACCCGAGATGGCTTGGAAGGAAGCGAAGACGCTGGAACAGTCCGGCTGGCTGGCCGGGTCGGTGGCGTATTCGGCGGACGGAAAGCGACTGGTCGTCGGCGGTACCGGGCGCGTGCAGGCCTACGACGCAGGGACGTTCAAGGAACAGTGGACCGCAAAGGTGGATGGCGACGCCCAGCACTTCGCCGCCATCGCGTTCTCCCCGGACGGTAAAAGCATCGCCGCCACCTTCGCCGACGGCGTGCGTTTCCTTGCCCCCGCGACGGGGAAGATCGAGGAGACGCTCGAACAGAAGGGGAGCAAGCCGACAACCGTGGGCTGGTTCCCGGAAGACCCACCCGCGGCCGGCGAGAAGGAACACCGCACCCGGTGGATCGTATTCGACAGCGACAAGGGCCAGCATCCCACCCAGATGTATTCTTTCAGGAACTGGAATGCCCTTTCCAAGACCGGGGGCTTCAATTTGGGCATCGAGCACCGCGAAAAGCCCCGCCGCCCCGCCGGGGAAGTGCCGCTCGCCATGGACCCGAAAGGGCGGTGGGCCGTCCTCAGCAGTGCGATCTCCGATACGGAGAAGTACCTCTTGAATGCGCACTTTGCGAAACCCATTGGGGAGGTAGTTGGCAGAGCTTTGAGGGGTCACCAAGGGACCGTGACCAGCGCCGCGTGTTCGGCCGACGGCGGCACGATCGTGTCCGGCGATGCCGACGGCGTGGTGATCGCGTGGGACGCGGAAACGTTTGAAGAGAAGTCGCGAGTCGAACTTCGCCAACGGGTTCAAGCCATCGCGGTCACCGCGGACGGCACGACTTGCGCCGCCGCCACGATCGGCCCGCCGGCCCAGAAGTTTTACACGGAGCAAGTCTTCACCTGGAAGACCGCCACCCCGCCGCACGAACCGAAGCCGATCGCGCTGCCTCGGGCAGGCGGCGGAGAGACGTTCAGCGGCGTCGCGGGGCTGGCGTTCTCGCCCAACGGCAAGTCGCTCGCCGCCGCGTTCTGCGACTTCCGGCTCCTCGTCCTATCGGGACAGTTGGTCGGCAAGGTCCGCGTGTGGCAACTCCGAGAACCCGAGGCGAAGCCGACTCCGAACCCCGACCAGGTGGCCGCGCCCGGTTCGTGGCGCGAGAAGGCCGTGCTCACCGACAACGAAGATTCGATCATCTCGGTGGCGTTCGCCCCGGACGGCAAAACCTTCGCCGCCGGCGGCATCCGGCGCGGCAACGTCTCCATGTGGGATGCGACGACCCATAAGAGGATCGAGTGGTTCTCCTGCAACGACATTCGGCCGCACCCGGCGGCCGTGGCCTACTCGCCCGACAGCAAGACGTTGGCCGTGACGTTCCCCGACGGTGCATCCTGGTTTACCTTGCCCCTCAAAGTGGCCGATCCCGATGCGAAGGCCAAACGCATGTCGGAATTCGTGAAGGAATACGGCGAGGAGGGAAGCAAGCCGCTCGCGGTTGCCTTTGGGCCGGACCAGGATGTTCGCGGCTTGAAGCAGCACCGGATGGCGTTCACCGATGGCCGCACCCTTTGGGCCAAGACGTGGTTTGAGGGCGCTCCAGCGGGCACCGCGAAGTTCGGACCACTCGCCAATCCTCCGAAGGTCGAAGGTCCGCTGCCGGCTGCGGTGGCCTACTCGCCGGACGGCAAGCGACTCGTCTTCATTCCCAACCACCGAGTCGATGGCGACTGGATCGCGCAGGTCTGGGGCGGCGGTTCCGGCGAACCGATGCAACTCCTCAAACACGGAACTGATCCCGTCACGGCCGTGGCGTGGTCGAAGGACGGCAAATTCCTTGCCACAGGCGGCACGGACGGCATCGTCATCCTGTGGGATACGACGACGTTCAAGGAACTGCGTCGGATCGGCACCACGAAGAACCGCGTCCACGAGCTTGCGTTTTCGCCCGACGGCAAAACGCTCGCGGCCGCTGGTGGAGGCGGAACGAACGCCGGGCAGGTGGTGCTGATCGACTCCCTGCTCGGGGTGCAGGTGCAGACGATCCGCGCCTTCCCCAATGCTCCTCCGAGTGCGGTCGCGTTCTCTCCCGATTCCCGGACGCTCCTCGTCGGATGCGGCTACCGCGGGCTCGACCCGCGTCAGTTCCCCCTCGACGATCCCAAGACGATCGGTGAAGTTCGGGTCTTTACACTCGAACCGCCTTCGTAAGCCCGGCTTGGTAAACCCCGCTCGAAACGATAAGACGGCACGCGGAGAATCGATCCGCGTGCCGATTTCTCGTCAATTGCCGGATGGGTCCGAGTTTGCACCAGCGAGTGGCACATCCCAATGGCAAAAACGGGTATTGGCGAGGGGCGACCGAAGTGCGAAAATGCCCTGACGGAGGGATGGCAGAGCGGTTGAATGCACCGGTCTTGAAAACCGGCATACCTGCAAAGGTATCGAGGGTTCGAATCCCTCTCCCTCCGCTGCCTGAGAACGACAAGCAGCGTCAGAAGCCGCGATTTCCAGGCCTTTCGGGCTTGCCGGCGAGATAGGGCCGAAGCTCGTCGGCGCGTTCACCCGGCCGTACCACTTGGCCGAGTGAACGCGGCTCTCCGGCGATCGTCCGCTGGAGTTTAGGTAACGAAGGCGTCCAGATGCGTCGAAAGGTTCTGCGAACATTCGTACTGTTCGAGCCACTTCGTCGATATTTTGAACCGAGGTCAGAAGCATCCGAAACGGAGGACTTCGCATGTCACTGCTGGTACTCTTCGCGGCGCTCGCCGCGGATCCGGTTTTCGCTCCGGGGACTGGGATCGGAGCGGACGCGTTTGCCTCCCCGGATGGCAAAGCGATCTTCGCGCGGAGCAAGGAGGGCGGAATCGAAGCCATCGATACCGCCACCGGGAAGCCGCTCTGGGCGAACGCGGACGCGGACAGACTGGCCGGCGCGTCCGGCGATTCGGTCTTCGCGTGGTCGGCCGATGCGAAGAAGCCGAACCTGTTCCGGATCGTGGCGATCGATGCGGCCACCGGCAAGACGGGCTTCAAATCGGATGCGATCGCGATGCCGGACTGGGCGACCACCGCGAAACGCGGCGGCCACTCATTCCGCATCGGCGCGCGGTCCGACGCGAAGAAAGTCGTGGTCGTCTGGCAGGCGAACGCCTTCTACTACGGGGGTGCCGCGCCGACCCCGGAGATTCTGGAAGCCGCCCGCAAGGAGGCGGTGGGAGTGGTGTCGGTCGATCCTAAAACGGGCAAGGTGACGGTCGAAGATCGGAAGCCCAAAGCCGAGGAGTACGGGGCGACGGCGGCGAAGGTCGGCGAACTCGAGTACAAGCTGGAGGAGCAACTGCCGGGTTTCAAGCCCGGCGCGGCCATGGTGACAAAGGTAACCCTCACCGCGACCAAAGGCGACAAGCCACTTTGGAAGCGCGAACTCGCCGGCAACCCGTGGTCACCGCCGCCGCCGTGAGGGCGATCACCCCGCTGCGCGCGGGTGTAGGACTCGGTTTGTGAGACACTCAATAAAACCCGGTTTCTGCTTTGGAAACCGGGTTTTTTCAAGCCAT
>JAYTUG010000401.1:0-5330 GCA_043744695.1 Gemmataceae bacterium
CATGCTCAAGTTCCCGCTCAAGACGCTGCAAACGGGGCCCGAAGGACAGCCGATCAAGACGTTGATCGTGCAGGCGGACGCGGAGCCGGACAAGGAGTACTACGTCGCCATCGTGTTCGATCGCGGGTTCGGCCTGCCGGTACTCATGGCCAGCGCCGCCGGCGGCATGGACATCGAGAAGGTGGCCCACGACACGCCAGAACTCATTCTCAAAGTGCCTTTCGCCCCCGAGAGCGGCTTGCAACCGTTTCAAGCTCGCCGCGTGGCGTACGAACTCGGCCTCACGGGCGATCAGGCCACGAAGGCCGAGAAGATCATGCTCGCGCTCGCCAAGGTGTTCCTCGAAAAGGACGCGACCATTGCGGAAGTGAACCCGCTCGCCATTACCAAGAAGGGCGACGTGGTGGTACTCGATGCCAAGATGGATTTCGACGACAACGCGCTGTTCCGGCACAAGGACATCGAGGCACTTCGCGATCTGAACGAGGAGAATCCGACGGAGGTGCGGGCCGGGAAAGCGAGCCTCAACTTCATTCAACTCGACGGCACCATCGGCTGCTTGGTGAACGGGGCCGGGCTCGCGATGGCAACGATGGACATCGTGAACTATCACGGCAAGCAGTTCGGCATCGGACCCGCGAACTTCCTCGACGTAGGCGGCGGCGTCACGGCCGAGAACGCCGTCGAAGCCTTCCGCATCATTCTGTCCGATCCGAAGGTGAAGGCAATTTTCGTGAACGTATTCGGCGGCATCGCCAGTTGCGCCCGCATCGCCGAGGCGCTCGTGAAGGCAGGCCGCGAGGTCGGCTTCAAGGTGCCCGTGGTCGTGCGACTCGAAGGCAACGAGGTCGACAAGGCCCGCGAGATTCTGAATAGTGTGAAGGCGGAGCTTCCCGCGATCCGCATCGCCACCGGGCTCACCGAAGGGGCCAAGATCGTGGTCGAACTGGCGAAGTGAGTCGAGCCGCAGCGAGAAAGGAGGCCGAGCATGGCGACGAAAACCAAGCCGAAGCGGATGACGGCCGAGCAGTTCTTTCTTTGGGCGACCGAGCCGCAGAACGTCGGCCGAAATGTCGAACTCGACGCCGGGGAGGTTATCGAGATGCCTTCGCCGATCCGGGAACAGGCGTACTACTGCTGGGTCGCGATCAAAGTGTTGACCGAGTACGTCATCAAACGCGGTAGCGGGCATCTTCTTACCAACGATTGCGGCATCATCGTGGAGCGGGAACCCGATACCGTTCGCGGTGCGGATGTCATGCTCTTCCTTCGCTCGGCGGACGAGAAAGACTTCGCAAACAAGTACGTTGAAGACATTCCCGAGTTGATCGTCGAAGTGATTTCGCCTTCGGACACGGCGAAACGAATCAACCGACGGGTATCCCAGTACCTCGAACGCGGTATCCCACTCGTTTGGCTGATCGACTTCGAGCAGTACACCGTCTCGGTCTGCCGGCCGCACGAGTATCCGAAGGTTCTCGATGAGACGGACGAACTCTCCGGCAACGGCGTGCTGCCGGGGTTCTCGTGCAAAGTCGCAGAACTGTTCGCCCTGCCGACCAAGAAGCCCGCTCGTCGCCCTCGGAAGGGAACCCGCGATTAGGTGAGTTTCCATCTACTGACTGGCCCGGCGATTCGTGCGAGACACAAGATGACGACCGCGACTCGACAGCGAAAGATGACTGCCGAGAAGTTCTATCTCTGGGCAAATCGCCCCGAGAATGAACGCGCCCGCTGGGAACTCTCGGAAGGGCAGGTGATCGAGATGCCGTCGCCCGGTGAAGCCCACGCGCTCGTTTGTTGGTTCGTGGCGCAAATCCTGACAGATTACATTCGCACTCGCGGCCGAGGGCATTTGCTCACTAACGATTGCGGGCTCATCGTCGCCCGCAACCCCGATACGGTTCGCGGCCCCGACATCATGCTTTCGCTGGACAACCTCACGCTCGAAGAGGCAAAGCCCGGCCATACGGACCGCATTCCGACACTCGTAGTGGAAGTTTATTCGCCGACCGATCGACCGGGAAACATGGCACGCCGGGTCGAGCAGTTCCAGCGTCGGGGCATTCCTCTCGTCTGGGTGGTTTATCCGGAAGAGCGAACGGTAAACGTGTTTTGCCAGGACGAGCTGCCGCGCGTTCTCGATGAGACGGACGAACTCTCCGGCAACGGTGTGTTGCCGGGATTTTCCTGCAAAGTCGCCGATCTGTTCGCCCTACCGACCAAGAAGCCCGCTCGTCGCCCTCGGAAAGGAACCCGCGAATGAATCCGTTCAAATCTGCCGTTCTACTTCTCGCCATCGCACTGGTCGGTTGCGGCAAGTCCGAGCCGACCAAGCCCGAAGTCTCCAGTTCTGGAAAAGTTGATGCGTCGACGCCGCCGATTGCGGGGCCGACGATCGCGGCTTCGACGACGGGTATCGCGCCGCTCGCGCCGACCCCGCCCGCTCCCGCGTTTCTCGAACCGAACGATCCGACTCAACAACTCGCCGAGCGATTCATCGCCGACCTGCGAATCGCTTCGGACAAAGCCGAACCGCTGCCCGCGGAGTTGCTGAATCGCGTCTCGCCTGCCTTTCTCAAAATCATCGGCAAGCCTTTGCTCAGCGATGCCGACAAGAAACATGGCTATAGCGAAGGGGCGGCTTCAAACTGGCTGCGGCACGTCGGCACGCAACTCGTCGGCATCGCGCCGCCCAACGGCTATGGTTCGCCGAGCGTCGCCGTGCTTTTTGGATCGTGGGGTAACGGTGCCGGGCGCTTCCTCATTCGCATGGTCTTCGCCGAGGGTTGGAAGGTCGATTGGTTCTCGTTGGGCACGATCAAGGCACCTGCCCAGAAGCCGACTTCCACCGAGGGCTCGATTCAGGACTTCGCAGTACTCGCATTCCTCGACGCACTTACCGGCAACGCGACTTTGCGCGACGATCGCATCGCCCTGCTCGGCGGCGTGACTTCCACCAAGCTCAAGAACGCCTGGGCCGAACCGTTCGAAGGCGACAAGGCGCGCGGCTACGACTTCAACGCCACGAAACTCGGCTTGAAACTCGACGAACTCGGCATGGGCGTCACGGCATTCGCGCGCGTCTCCGGTAGCAGCGATTCCTACACGATCGAGATGGCGAAGGGCGAGTCGAAGGCCGTCTACGCGCTTAAACTGGTGAAGGGCGCGACCCCCGGCGAGTGGCTGGTCGACGAGTTCACGAAACAGTGAGGCCGCGATAGAATCGACGTGAAGAGGTTTGCCATGCGACTTGAAGACATTCGAAATCTGACTCGGGCGCAGCCCTTTCAGCCGTTTCGTATTCATATCACGACTGGCGGAAGCTACGACATCGACCATCCCGACATGATTCTTGTGACGCTCGGGAATGTTACTGTAGCTGCGCCGGATCCCGAACATCCGCTAAGCGATGGCACGGGATCGTTTCGGCTGCACTCGCTTTGTCACGTTCACACGATCGAACTCTTGACACCGCCCGCTTCGAAGCCGGGTGCCAACGGAATTCACTCCCCGACAAACGAATCTTGAACGCTAACAGCCCCACGAGTAACTCATGAGCATTCTCGTCGACTCCGCCACTCGCGTTCTCTGCCAGGGCATCACCGGAAAGTCCGGAGCCTTCCACACCGATCAATGCCTGCTGTACGGCTCGCAGTTCGTCGGCGGCGTCACGCCCGGCCGCGGCGGCCAGACTTGGATCGGCGACCAGTCCAAGAAACAGCTTCCCGTTTTCAACACCGTCGCCGAGGCCGTAAAGCAGACCGGGGCCGACGCAAGCATGATCTTCGTGCCGCCGGGCGGTGCGGCCGACGCCATCATGGAAGCCGCCGACGCCGGCATCCGCCTCATCGTTGCCATTACCGAAGGCATTCCGGTTCTGGACATGGCCCGCGCCATGCGCTTCCTCAAAACCAAGCCCGGCTCGCGGCTCATCGGCCCGAACTGCCCCGGCATCATCACGCCCGGCCAGTGCAAGATCGGCATCATGCCCGGCTACATCCACAAGCCGTGCAAGCCCGGCGAGAAGGGCGTCGGCGTGATCAGCCGATCCGGCACCCTCACCTACGAGGCCGTCTTCCAACTCACGCAACTCGGCTATTCGCAATCCACCTGCGTCGGCATCGGAGGCGACCCCGTCATTGGCACCACCCAGATCGACCTGCTCGAGATGTTTGAAAAGGACCCTGGTACCAGTGCGATCCTCATGATCGGCGAGATCGGCGGTGTGGCCGAGGAGCAAGCCGCGGAGTACGTGAAGAAGCACGTGAAGAAGCCGGTGGCGGCATTCATCGCGGGCCAGACGGCGCCTCCGGGTCGCCGAATGGGCCATGCCGGTGCGATCATCAGCGGCGGCAGCGGCAGCGCCAGCGACAAGATCGCGGCCCTGCAAAAGGCCGGCATCGAAGTGGCCCCCACCCCCGCCGACTTGGGCACCGCGGTTCAGAAAGCCATCGCGGCGAAGAAGTGAACGAAGCATGACCTGCTCCTCTTTCTTTTTTCGTTCGGGCCATGCGCTGGAATTTGTCGGAAATTGAAGCGTTTCGGCTGGCCTGTTCTGGATCGTGCTGGCCGTGCGCGACGGACGAATCGACGTAACGTGTTGCATGTTTGTAACCTCCACGCGCGTCGCGCACGACCAGACCGGCCAAGCGCGTTCCACCCGCCGAACGGGCGGACCGCTCGAAGTGAAACCTCCCGCAATTCAGAGCCTTGCTTCCGATTCCCCGGTCGTCCAGTCGATTCGGAAACCGCGTGGCACCTTCCGAGCCGTCTCGGGAGTCAGTGCAAGTAGCGTCGCGATCACCCCGGGGTCGACTCGGTGAACCTGCGGAACGGTTCGTTCGTCGCGGCGGGCGACATCAATGGGGCCGGGCTCGCCGACTTGGTTTTCGGCGGTGGGCCTAGCGGCGCCCCCCGTGTGTTCATTCTTAGCGGCGCGCTCGTCAGCTCCGGGAACGTGTCCGGCGCGCAAGCGAGCCCGGTCGCCAACTTCTTCGTCGGCGGCGACCTGACGGACCCCGGTGTCATTTCTCGCTTGCGTTCTCCCCGAAGTCGCATCATCGACAAGTGATGTAGTCCAAGCCGCCGGTTCAGCCGACAGCGGATTCAAGGGCTGTGGGCTTTCGGGTTTAACGGTCCACCAAAATAGGGCCGGCAGCCGGCCCTGATGTTGATCCCGTGGGGTGTGACAACGATTCTTGGAGTTCGATTGTTCGATTGAGAGATTAGCGTTTTCAGGAGCCGGAAGCGTAAGCGACGGAATTTATGATCGTTAGCGCCGGAGTGGAAATTCACCGTCGCTAACGCTTCCGGCTCGCATCGGAGCC
>JAYTUG010000402.1:0-20491 GCA_043744695.1 Gemmataceae bacterium
GTCCGCGGAGGGGAGTGCGAGCGATTGCCGCGCTCCCTCCGCGGACTCCGGGTCGCGGCTCGCCTGCTACACTAATTGCATGTCTTCCCCCAATCGCTATCTCGTTTCCTTCGACGCCCGAAACACCTTCCACCGGTTCACCGATGTGCTGGTCATCGGGGCCGGCATCGCCGGGCTGCGGGCCGCACTCGAAGTGCCCTCCGACCTCAACGTGCTCGTCGTCACCAAGGACCGCATCACCGAGAGCAACAGTTCCTACGCCCAGGGCGGCATCGCCGGCGTGCTCTCGCCGGAAGACCGCTTCGAGAATCACGTCGACGACACGCTCGTCGCCGGCGACGGCCTCTGCGATCGCGAAGTCGTGGATCTCGTGGTCCGCGAAGCCCCGGCCGAGATCGAGCAACTCGTGAAGTGGGGCACGAAGTTCGATGAAGAGAATGGCCACCTCGCACTCACCCGCGAGGGCGGGCACAGCCATCGCCGCATCGTTCACGCCCTCGGCGACGCCACCGGCTTCGAAGTGATGCGCGCCATCATCGAGACCGCCCGCGCCGCCCCGAACGTCACGCTCTACGACGACACCTTCACCATCGACCTGCTCACGCACGAGGGAACCTGCGTCGGTGCGATCGTCTGGCACGCCACGTTCGGCAAACTGCTCCTCTGGGCGAAGCAAGTCATCCTCGCCTCGGGCGGGTGCGGCATGGTCTACCGCGAAACGACGAATCCGCCCGTGGCCACCGGCGACGGTATGGCAGCGGCGTATCGGGCCGGCGCCGAACTCCGCGACATGGAGTTCATGCAGTTTCACCCGACGGTACTCTACGTGGCCGGTTCGGCTCGCTACCTCATCAGCGAGGCGGTCCGCGGCGAAGGAGCTTACTTGCGCGATGTGAACGGCGAACGGTTCATGCCGAAGGAAGACAAGCGGGCCGAACTCGCACCGCGCGACGTCGTCGCCCGCGCCATCTTCCGCACCATGGAAGCGACGCAGCACCCGAACGTTTACCTCGATTTGTCGCACCTCGATCCGGCGATGATCCGCACCCGCTTCCCCGGCATCGCAAAGGTCTGCCGCGGCTTCGGGCTGGACATCGCGAAGGACCGCATTCCGGTTCGCCCCGGCGCCCACTACATGGTCGGCGGCGTGACCGTGGACATGCAGGGCCGCACGACGTTGCCGGGCTTGTGGGCGGCGGGCGAAGTGACGTCGAGCGGCCTGCACGGCGCGAACCGCCTCGCTTCTAACAGCTTGATCGAAGGACTGGTCTACGGAGCGCTTTGCGGCCGCGGTGCGGCGGGGGCGATTCGGGGAATGTCGCCATCGCTTGCCGCACCGAATTTGAGCAGTCGCATTCCGCGCGAGGAAACCGGCGACAACCTCGACAGTGCGGACCTCACCAACTCGCTGCGTTCGCTCATGGTGCGCAACATGGGCATCGTTCGCAAAGCGAGCCGGTTGCTGGAAGCGAAGCGCGATGTTGGCTTCTGGTGCCGCTATGCCCTGGGCCGCGAGTTCCCCGGCAAGCCCGGCTGGGAACTGCAAAACCTACTCACCGTCGCGCGGCTCATGATCGACTCCGCACTGGCCCGCACCGAATCCCGCGGCACGCACTTCCGCAGCGACTACCCCGTAAAGGACGATGCGAAGTGGGGCTTGCGTCACGTGGCGAGCTTGTGAAGCCACGAGCAATTCGCGATAATTCAACAGGCAACCCGCTCTTGAATGATTCGAAGGAGAGGCAATGACTCCGACAATATCCCGGCCAGCCACTCTCGACGATCTCCTGAAAGTGGACGGCAAAGCCGAACTGATCGGCGGAAGGATCGTTCACATTATGCCCAGCGGACGCATCCCGAATCGTGTGGCTGGAAGGATCTACAGTAGTCTCCTGAGCTATGCCGATAGCACGGGTGCGGGTGAGGCCTACACGGATAACATGGGTTTCAAACTCGTCCCGCCACTACCGAACGGTCGTCAATCGTTCTCGCCGGATGCATCGTTCGACTTCGGCCCGTTCCCTCCAGACGGAATGAAGTTCAATGATCGCGCACCCGTGTTCGCCGTGGAGGTGCGCAGCGAGAACGACTATACGCCGTCCAAGAATCGCGAATACGACGAGAAACGGCGGGACTATTTCGATGCCGACACTCAAGTAGTTTGGGACGTCGATCCGAAGGCTCAGACGATCAAAAAGTATTCCATCTCCGACCCCGCGCCGACCGTCTTCAAGCGCGGCGACACCGCCGACGCCGAACCCGCGCTTCCCGGCTGGCGCCTCCAAGTTGACGATATCTTCCGCACTCCGTAAAAATATTTCCGATGACGACTTCGATCCCAACTCCGACGAACGCAATTCCCGAGGCCGTGGCGGCCATCGCGGTCGTTATCATCGGCGGGTAATCGGGGGTCGCAAGCGAATCGCACGCCGGCCCCGAAGCTTTGCTTCGGGGTTTTTTGTTGGAACGAACCATGAGCCGCGTTTCCATCTACGACACTACGCTCCGCGACGGTAGCCAGGGCGAAGGCGTCAACTTCTCCCTGCAAGATAAGTTGCTGCTCACTCGCAAGTTGGACGAACTCGGCATCGACTACATCGAAGGCGGCTACCCGCTTTCCAATCCAAAAGACTTCGAGTACTTCCAGGCCGTTCGCGAGTTGACTCTCAAGCACGCCAAGGTCGTGGCCTTCGGGATGACTCGGCGCAAGAACGCACCAGCCGAAACGGATACGTGCTTGAAGGCATTGCTCGATGCCCGCACGCCGGTGGTCACGATCGTCGGCAAAACGTGGGACTTTCACGTCTCGCAGGTACTCGGCACGACCCTCGAAGAAAACCTCCGCATGATCGCGGATTCGGTGGCCCATTGCCGATCGCAAGGCCGCGAGGTGTTCTACGATGCCGAGCATTTTTTCGACGGGCACCGAGCCAACCCCGAGTACGCGTTGCAGACGCTGAAGGCGGCGGCCGATGCCGGCGCGAGCGTCGTGATCCTTTGCGACACCAACGGCGGCACCATGCCCGAGCGGATCGCCGAGGTCGTGGCCGAGGTAAAGCGATCGATTTCGTGCGAAGTCGGAATTCACACGCACAACGATTGCGAACTGGCCGTGGCGAACACACTGGCGGCCGTGCGTGCTGGTGCTACGCAAGTGCAGGGCACCATGAACGGCATCGGCGAACGGTGCGGCAACGTCGACCTCGTCAGCGTCATCGCCAACCTCGCGCTGAAGTACGGCCGCGAGGTACTCCTGCCCGGCAGCTTGCCGAAGCTCACCGAGGCCTCGCGCTACGTGTACGAGATCGCGAACATGAACTTCCGGTCGGGGCAGCCGTTCGTGGGAACGAGTGCCTTCGCGCACAAGGGCGGGATGCACACGCACGCCGTGGCGAAGGACCCCGCGACTTACGAGCACATCACGCCGGACGCGGTCGGCAACGAACGCCGCATTCTCGTGTCGGAACTCTCCGGGCAGTCCACGATCCTCGCCAAGACGACCAAGTACCAGATGACCCACGACAAGGCGTTGATGGGGAGGATTCTCAACGAAGTGCAGAACCTGGAGAACGCCGGTTACGAGTTCGAGGCGGCGGAGGCATCGTTCGATTTGCTGGTGAAGAAGGCGGCGGGGCTCTACAAGCCGTGGTTCGAGCGGTTGGCCTACCGCGTGAACATCGAGGCCGACGCCGCCGGCACTCCGATCACCGAGGCCACGGTGAAACTTCGCGTGAACGATCTGCTTCAACACACGGCCAGCGAAGGCGACGGACCCGTGAATGCGTTGGATGGTGCCCTTCGCAAAGCGCTGGTTCCCGCTTATCCGCGCTTGAAGGAACTGCACCTCGTGGACTACAAGGTACGCGTGGTGAACCCGAAAGAAGGGACGGCGGCCAAGGTACGCGTCGTGATCGAATCGCGCGACGGCACCGATGTGTGGGGCACCGTCGGCGTCAGCGAGAACGTGGTGGAAGCTAGCTGGTTGGCGCTGGCCGATTCGATTGAGTACAAACTGTTCAAGGACATAGAACATTTAGCCACGGAACAACACGGATGAAACACGGATAAATCAAAACCGTTTTATCCGTGTTTCATCCGTGCCCTTCCGTGGCTAATTTCCATTGTGAGAGACTCATGCCCGTTGAATTGCCCAAGACTTACGACCCCAAGGAATCGCAAACCAAGTGGCTCGCGCTCTGGGAAGAGCGCGGCTACTTCCACAGCACGCCCGACGGACGCAAGCCGTTCACCATCGTGATCCCGCCGCCGAACGTGACCGGCGCACTGCACATGGGCCACGCACTCAACAGCACGCTGCAAGACGTGCTCATCCGCTGGCGGCGCATGCAAGGGTACAACGCCCTCTGGATTCCGGGCACGGATCACGCCGGCATCGCCACGCAAGCCGTGGTGGAAAAGCTCATTTTCGCTCAGGAAAAGAAGACCCGCCACGACCTCGGCCGCGACGAACTCGTGAAGCGCATCTGGCAGTGGAAGGACAAATACGAGGCGCGCATCCTCGGCCAACTTCGCGAAATGGGTACATCGTGCGACTGGCAGCGCACCCGCTTCACGCTCGACGACATGTGCGCGAAGGCCGTGCGCGAAACCTTCTTCCGCATGTTCAAAGACGGCTACATCTACCGCGGCAAACGCCTCGTGAACTGGGACGCCCACCTGCAAACCTCCGTGGCCGACGACGAAACCTACACCGAAGACACCAAGGGCGGCTTCTGGACTTTCAAGTATCCCGTGGTCGGTTTGCCCGACACGTTCATCCGCTTCAGCACCACGCGCCCGGAAACTATGCTCGGCGACACCGCCCTCTGCGTGCATCCGTCGGACGAGCGCTACAAGCAATTCCATGGAATGAGAGTTCTTCAAGTTCTGACGGGACGCGAGATTCCCATTGTCACTGACGGGATTCTCGCGGACCCAGAGCTTGGTACGGGTTGCGTGAAGGTGACCCCGGCCCACGACGCCAACGACTACGCCTGCTACCAGCGCCATCCCGAAATCGGCGTCATCAACATCTTGAACCCGGACGGCACCATCAACGCCGAGGGGGGGGGCCAGTTCGCGGGTCTCGATCGGTACAAGGCCCGCGAGGCCGTGGTGAGGGCGATGGAAGAACTCGGGTTCTTCGAAGGCAAGGAAGACCGCGTGATCCCGCTGAAGTTTAGCGACCGCAGCAAGACGCCGATCGAGCCGTACTTGTCCGATCAGTGGTTCGTGAAGATGTCCGACCTGGCGAGCGGCGGGCGTGAGCCCGCTGTTCCGGGACTCGCACAGATGGCAATGGACGCCGTGACCAGCGGCCGCGTGAAGTTCTTCCCCGAGCGCTACATGGACGGCTACCTGGCCTGGCTCGGCGAGAAGCGCGACTGGTGCATCTCACGGCAACTCTGGTGGGGCCATCGGATTCCAGTGTGGAGAAAAAGCATCCCGTGGAATGCCGTTCTATCCAATAATCCTTTCATAGGGTTTGCGGAGATCCCTGTTGGCGATAGTGGTCCTACAAGATGGAGCCAACAGGTACTGAAAGAAGAGTATCGCTCCTTCGCGTCTGACCAGAGTCGCCGCTATGTGGATGAAGACAAAGTTGAGTATCTTGAGCTCCTCATTTCCACTGCACCCGGACACGAAGCTTTCGAGAAAACGTTGGAGCAGGCTGGACTAGTTCAGGACGAAGACGTCCTCGACACCTGGTTTTCTTCCGCGCTCTGGCCGCACAGCACACTCGGCTGGCCCGAGAAGACTCCCGAAGCGGACTACTACTACCCCACGAGCGTGCTCGTCACCAATCGCGACATCATCACGCTGTGGGTCGCCCGCATGGTGCTCACCGGGCTCTTCAACCTCGGCGAGGTGCCGTTCCACCACGTGTACATTCACCCCAAAGTAATGGACGGCTTCGGCGAGGGAATGAGCAAATCGAAGGGCAACGGCGTCGACCCGCTCGACATCATCGAACTCTACGGCACCGATGCGATGCGCTACGGCATGGTGAAGATCGCCACCGAGACGCAGGATAGCCGGATGCCGATCACGAACGTGTGCCCGTTCTGCTCGGAATCGGTGGCGGTGAAGCAAGAGCACATGTACATGCGGACCAAGAAACTGGTCTGCCCGAAGTGCAAGAAGTCGTTTCGGCCCGGCGGTCCGTGGCCGGCGGACGACCCCGAGTTGCCGACCGCGAAGCAGGGTTCGGACCGGTTCGAGGAAGGCCGCAACTTCGCGAACAAAATGTGGAACGCCACGCGGTTCATTTTGATGAACCTCGAAGGGTATTCATCCGAAAACCAGCCCGACGCGCAAGCGAGGGGTGAGACTCAACCCTTGCTCGCGCCGCGGGCTGGTATCGATGTGAACTTGCTCCCCATCGAGGACCGCTGGCTGCTGAGCCGGCTGGCGACGACCACGAAGGCCGTGACCGACTCGCTGGAGAACTACGAGTTCAGCAAGGTGAGCACGGCAATTTACGACTTCGTCTGGTCGGAGTTCTGCGACTGGTACATCGAGATGGCGAAGGGACGGCTCAAAGAGCCGGAAGCGTTAGCGACGGGCCGCACCACCGTGCAGCGCGTGCTGGTCGGAGTGCTCGACGGCATCTTGCGGCTGGTGCAGCCGGTGATGCCGTTCGTCGCGGAGTCGCTGTGGCACGCGTTGAACGAAGCCGCTCCCGTGCGCGGCTTACCTTTGCCCGTCGAGGCAGGTGAAAGCGTGGTCATCGCGCCGTGGCCCGAGTATCCCCCCGAGTGGATCGATGCCGGCGTCGAGGCCCGTTTCGCACGCATGCAAGAACTCGTCCGCGGCGTGCGCGAGGTTCGCAACCGCTACCAAGTGGACGACAAAACGCACCTCGACGTGTCGGTCAAGGCGAGCGAAGCGATCGCGAAAGATTTCACCGAACTCGCCGCATTCATCGGCCCGCTCGCCGGCATCGCGAAATTCACGGCTTCACCCCACGAGGCGAAGCCGAAGCAGGCTGGCACCGTGGTGCGGCCCGAATTCGAGGCGTACGTATCGCTCGTGGGGCTGATCGATCCCACGGCCGAAGGGAAGCGTCTGGAGAAGCAGATCGGTGAGAAGACGAAGCAACTCGAAGGCGTGAAGGCGAAGCTGGCGAACCCGAACTTCACGAAAGCACCGTCCGATGTGCAGCAGATCCAACGCGATTTGGCGACGGATCTAAAGAACCAAATCCGTGCGCTGAACGAGAATCTGATCGCGCTACAAGATTAGCCGCGACGCGGAGTCCTCGGAGCGGAGCGCGGTGACGCGCAACGAAGCTTCACTTCTTAGGACCCGGCATCAGCGGGAAGAGTTTCTCCAGTTCCTTGTTGATCAACTCCTTACCAACTCCTTTCAGGGCGTCCCGAGTCAGGTTCGCGACCGTCGCCTGGAAGAAGTTGTGATCGACCACTGGTTTCGACACGGTTCCCGTGAGCGGCACCTTCACGATCTTGCCTTCCAAGGCCTTCTTCAACACCGGGTTGTTCTTGAAGCCCGGAAACGAACCCGGAATCGGCACATCCGCGATCATGGAAAGCGAGCCGTCGAAGCCTACTGAGCCCGTCGTCTTGATGGCATAACCGTTCACCGTGAGTGCCAGGTTCTCGTGATAGACGCGACCGCCTTCGATGCGGATCGGCACGGTCATTTCGTTCGCCAGCGTCATCGTCGTGGAGTTGGAACCGGTGAGTTTCATGATCTCGGTGATGACCGGGCCGGGGCCGATTGCCGCTTTATGAACGACGATGCGACCCTTCGCGGTGGCCTTGGACACATCCGCGAACGGCACGCGATTGTCGTCGATGATCGCGGAAATTTCGCCGTTGGCCTGGGCCGCGTTCGCGATCACCGGCAACGCATAACCCAGCGCGCTGGCACACGCCGCCGGCGTGAGCTTCGCATGATCGACGAGCTTGCCCTTCGCAAGAGTCGCCTCGGCGGGCGGCGGATCGAACCGAGCCGACGGCGACATTGCGATCTTCCCGCCGCCGAAGTTCGCGTGAATCGGGCTGATCGCCGCCTTCCCGCCGGCCAGCTTCACGGTGAACTCGCCCGCTCCCATGTCGAAGCCGTAGGCCTTAATCGAATCCCAGCCGAGCCCCGCGTCCGCATTCAACTTCGCGAGTGCGGTTCCGGCGCTGAGGCTCCCCGAGATTGAGAAGGTGCGAGTCCCCTGCCCCGCCGCCTGAAATCCGCCACCGATCGCGTTGCGAACGTCGGGGCTCAACTTTGCGAGGTCGTAGGTCAGCGTGCCGGTGAGATTCGCATCCTGCGTCGTATCGAAGTTCGCCATGGTGCCCTTCGCAACGACCGCGAGCCCGCTTCGTTCGAGTTTCACCTGATGGAACGAGACGCGGTACGGCGTCTCGTCGTAGCGCGCGTCGAGATCGAGTTTGAGTATCGGCTCGCTGATGCCGGTGAGCTTGGGATCGCCGTAGGCGAAGTCTTTGATGTCGAGTGTGCCGCCGAAGGTAGTGGTGTCGCCTTGCCAGCGGAAGCGAATCGGCCCGGTGCCGCGCCCGTGAAACGCGTCGCTGCCCTTCGGATCGCTTTGCAGTTTCAACATGCGGCCGAGACGTTCCAAATCCGAAGTGGCTTGGCCGTTTCCGCTCACCGCCATGTTGCCGTCGGCGGGCATCTCGACGAGGAGCTTGCCCTCGGTGAGGCTCAGCACGGCGGAGGCGATTCGAAAGCTCGCAAACTCGACGGAGGTACTCTTGATCGAGAGTTCGGCGAAAGCTTCGAGGCGCGGTTCGTCGATGTTTAAACCCGCGCCGCGGAACTTCGCGCCGTCGATGCCGAGCGTGAGGCGATCGATCGCGATCAGACCCTTTGTGAATCGTACCGTTCCCGTGGCGACGGCTTGCCCGGCATACGCGTACGCCGGCATGTTGACGAAGCCACGAACGCGGTTCATCCACTTGCCCGCGTCGCCGGTGAGCTTCGCGCTGAGCGTGCCGCTCGTCGGAAGCTTGGCATCGGGGATCGGTTCGAGCAACTTCAGTTCCGCGGTATCGGCACCCGCCGTGAAGTTGAGCGAACCCGTCTCCACGCGGATCGTTCCGTGTGCGGGCCACTGTCCCGTTGCCGAAGCTTTTAGCGTGACGGCGGACTCTGCGACCCCGCGATGGGTACCGTCGGTGAAGGCGAACTGCTTTAACTCGACTCCGCAATCCGCCTTGAAACCACCCTCGGACGTTCGGCTCGCCACGACCCACGCCGAGGCTTCGCCGGCGAGTTTCGCGCCGCGGAGATCGACGAATTCGCCGAGCCGTGCCGAGAGTTGATCGAGGTAGATATTCGCGGCCGCGCGGAAGGACTCGGGCGAACCCTTCGCGTTGATCGCGATGAAGTCCGACTTGCAGACGAACTTGTCGAAGGTCGGCAACTGCCCGGCGGGAACGCGGCCGCTGAACTCCACGCTCAGCGGCTCCTTCCATTCGATCGGCTTGCCGTCGCGCTCGGCCTTGAGTGCCGACGTGCGCAACTCGCCATCCCAGGTCGCGCCGGCCGGAGTCGCCCGGCTCGCAAGTTTGAGTACGACCTTACCTTCGCGAATCGAAGTGCCCTCGCGAACCCGAAGGAGCTTTGGGAGGAGCGTCGCCAGTTTCGCGAGATCGAGGTCGCCCTCGATCGTAACACCGTGCTTGTCGAAGAGCTTGTCCATCGCGATGTCGGGGTCGAACGCGCCGCTCGCGGAGAGGGTGCCGACATCGCACTTTAATTCGGCGCGATCCACCTTCACGTTCGTGCCGGCGATCTCGGCCTTGAGCGGCAACTCGGCGGACGCGAGCCGCAGGCGGTCGCCGTTGAGCCACTTGCCGCCGAGGTCGAGATCGCGGAGTGCGGTCGTTCCTTCGACGGTCGCGATCGTGCGTTTCCGTTCGTCCGCGTGCCAGGTCGTGGTCAAGTCCGCGGTCAATTTCCCGGCCACGGTCGTCGAGGATTCCAACCTCTTCACGAGGGGCGCGAGCGATTCGAGCGGGAAGCCGACGGCCACGAGCTTCGCGGAGTTGCGTTTGCCCAGCGCGAGATCGGCCGCGAATGTTCCGGCCGAACCTGCGACGCCGGTGCGGGCCTCGATCGCAATCGGTTCCGTTCGGGCGGCCGGGATCGCGACGTGAGCCTCGAGATTCTCGAAGGTCGATTGCGTTCCCGCATCGTGAAGCACGAGCTTTCCACCAGTCACCTTCACGGCCACGCTCGGCCTCGTTGGCGAAGGCGGGCTCTCGTCCTTCAAGAACTTCGCGAGTGCTTCTTCAACATTCGTCGAGCCGTTCTCGAAGACGACCTCGGCCACGGGCTGATCGATGGTGAACTCGCCGAGATCGGAGCGATCGCGAAGGAGGTCCACCAGCGACTTGGTGGACGCGATCCGCGGCGCGGTGAATAGCGTGCGGCCCTGGGCATCCTTGACCACGACATCGCGCAGTTCGATGGGCGAGAACCAGCCGACGGAAACGCTGCCCACTTCGACGCTTCCCTTGAGGTCGGCCAGTGCTTCGCGTGCAATCCGGTTTCGCAACGGCGTCTTGGCCGCAATGGTCGGCGCGAACCAGACACCGATGGCGAGCAGTACAAAAAGGATGGCGAAGCGCCGAAGCCAGCGTCGCGGTTTGCGGATGGGCGGAGGCGATTGCGGCGTCGAGTCCATGCGGGCATCCTGCGCGAGAAAAGCGATGCCGGATTAGACCGCGCTTTAGCTCGGATTCGCAACCGCAACTGCTCGGCGGATTGCGTCGACGATACGGCTCAAAGAATCGTTCGACGTGCAGAGTGGTGGCATCGCATAGATCACGTTGCCGAGCGGCCGGAGCAGAACGCCAACATCGAGACAGGCTTTTTTCATCGCGGTGCCGGCCTCGGCAAGGTAGCCGCCGGGCAGGTCGAGTTCCACCGCCGCGATGAGTCCGCGAATGCGAACCCGTTTTACTGACAGATCTCCGAGGTGCTCTTCCCAATACGCCTCGATTCGCTTCACGTCGAGCAGCCACTGACCGTTTTGGATCAGCTTCCAGTTGGCGACGGCGGCGGCGCAGGCCAGCGGATTCGCGGTGAACGAGTGGCCGTGGAAGAAGGTCTTGGCGCGATCCGCAGTATCGAACGCCTCCACGACGCGAGGTGAAACCAAGGTTCCCGCAAGAGGCAGCACGCCGCCGGTGATGCCCTTGGCCACGCAGACGAGATCGGGCGCGATCGCGGCTTGCTCGAACGCCCAAAGCGAACCGGTGCGACCGAAGCCGGTCATCACTTCATCCGCGATCAGGACTACATCGTGCTCCCGGCAGACCTCGGCAATCGCAGCCAGTTCCTCCGGCGAGTGCATTTGCATTCCGCCGGCACCCTGCACGAGCGGTTCGAGGATCACGGCCGCGACTTCACCCGTATGGGCTTGAAGTGCCTCGTTCAACCGGTTCGCATCGACCGGCACCTGCAGGCAGCGAAAGAGCAACGGCTCGAAGCGGCCGAAGAAGAGCGGATCGCGGCCGACGCTCATCGCGCCGAACGTGTCGCCGTGGTAGCCGTTCTCGAAGCCGATGAAGAGCGTGCGGTGCGGCTCGCCGCGATGGCACCAGAACTGGTACGCCATCTTGAGCGCGACTTCGACCGCCGTGCTGCCGTTGTCCGAATAGAAGACGCGGCCACCATTCGTCCACGGCATCGAACCGAGCAAGTAACCCGCCACCTCAATGGCATCGGGATGCGTCGCTCCCGCGAAGAGGACGTGATCGAGGCGACGGGTCGCGTCGCGAATGGCCTGCATGATTGCCGGTTGACGGTGCCCGTGGAGGATGGTCCACCACGAGGAGATGCCATCGATGATGCGCCGGCCATCGGCGAGGTGTAGGAACTCGTTCTCCGCGGCAACGACCGGTAGCGGTTCCTCGGATCGGAGCGGCGTGTAGGGGTGCCACACGAGGTTGCGATCCGCGGCGAAGCAGTCTTGGGAATATCGTTTAGCCGCGACGCGGTGTCCGCGGAGCGGAGCGCGAGCCGATTCGCGAATCGAAACGGGCGTCCAGGCTCCCGGCGGCATCGTCAGTTCCAACACGGGAACACCCGGCAGGTGCCGCGTCAGTTGTTCGCGCACGAAGTCATCTTTCACCCCGATCAGTGCGATGGCCGCGAGTTCGACTCCATCCAACGCTCGTACCGCGGCCAGCGTTCGCCCGATAGCACCAACCGATGTCGATGCTACGAGTACCACGGGAAGCGCGTAGGCCCGGATGAGTTCGATCTGAAGCACGTCTTCCGTGAGCGGCGAGAGTGGCCCACCAAACGTCTCGATGAGTAGCGGCAGTTCGGTGGTCGGGATCGCCGCGAGGATCTCGGCGACACCCGGCATCACGCGACCTTCCCGGCGAGCGGCGAGCGCTGGTGCGACGGGTTCGCTGAAGCGGGCGAGCGGCTCGAAGATGGTCGCGCCGGGAACGAGCGATCGAATTTTCTCGGTGTCCGATTCACCCGTTTCGACCGGCTTCCAGTAGGCGAATTGGCTTGGGAATGCCGCCAGATAGAGCAGCGAGAACGCTGTCTTTCCCGTGTCGGTATCGGTGCCGACGACAACGAAGCCCTTCACGATTGCACCGCGGAGGCAATCGCATCGGCGAGTTCAATCAGCACGAGGGGATCGTGGTTCGCATGAACTGAAATGCGTAGGCGGCACGTACCCTGCGGCACGCTCGGCGGACGGATCGCGCGCACGTCGTAGCCTCGTTCCTGAAGCGCCATCGCGGCGCGAACCGCGGGTTCATCCTGGCCCACGATCACCGGCACGACGTAGTGCGACCCCGCCGGGGCGATGCCGTATTCCGCGAGACGACTGCGGAAGATTGCCGAGTTGAGATGAAGCAGACTTCGCGAGGCGTCATCGGCTTGAAGTAACGGAATGCGTTCGCGCCACCACGCACCGATGGCGGAGGGCAACGCCGTGGTGAAGATCAGATGCCGGCAGCGGTTGATGAGGTATTCCTTGAGCAACTTCGATCCGCAGATGTACGCGCCGTGCAGACCCAGCGCCTTGCCGCCGGTGTGGATGCTCGCCAGCACGCGGGAACGCAATGTCGAACCCGCAAGCGGCTGATCGACAAGACCAGCACCGCGTGGACCGAAACACCCGGTCGAGTGCGCCTCGTCGACGATGAGGTGTGCTCCGTAACGCTCGGCCAGCGTCGCGATCTCGGCGAGCGGTGCCGTGTCGCCATCCATGCTGAAGAGCGACTCGGTGACGATGAACATCTCGCGTCCCACAGGCCGCTTCGAGGCTTCGGCCTTCAAGCCGTCTTCGAGGTGATTCAGGTCGTTGTGCCGAAACAGAAACTTGCGCGGGCGGGCGAGTCGGAGGCCATCGACGATGCACGCATGACTCAGTTCGTCGGCGGCGACCCAATCGCCGGGCTCGGCAATCGTCGCAATGAGCCCTTCATTCGCGTTGTACCCGGAGGTCATCATCAGCACGGCTTCGGCACCGTGCCACTCCGCGAGCATGTCCTCGACTTCGTCCCAGATAGCGTGATGACCTCGGAGCAAGCGCGAGGAAATGCCAGACCAATTCGCCCCCGCGCTCCGCTCCGAGGACTCCGCGTCGCGGCTAATCGTGGAGTAACCGAGATAATCGTTCGAGGTGAAGTCGATGCCGACGGGCAGGCAGAACGAACGGTATCGCCCCTGCCCGCGCAGTTCATCCAACGTCGCAGACCAACGCTCAAAAAGAGTTGACACGAAGCACCGTCTGAAGATTGGTCACCACGGAATACACAGAATACACGGAACAAAAATGCTGGCCTGAATTCACTTCCGTGTTTTCCGTGCGTTCCGTGGTGTAGTCAGAATCATGATGCGAGTACGCCCATGGCGCGGAACAGTTCTTCATCCTGGCATTCGTGCGGGTTCGGCGCGGTGAGTAACTTCTCGCCGAAGAAGACGGAATCGGCACCGGCCAGGAAGCAGAGCACTTGCAGTTCGCGGCTCATTCGGTCGCGGCCGGCACTGAGCCGGACCCGCGATTTCGGGAACGCGATCCGCGCCGTGGCGATGAGCCTCACGATTTCGAGCGAATCCACCTTCGGTGCCATGGCGAGCGGCGTCCCGGCTTGCGGCATGAGGCAGTTGATCGGCACGCTCTCCGGAGGCGTCTCGAGTTGAGCCAGTTCGCACAGCATCATGAGGCGGTCGTCTTCGGTCTCGCCCATGCCGAGGATGCCGCCACTGCACACCGAGATACCAGCCCTCGAGACGGCCCGCAAAGTGTTGAGGCGATCGTCGTAAGTGCGCGTCGTGATGACTTCCGGATAGTGCCGGCGCGAGGTGTCGAGGTTGTGGTTGTAGGCGGTGAGGCCGGCTTCTTTGAGCCGCTCGGCCTGCGAATCCGAGAGCATCCCGAGCGTAACGCAGGCTTCCATCCCGAGGTTGCGCACGACCTTGACCATGTCGAGCACGCGGTCGAACTCGGGGCCGTCTTTGGGGGAACGCCAGGCCGCACCCATACAGAAGCGACTCGCGCCGCGTTCCTTCGCGGCTTCGGCTCGCTCGCGGACTTCTTCAACCGTTAGCAATGGCTGGCGATCGACCGGTGAATCGTAGTGGGCACTCTGGCTGCAGTATTTGCAATCTTCGGGGCAGCCGCCGGTCTTAATGCTGAGCAGTTCGCAGCGCTGGATGTCCGCGTAGTTGCGGTGCGTCTTGTGAACGTCGGCGGCCCGCAAGATGAGTTCGGGCAGCGGCAAGCCGTACACGGCGCGGAATTCGTCGAGCGTCTTCATCCAGAAAGGTTAGGAATGAAAACGAAAAAGCCCACCCGTGGCGAGGTAAGCTTGGCGCGAATCAGGTTGGCCTCCAGGGAAAAGCAACCCAACTTCCGGCGGCGATTGTACTCAGCGAATCTGCTCCAAATGGTCCCGTTCCCAATTTCGCTCATCTTCCCCAGTGTCAGAATCCGATTGATTCCGATATCCGGATCGCAGGACGCGTGCGCGGTTTTCAAAGTTTGCGTGAGGTATGGGAGATGAGGAACGTCAAGGTTGCAAGCTGGGTTCTCGGGCTCGGGTTCTTGGTTCTCCCCAGTTGGTCGGCTCAATCGCAGACGCCGCCCGTGGCGGCCCCCGCTCCGATGCCTATTGAGGTCGTCAGTGAGGCCTCGTGGGACGCAGCCGGGACCCACCGCGGTTACGTGCCGCGCGACTTCCAATCGGACGGTACGGCACCAGCCATGAGTAAGGGTCGCGGGTCGAAGTTGGACGTGAGTTCCGATGTACAAACGGCATCGTTGGATTCGCCGATTACGCGGACCGGCAGCGTTTCGCTCCCTCGGATGCCGCACGGCTACCTGGATCCGACGCATCCCGCCGGTCCGGCCGAAGCCGGTTCCGCGGCTCCACTGCAGATGCCGAAGCGGAAGCCGGGACCGTATACCTCGGGCTTCACGATCGTCCAGATTCTTCGAACCACCCGCTGAGCCCGCCGGGTCAGCAGTTCATCGCGAATTCGGCGATCGTCTCCGAGAGGCTCTTCCCGATCCCCGGCACGCGTTCCAGAACCTGGGGACCGCCGGTGGAAACGAGTTGCTCAATCTCTTCTTCCAGCCCCATCACCGCGAACGCGGCTTGACGGAACGCCCGAATCCGGTACAGATTGTCGCCACCGCGGGCCAGTTCCGCGGCCCGTTGCCGGAGCTTCCGGGCAATATCTCCGTTCGTCATGTTTCGCCCTCCTGTCGATCCGACAGTATTGAGTGAAGCAGAGCGGCCAGAGATTCACAATCTCAGTGGTGGAAATTCGATGGCGGGGTTTCGCACGCACATTACGGTTTCGAGCGCCTTGGGAATCGCCGTGGGCGCGGCTGCGGTGCAACCCCTCGGCTTCCCGACCGATAGCGCGATCCTGGCGGCCGGGCTCACCGCCGTCGGCGGCATGCTCCCCGATCTCGATAGCGACTCGGGCATTCCCATTCGCGAAATGTTCGGCCTCGCCGCGGTCGTCCTGCCGCTCACGCTCATCCCCCGGCTCGCGCACATGCACGTGACGCAAGAAGGAATTCTCGCGGCCATTCTCTTCGGCTACCTCGCCATCCGCTATTTGGGCTCGCGCGTCTTCAAACACTTCACGGTGCACCGCGGCATGTTTCACAGCATCCCGGCGATGCTGATTGCGGGGCTCGTGATCTACCTCGGATACCACAGTCCGGATCGCCGTCTGCGCATGCTCCTCGGAACCGGAGTCATGCTCGGCTTCCTGTCGCATTTGGTTCTGGACGAACTTTATTCGGTGGATTTGCGCGGAATGAAGGTGAAGTTGAACAAGTACGCCGGCACCGCGGTGAAGTTCGTATCGCCTTCGCTCATTGCAACCGTAACGTGCTATTCTCTGCTTGGAGCTTTGATCTATCTGGCTTATCTCGACTACTACCAACCAATCTAACCGAGCCGAGCTCACTCGGTGAGTCCATCGGAATCGGACGCATCCGGTATAGACGAACCAGTCGGATCGAACCCCACGAGCAGGTGCCCGGTACGAGTGCTGCGGTAATAGGCATAGCTCGCACCGTAGATCGACCTAGCAACCGAGTGCAGGAACACGCCCGTGCAACCCCACTTCCCCTCGACGATAACGGGTTGGCCCTCGGCGATATATCGGACCACTCCCGTGTGAACGATTGCGCCTCCCGACCGATAAACGACGAGATCGCCCGGCTTCGGATCCTCGACGGGCCGATAGTGATTTCCAGCCAGAATGTGCTCGACTTCTCTGCTGCCGATCCAATAGCGGCCACCGGTGAAGACCCAGCCGTGGCAATTGGAACGATCCGTGGCCGGCTCCGAACGAATGATGCTGTCGCGAATTGCGGAATTCTGCATGATCGCGGCTTCGATGCCATCGAGATCCCGTTCACTTCGCGGTGCGATCGCTTCCCGAATTTCGATGGGTTCTCCCAGATCCGTGGCCGCTGCGGCAGCAGAAACAGCGGTCGGAGGCGGTGCGGTCAACCCCTCCAGTTCGACCATTTGACGATCGAGTTCCCGACTTTCATCGATTTCGGAGTAAACCGCCGACCCCGAGGCGATCGCGATCCCCGCACCGGCTACCAGACTCCAGCGAAGAGCGGGTCGTTGAAGCGTCGCGGCTACTGAAGCCGTGAGTTCGGAGCCTGCCAACATCCCCATTCCTAGCACCGCAGCGAGGAGCAACCCCGCCTTCTCGGTACTCACTACGGATTCCGTGAAGGCCCAGACGCCCCCGAGCATGAGGGCCGTGACGACAACGGTAAGAGGCAGTCGAAGGGCGAGCGACTTTCGACGGAGTAAAAGATTCACCCCCCCGCCGAGGAGCAGGCCGAGCCCGACGAAAAAGGCAACCACGAGTTGAGGGAACTGTTCGGAAGTCATAATGCATCCAACCCCAAAATCGACTGGAAGTTCTTCCAGTGCCAGCTTGCGTTGAAAAGATAGCACTCCGAAGGTGAGTGCCCGGTGAATGAAGTCTGAGAAAGCGATGAGGCCAGAACCTCACCGCTCCCCAGAGTAAGACGTGCGACGAGCCCAAACAGTTCTTCAAATCCAGAGTTTCATCCGGTCCTTCAACTGCGGCGGCAAGCGAGCTTCGAGCAATCGAATCACCTCGTTCGGGTGGTATCGCGTGCTGAAGTGCCCGGCCACGATCAACTCGTTCTGGAACCGATCGGCCCGCTCCAGAAAATCGTCCAGGTGCATGTGCCCGAACTTGTGAATCTTCTCGCGGCGGTGCTTCTCGCGAATGAAACTCATCTCCGTGATGAGAACCTTGGCCTCGAAACAAGGCGGGTAATTGTCGAGGCCTGCGGGGGCCGTGTCTCCCGTGTAAGCCACGAGCGGCACCCGCACCTCGCGCGTGATTTCGACTCCGGAGAGTTTCAAATCGCGAATCTGCGGGCCGGTGAGCCCGACGTATTCTTCCTTCAACTTGTGCCGGCGATCCCAGACCACGAAGCCGCAAGACGGCACCGTGTGAACCGTGTTGAATACCGTGACGACGTGCTCGCGGCTCATCTCGATTTCGTCGCCGGGCACGACTCCGCGGATGTCGGCAAGTTGCCGACCGCGATCGAGTCGTTGGAAAATGAGGAGCAGTTTCTTGACGTCGTCCACCATTTCGGCCGGCACGTAGATCGTGGGCGGTTCCATCTTCATCATGCGGCGACGAGCCACGTACACCGGCAGCGACGCGATGTGGTCCAGGTGCGTGTGCGAGATGAACCAGGTGCCCGTGCCCATGAAATCCCACGGGTGGGCACCCAGGTCGAACCCGAGCTTGAGTTCCGGAATCCGCCAGTAGCTTTGCACCGCGGCGCGAGACCATCCCTCGATCGTCAACCCGTTGTGGACGTGTGAAAAATAGGGTGCATTGTCGACCGGCCGCTCGGCGTTCATCGCTGCTCCTTCAACCGGACTCGTCCTACGGACACGTTACACTACGAGCCTGGTTCGCCTCCGTCCCGGGTGCGCGGGCGTCTCGTCCGCATGAGGCCGAGGTTCCGAGCAGGTCACTTCGGCGAAATAGCACTTGACGGATACACTCTCGCGCCTATAAATAGAACAGGCTCGATACGGTTTCCCCAACCTGCACAAAAGGAGGGCGCATGACGCTGCTAAGCCGCAAGGCCGATTACGCTCTCCTGATACTTTCCTACCTGAGTGAAAAGGCGGTCGGGGGCACGGCTCGAGCCATCGCCGAGCAGTTCGGCCTGAGCCGGGCCTTCGTGGCGAACATCCTGAAGGAACTGTGCCAGAAGGGGTTCGTGGTCAGCCATCGCGGCGTGAAGGGCGGCTACGCCCTGGCCCGCCCCGCCGAGAGTATCTCTCTCGCCGAGTTGCTCGAAACCATCGAAGACGGCTTCCGCCTCACGATGTGCAGCCCCGACCAGAACGGAATCGAAGACGAATTGTGTTCGCATTCCGCGGTTTGCACCGTTAAGGGTCCGATGGTGGAAGTGCATCGCCGGCTGGTCGAGGTGTTGCGAAGCGTGAGCCTCGCAGGGCTTTTCCCTGGGAGCGCGGCCGTCCCGGCCGCATTTGGAAGAGCGGGCGGGACGCCCGCGCTCCCAGGTTCATTGCCCATGCTGTCGAACAGCAGTTGTTGCTCGAACAAGGAACTTCAGCCGCTCGCGGCGGCTCGATAATACCGGAGAACTTCACGGCCATGGTGACGACGCCGATTTACATGGACAACAACTCCACGACGCGGGTCGATCCGCGGGTGGTCGAGGCCATGCTCCCCTACTTCACGGAGAAGTTCGGGAATGCCGCCAGCCGCAGCCATCCGTATGGATGGGAGGCGGAAGCGGCGGTCGAGGAAGCTCGCGACCAGGTCGCGGCCTTGATCGGTGCCTCGCCCAAGGAGATTATTTTCACGAGCGGCGCGACCGAGAGCAACAACCTCGCCATCAAGGGCGTTGCCACGATGTACAAGAAGAAGGGCAACCACGTCATCACGCAGGCGACCGAGCACAAGGCCGTGCTGGATACGTGCAAGCGGCTCGAACGCGATGGCTTCCAGGTCACCTACCTGCCCGTGGACAAATTCGGCCAGGTGACGGCCGAGCAGATTCGCGCCGCGATGACGGACAAAACCATACTTGTTTCCATCATGGCCGCGAACAACGAAATCGGCTCCCTTCAGCCGATCAAGGCCATCGGCAGACTGTGCAAGGAAAAGGGCGTCCTCTTTCACACCGATGCCGTGCAGGCCGTGGGCAAGATTCCCATCGATGTGGAAGACATGGGTATCGACCTGCTCAGCCTCACGGCCCACAAGATCTACGGGCCGAAGGGCATCGGGGCTCTGTACGTTCGCAAGAAGGATCCCCGCGTGCGGCTCGAACCGATGATCGATGGCGGCGGGCACGAGCGCGGCATGCGTTCCGGCACACTTCCAGTGCCCATGATCGTCGCTCTCGGTGCCGCCTGCGACATCGCGCGGCGCGAAATGCCCGCTGAGGTCGAACGCACTTATCGGCTCCGCGAACGGCTTCGCAAGGGCATCATGGACCAGCTTCCCGAGTCGTACTTGAACGGCCACCCGACCGAGCGCCTGCCGGGCAACGCGAACATCAGCTTCGCTTACGTGGAAGGCGAAGGCCTCATGATGGGTATCAAGGATGTGGCCGTCTCCAGCGGATCGGCCTGCACGAGCGCCAGCCTCGAACCGAGCTACGTGCTCCGGGCCCTCGGCGTCGGCGACGAACTCGCCCACTCCAGCATCCGCTTCGGCATCGGTCGCTTCACGACTGTGGACGAAGTCGATTACGTCATCGACCTCGTCGTACGTGAAGTGAAACGGCTCCGCGAAATGTCGCCTCTCTACGAGATGGCCCAAGCCGGCATCGACCTGAAGAGCATCGAGTGGGCGGCACACTGATCGTTCAAAACCCATGTACGATCGTCAATGGGTTTTCGATACTTAACACTTAACCCGAGGTTATCATGCCATACAGCGACAAGGTTCT
>JAYTUG010000403.1:0-20462 GCA_043744695.1 Gemmataceae bacterium
ATGCCTCCGCCACGGCACAGAGCGCGCGAACCATGTATGCCTCGCTGATGGAAAGCCAAGCCGCAAGTACTGCGATGTGCAAACCATGTAACGCACCCCGACGCGCGAATTCTCGCAAAAGGCAGTTGACGACACCCCAGCACACCGGTAAGGATAAGAAGTTAAGGACTCCTTCCAGGCTCGCGATTCGAGGCGACGATTCGCCCGCGCGGGCTTGGAGCCGACGATCACCTGGCGATCTGCGGCCATTCACCGGTTTCTGGAGATACGGCAATCCCACCGTTCGATCGCAACGCCCCACAACGCGGACCGGCTGGCCCCCGGATGAACGAACAAATCCGAATCACTCCCATTCGCCTCATCGGTGCCGAAGCCGAACAGCACGGCATCGTACCCACCGCGCAGGCCCTCGAAATGGCGCGCGAGGCCGGAATGGATCTCGTCGAGGTGTCCGCCACCGAGCGGCCCCCGGTCTGCAAAATCATGGACTACGGGAAGTTCAAATACTCCCAGTCCAAGAAGACGCACCAGAAGACCCATCAGCAGAAGCTGAAAGAAATCCGCGTGCGGCCGAAGACCGGCAACCACGACATCGAAACCAAAATTCATCAAGCACTCGAGTTCCTCGGGCACAACGACAAGGTGCAGGTGAACGTGCTATTTCGCGGACGCGAAATGCAGCACATCGAGGAAGGCAAACGGGTGATGGATCAGCTGATGGCGGCGCTCGTGGACCACAGTAAGGTGGAGTCGCCAGCCCGCATGGAAGGGAAGCGCATGGTGGCGCTGCTCGCGCCCAAAGCGATCCCGAAGCCCGAGCGGATTCGGGAGAAATCGACCGGCCCGGCAAAGCCGAAGCCGCTGCACCCCGAGGCCATCAAGGCTGCCGCCGCCAAAGCCGCTGCGGCTGCGGCAGCCGCCGAGAGTGGGGCGATTGAGGCGATTGAGAAACCCCCAGAGCAGGCCCCCATCGCTGCTCCAGCGGAACCCGCGGATGCGGCACCCTCGGCTTAATGTCGTTGACTCGAGTCTGTTGCTCAAGCAAGGTATCAATCGAACCTTGCTTGCGCGTCGGGCTCGGGTCAATACCTCACGCCTTCTTCCACTTGATGTTGCAGCCGATGCTGGGCCACTGCTGGCCTTCCGGCATCCGGCCTGCGAGTACCGCGTCCAGCGCCGCCCGCAAATCCGCACCGTCGTTCGGCTTTCCATTTCCCGGACGGCTACCGTCCATCTGCCCTCGATACGCCAAATTGCGATCCTGGTGGTAGACGAAGAAGTCCGGCGTACATGCCGCGGCGTAGGCCTTGGCTACGTCCTGCGTTTCGTCGTACAGGTACGGGAACGCATACCCAGCCGCGGCTTTCTCGTCCTTCATCTTCGCCGGTGAATCGTCCGGATACGCCACCGCGTCGTTGCTGCTGATCCCCACAATCGCGACCCCCTTCGCCTGATATTCCTTCGCGAGTTGCGAGAACGCCGTGCGAATGTGCTTCACGTACGGACAGTGATTGCAGATGAACGCCACGAGCAGCGCGGGCGCAGTGGCGAAATCCGAGAGCGCCACGAGCTGGCCCTCGGTATCGGGAAGCCGGAAGTTCGGAGCGGGGGTTCCGATCGGCTTCATCGTGGACGGTGTGAGAGCCATTGATGGTTCCTTCTACTTGAGCAGAGCCTTGTCGGTCAGCATCACCGTCGGGAGGAGTTTCGAATTGTCGAGGGCTCCAACGATGCCGTTCTGAGGCTTCGCGAATTCGACGAGTACGCACTTCTTGGGGTCGGCCGGGTCCGGGAGTAAGGTCCAGTGGCCATCCGAGGCGACGTGCTTGGCCTTGTCTCCCGGCGTGCGGGCGAGGCCGATGGGCTTGAAGTCCTTTCCTTCCGCTTCGAACCAGACGCACGCTCCGCGATCGGTGCCGACCATCGCGAGATCGTCTCCCACCCAGCCCACGACGGTCGGTTCGCCGGCCTCTTTGTCGGGCCAGCGGTAGAAGACGTGATTGCCGTCGCCGCGGACTTCCATCACGATCTTTTCCTTCTTGCCCTCGCTGTCGGTCTCGAAGGCGTAGAGGAGTTTTTGGGAGCCGGAGGCGGCGAGGCCGAACGACCGACCGACATCGCCACCCACCTCGGCGGCCACGGCACCGTTCACGCCATCTTTCACGCTGACCTGATAGATCGTGCTGCCGACCGCGACCACCACGGATTGCCGGCCCGGCCCCGGAGTGATGTTCTTGCCCGCAGTCAGGGGCTTCGCGCTCACCTTGGTCGGGACGAACTGGCCCATCGGCTCCTTGGTGGGAAGTTTGAACGCCCGCACCACGCCGGTCGTACTCACCGCCACGAGCGCGTCCGGCGGCTCGGTGAGGTAAGCGGCCGCGAGCTTGAGTTCTTTGTTGTCGGCGAACGGGAGAAATCCGTCGACCATCTTCGCGCCGTCGCGCGTGTTCCAGACGTTGATCTTGCCGTCGAGGGTGTGGGCGTGGGCGAAGAGGTCGGCCGAGACGGAGAGATCGCAGGCGGGTTCGGGAGAACCATCGCCTTCGAACGCGACCTGATTGGCCTGCCGGCCGGTCTGCGGGCTGTAGATGCCGAGCAGCAACTTCTCGCCGCGATTCTGGAAGCCGGGTTCGGTTTGCCACAGCACGCCGATGTCGATCTGAGCCTTGAGTGGTGGAAAGACTTTGCGAGCGAGCGCAAACGAAGCATCGACTTTGCCGGGAAGCGTCGGCACGATGGCAATCCTGACGGAAGGCTCCTGGACGTTCTCCGTCTTCGCGGCGAGTGGAACGAAAGTGATCGTTCGGCCAGGCGGGAGTTGGAGCATGGCACCGGGAACTCCCGCGGGAGTTTTCTTCCCAGGCGGATTCTTCTTCGGAGCCTTGTCGTTGCCCTTGGATCCTGGCATTCCGGGAACCTCCGCGCCTTTCACCTCCGGCTTCGATGCTGGAGTGGGATCGGGTGCCGGAGTAGGTACGGGTGGGTCCTTCTTCTCGTTGACGACCTGCTCGGGTTCTTTCTTCCCGTTCAAGTAAATCAGGACTCCGCCGACTATCGCGCCGACGACGAGGCCGAAGAGGACGACCGCGAGAATGAGCTTGCCGGTCCCGCCGCCACTTGCGGACCCGTAGCCCCCGCGCTTCGGCTTCGGCGGTTCGTCGCCCAGTTCGTCGTCGTCGCTGGAGATCAACCGCGACTTCGATTTGGACTTGGCTTTGGCTTTGTGCTTGGCCGAGGCGTCGAACGAGAACGCGGCAGCCGGCGCGACCGTGGGAACCTCGTCGTTATCGTCGAAGGAGAGCGGATCGCTCGCGGGTGCCTCGTCTTCCACGGCTGCGGCCGCGAGCTTGGGAAGCGGATCCGGCTTCTTGCCAGGAGGTTCCTCGACCGCCTTTGCTGGGGCCGGAGCCTCCGCTCCACCGAAATCGAAGGGGTTCGCGCCGCCGCTGGGCACCGGCACGTCCATCGCGCTGAGCATCTGCCCATCGCCCGAGGTATCGCCAGCCGGCTGATCGCCGCCGGGAATGCGGAACGACGTTCCGCACTTCTTGCACTTGGCCTTTTTCCCGGCCATGTGCTCCGGTGCCTTCAAGGTGGATTGACACCCCGGACACGCCACAACCTGAACGGCCATATCCACGCCTCGGCGAAACGCGAGTCCAACGAGAATTGCGTGCGTTCAGACTATCGGAACGAACCCTCGAACGCAATCGGCGAGTTGAGCCCACGAGTGTCGGTTCACCATTCCCACGATTTCGTAGACATCCACTCTGCACTTCATAAGCTAAGCGGAGTTTGCGCGGACCTACCCTGCCGAAGGATTTGAACCCTACCATGCCGAAGCGAACCGACATCAAGAAGATCCTGCTGATCGGGTCCGGACCGATCATCATCGGGCAAGCCTGCGAGTTCGATTATTCCGGCACCCAGGCCTGCAAAGCGCTCCGCGAAGAAGGCTACACGGTCGTGCTGGTGAACTCGAATCCGGCCACGATCATGACCGACCCGGAGACGGCCGACCGCACCTACATCGAGCCGATCACCTGGCAAGTCGTCGAGAAGATCATCGCGAAGGAGCGCCCGGACGCCCTGCTGCCGACCCTCGGCGGGCAGACCGGACTCAACACGGCGATGGACCTTTTCAAGCACGGCGTGCTCGCGAAGTACAACGTCGAGATGATCGGTGCGAAGGCCGACGTGATCGACAAGGCCGAGGACCGCCAGAAGTTCAAGAACGCAATGCTGAAGATCGGCCTCAACGTTCCGCGGAGCGGCGTGGCCCGCTCCCTTTCCCAAGCGCTCCTCATCGTCGAAGACATCGGTTTGCCGTGCGTGTTGCGGCCGAGCTTCACCATGGGCGGCTCCGGTGGTGGCATCGCTTACAACCGCGAAGAATTCATCGAACTCGTCACCAAGGGCATCGCGCTCAGCCCCGTCGGCGAGACGCTGGTCGAAGAGTCCGTCATCGGATGGAAGGAGTACGAACTCGAAGTGATGCGCGACCACGCGGACAACGTGGTCATCATCTGTTCCATCGAGAACCTCGACCCGATGGGCGTCCACACCGGCGACTCGATCACCGTGGCCCCGACCCAGACGCTCTCGGACAAGGAGTACCAGCTGCTCCGCGACGCCGCCAAGGACATCATCCGCGAGATCGGCGTCGAGACCGGCGGCTCGAACATTCAGTTCGCGATCAACCCGGTCGATGGCCGCATGATCGTGATCGAGATGAACCCGCGCGTGAGCCGGTCGTCGGCCCTCGCGTCCAAGGCCACGGGCTTCCCCATCGCCAAGATCGCGGCGAAACTCGCCGTGGGCTACACGCTGGACGAACTCAAGAACGACATCACCCGCGAGACGCCGGCCAGCTTCGAACCGACGATCGATTACGTGGTCACGAAGGTGCCGCGGTTTGCGTTCGAAAAATTTCCCGAGGCCGATCCGGTTCTCACGACGCAGATGAAGTCGGTCGGTGAAACGATGGCCATCGGCCGCTCGTTCAAGGAGTCTTTGCAAAAGGCACTTCGCGGCTTGGAAGTGGGCCGGTTCGGCCTCGGCTGCGATCGCCGCGACCGCTGGGGCAGCGACAACCCGCCCACGAAATCCGAGATCATCCAGAAGCTCGCCATGCCCAACGCCGAGCGCATCTGGTACGTGCGCTACGCCTTCAAGGCCGGCATGACGGTGGACGACGTCTTCCTGCGAACCAAGATCGACCGCTGGTTCCTGCACGCGATCGTGGAGCTAATCGCGGTGGAAGACGAACTCGCGGCCTGCCCCAGCCTCGAGGCCGCGACGCCGGAACTCATTCTGAAGGCGAAGCAGAACGGCTTCGTGGATCGGCAACTCGCCACGATCTGGAACGTGCCGGAAGAAGAAGTTCGCCGCGTCCGCAAGGGCTTCGGCATCGAGGCCGTGTTCAAATCGGTGGACACCTGCGCCGCCGAGTTCGAGGCGTACACGCCGTACTACTACAGCACCTACGAACGCGGCACCTCGAATCAGCCACCCGAAGACGAAGTCCGCCCCCCCACCGGCAAGTCGCGCATCATGATTCTCGGCGGCGGGCCCAACCGCATCGGCCAAGGCATCGAGTTCGATTACTGCTGCGTCCAGGCTGCATTCGCCCTCCGAAAAGCCGGCTACGAAGTCATCATGGTCAACTCGAACCCCGAGACTGTCAGCACCGACTACGACACGTCCGATCACCTCTTCTTCGAACCGCTCACGGTCGAAGACGTGCTCAACGTTCACGACCGCATGAAGCCGGACGGCGTGATCGTGCAGTTCGGCGGTCAGACCCCGCTCAATCTGGCCACGCAATTGGAAGAGGCCGGCGTGCCCATCATCGGCACCAGCGTCGATTCGATCGACATCGCCGAGAACCGCAAGCGATTCGCGGCCCTGATTGAAGAACTCGGCATGCGCCAGCCGGAGAACGGTAGCGCCGTGGACGTGCCCACGGCCCTGCACATGGCCCGCAAGATCGGCTTCCCCGTACTCGTGCGGCCCAGCTTCGTGCTCGGCGGCCGCGACATGAAGATCGTCTACGACGAAGACGCCCTCACCAAGTACATGGAACGCTCCCTCGAAGTCTCCGCCGCCCGGCCCGTACTCATCGACCAGTTCCTTGAGAACGCGACCGAGGTCGACGTCGATTGCCTCTCGGATGGCATTCGCACCGCGATCGGCGGCGTGATGCAGCACATCGAAGAAGCTGGCATCCACTCCGGCGACTCGGCCTGCGTCATCCCCCCGCACAGCCTGCCACCCGATGTCATCGAGGAAATTAAAGAACAGACCCGGCGACTCGCGACGGCCTTGAACGTGAAGGGTTTGATGAACATCCAGTTCGCGGTGAGCGGCCTGCGGCCCGACGGCGCGGCCACGAACGAGACGCCGCTCGTGTACATCCTCGAAGCGAACCCGCGAGCCAGCCGCACCATCCCGTTCGTTTCCAAAGCCACCGGCGTTCAACTCGCACGCCTCGCCGCTCTCGTGATGGTCGGCAAGACGCTCGACGAACTCGGCGTGAAGGACGAAGTCGTTCCCACGCATTACTCGGTGAAGGAGAGCGTCTTCCCGTTCAACAAGTTTCCCGGTGTGGACATCATCCTCGGGCCCGAGATGAAATCGACGGGCGAGGTGATGGGCATCGACGACAGTTTCGCGATGGCGTTTGCGAAGTCGCAGATGGCCGCGAGTGCGCCGCTGCCGCTCTCCGGCACGGTGTTCATCTCGGTGGCCGACCGGGATAAGGAGCCCGTGGTTCCCATCGCGAAGGGTTTCGCCAAGATGGGCTATCGGCTCCTCGCAACCCGCGGCACGGCGAAGTTCCTGGCCGATCGCGGCGTCGCGGTCGAGGACGTACCCAAGCTCGCCGAGGGCCGGCCCAACCTGCTCGACAAGATGAAGAACGGCGAGATCGCGTTGATTGTGAACACGCCGAGCGGCCGGGGCAGTTCGACGGACGAATCGCGCATCCGCGCCGCCGCCGTCAGCAACCGCGTGACCTGCATCACGACTCTCTCGGCGGCGCTCGCCGCAGTGGAAGCTTGCCGGGCCTTGCGCGAACAGGAACTGACCGTGGTGGCATTGCAGGATCGGTTTCCAGCGTAGCCGCTTGCGACTTCGCGATTACAACAATTGCGAAACGCACCCTCCTCACCTCTCCCCCGGCTTTGCGGGGGAGAGGTCGGATTGAAGTTGCATTCGCAACTTCAATCCGGGTGAGGGGGAATGATTGGGACACACCGTAGTGCCCCCTCACCCGACGTGATGATGCATGCGCATCATCACGCCGACCTCTCCCCCACAAAGCTGGGGAGAGGTGAAGAACGGATTTCAGCATGCTCGAATCCATTCCCGATCCGCAGACTCGCAAGGCCGCCATTCGCGAGCAGGCCCGCAAGAATCGCGTGGCCCAGCAGAACAAGGATGAAATCAGCCGCGGCATCTGTGCGAAGTTCATGGCGCTGCCCGCGTACCAGACAGCGAAGTCCGTGATGTGGTACGTGGACGCCGGCAGCGAAGTCCGAACGCGATACACGCTCCCCGAAGCCCTGACCCACGGCAAGCGCGTGATCGTGCCCTGGTGTGTACTCGAGACCAACCAACTCGAACTTTTCTGGCTCGAAGACATGGCGGAGCTGGTCGAAGGGGCTTACAAGATTCTCGAACCGAAGGAAGAACTCCGCCGACTTCCCACGAAGTTAATCCAGCCCGAGGAGCTCGATCTGGTGATGGTGCCGGGCACGGCGTTCGACCCGCGCGGCGGCCGCATGGGTCAGGGCAAGGGCTACTACGATCGGCTGCTCGGTCGCGCCCGACTCGAGTCGCCGCTCGTCGCGCTCGCCTTCGACTGCCAGATCTTCGACGAGATCCCGGTCGCTTCGCACGATGTCGCCATGGACCTCGTGCTGACGGAATCGCGGGAGATCGCCGGCCAGGGAAGGAAGTAAGAGCCGCCCGCATCCGTAGCCCGAACTCGCCTCTCGCGGTAGGCTAAACAGCGTTCCCACGTTCCTCGGTGCTCTATGAACGAAACGATTTGGCCGAGCGGTTCCGACGGCGACTCGATGCTCGATTTCGTGGCCGATCGGCTCGCGCCGCGGCACTGGTTCCTCATCTCCTCCGCTCACGTGCGACGGCTCTGGGACTTGCTTCCCGATGGCGTGCTCCGGCAGGCGATCGATGCCGCGGAACTGGCCGAGCAACCGCTTCCTGAATCGAAACGTGCCGAGTGGCTGAAGGAGATCGATGCCGCCCTTCCGGCCGGGGTCGCGGCTGCCGAGGTGGCGCAGCGCGAGATCGTCAAATCGTCCGATCCCGATTCCGCCGACCTCGAGAATCCCGTGTTGGAACGGCCGACGCAGAGCGCGCCGGCATTCCCGCTGTTCCGCGCCGCGAGCAACCAAGCCCGCAATTCCATCGAACGCATCGGCGAAGCCATGAGCCAGGCCGCCCAGGCCGTGCGGCGACTGTTCGCCGAGCCGAACGAAGAGATGCTCGACCTCGTGCGCGAGGCCGTGAATCAGGCCGCGGAAACGCGCTTGCGAGCCAACCAGGCCGCTGCCGATTCCCTACGGTTAAAGCAAGAAGGCGACGAGACTGCGGATCGCGCCGCCAGTTTGAAGAACAAGCGGATCGAAGAAGCGAAGGCGCTCGAATTCGTACGGCGGATGGAGGAAGGCCGGCGGCAAGGTGGCGACGATTGGGCTGCGGAAGATCAAGTCGAGAAGGCCGCGAAGAAGCAACTGGCCCGCGTGCTCCGCGAAGTGCTCGGCAACCCGTTCAAGCCGCCCCGATTCGAACCGAACTGGCGAACCAGCACCGTGGTCGACCTCGCCCGCGGCATCTTCGCGGAGCGAACCTTCGACCGCCTGCCGCTGCTCGCCGACGCGCTGCTCGATGCCGATTGCGACGAGGAACAAATCTTGCGGCACTGCCGGGGCACCGAGATCGGCGCGAAGGAACCGGTTCAACACATTCGCGGTTGCTGGGTCGTGGAGCTGATTTTGGAGCGGTGGTCGCCGTTGCCGCCGCCCGCGCCCGGTGCGAAGCCGCGGAAGCGGCGCGAACTCGACGACGACTTCGACCTCGGCCTGCCCCTCGACGACGACGATGAAACGGGTCTGGCTTAGGCGACCCGCAGCTCTACACCAATTCCGAGATTACATCGCCGTAGGGCAGCATGGGCATCGGGCGACCGGAGCCGTCTGGGAAGCTGATGCGGTTGCAGTCGATATCGAGGTGCTGAAACACCGTGGCCCAGAGATCGTTCGGCGTCATCGGGCGATCCTTCGGCACCTCGGCCTTCGAGGTCGTGCTGCCCACGACCAGTCCCGTCTTGCACGCCCCGCTCACGACGATGCTCTGCGCCTGAGGCCAGTGATCGCGGCCCGGTTGCTGCACCTTCGTTTGCGTGCCGACCGAGTACTCGACCCGCGGCGTGCGGCCGAATTCCCCGGTCACCACCAGCAGCACCCGCTCATTTAAACCGCGTGCGTACAGGTCTTCGATGAGTGCCGAGATGGCTTGATCGAGGAACCCGAGCTTGTACTGCGTGTCCTCGAAAATGTGGCAGTTCACCGCGTGCGAGTCCCAATTGTAACTGTGGTTCGGCTTGGGTTCCACGCCGGGCGGCGTCGGGTTCTCCAGCACGCACGTCACCCACGTGGCCCCGTGCTCGACGAGGCGGCGCGCCATGAGCGCTCGCTGGCCGTAGCGGTGCATCCCGTACCGTTCGCGCGTCTTGGCGGACTCGCGCTTGAGGTCGAATGCGGCCCGCGCCCGATCCGTGGAGATGAGGTCGAGCGCCCGGCCGCGAATGGCCTCGATGCTCGCCGCGCCGCCGCTCAGATCCGGGCCGTTGAGCGGACGTTCGAGCTTATTCAACAACCCGAGGCGATCCTGAATCTTGTCCTCGGTTCCCGGCAACAGCGAGAGGTTCTTCATTTCGAACTTGCCGTCGGCGGGGTCGCCGGCCACTTGAAATGGATGCGAGTGCGGCCCGAGATAGGCCGAGCCGAAGCTGAACGTGTCGATGTGATTGCGGCCGCCGTCTACCACGTTGATGTAGCTCGGCACCGCAGCGCGTTTGTTCTTAAGAACCTCCGCCACCATCGAACCGACCATCGGCGTGTCGTTCACGAACCCGGCAGGTTGAAGTGGGTCGCGACCCGTGAGGAAGCGCTTGTGTCCGCCACCGTGATCGGCGAACTTGTGGGCGATCGAGCGGATGATCGAGTACTTGTCGGCCTGCTTCGCGAGTTGAGGCAGGTGTTCGCAAATGTCGATGCCCGGCACGTTGGTTTTGATCGGTTTGAAGGCACCGCGGAACTCGCTCGGCGCGTCCGGCTTCATGTCGAAAGTGTCTTGGTGCGGCGGGCCGCCGGGCAACCAGACGAAGATCACTGCCGGATCGTTCGAGGTGCGTTCGGCCCCCTTCGCTTGGAAGGATGCGAGCGGACCCATCGCGGCCGAGGCCACGGCCACCGATCCGAATCGCAGTACGTCCCGGCGGCTCGGCCCGGAACAATCGGCGGAAAATCTGGGCACGTGAAGGGCTCCGACAGCGGGCGCATGGTGAGGCAGGCTAAGATGTAGGATAGCCGTCGTAGCCAGCCGAGTCAAATCCGGTCCACGCGAGAGGGTTTGCCACTCGAAGTGGGCAATTCCCCGAAGAGGGCGACCAACGCCTCTCCCCCGGCTTTGCGGGGGAGAGGTCGGTTTGTCCATGCGAAGGCATCGACAAACCGGGTGCGGGGACGTTGGCTTGTCACGGGAAACAGACCCCCTCACCCGAAGTCGAAGTTGCTTCGCAAATTCGACTTCGACCTCTCCCCCGCAAAGCCGGGGGCGAGGTGAAGTGGCCTCCGGCCAAACGAGTACGCTATTCCACAATCCGCACGCGGAACTTCTGAGTTGCCCTTAAGCTAGTCTCCACGTCGGTCGCTTCCAGTTCCAACTCGACCGAATCCACACCTCCTGGCGGTGGCGTCCAGGTCAATTTTCCGTTCCCCAACTTCATGCCCTTGGGGCTCGGATCTTCGAGCTTCAGGGTCGGCTTGAGGCCGCTCCTGCTCCAGAAACGCGGGGTATAGCTCCACTCGGAGCCGCGCCGCGCGATCGTGGCCGGATCGGAGGCGAACGCCAGGAACTCCTTGCCCGCCTCCTTCAACTGCATCGGGACGTTGATCTTGAAGAGTCGAAGCGCGTTGCTTTCGGTCGGGAGTATCGCCAGCAAGCCGGCATCGGGCCACAGATGGACGCGCTCGTCCGTGGGAATTGTCTGACCATCGAGGACGTTCGCGGAAAGGCCTCCGAACAGTTCGCCCTTATCGAGGGCGACGAGTTCGCTCGTGCTGGAACTTCCCGCGACGTGGAGTTTGGGGAAGCCCGTCACTTTGCCTTCATCCACCTCCAGGCTGAGAAAGAGCCCGCTGCCGTGGGTCGTCGGGAAAGTGAAGAAGTTGCGTCCGCCTCCAGACAGCGGCTTCCCATTCGCGTCGAGGACGCCCCGCGCAGTGTAGAGGAATTGCCCATCGGGCGAGGGCACGGCCATCTTGGGCGGCAGTCCGGCTTTCGGGCTCAGCGGAATGACTCGCGCGTTCGCCTCGTCGAGGCGAATCGCGAGCGCCCCGTTCCTGCCTGCTACTCCCAACACCGAACCGTCCAACGAGGCTCGCGCGTATACTTGTCGATCGTCGCGGCCGAGCCAGCTCTTCATCTCAAACGAAGTGAGGTTTTGAAACGTGCCGGTATCCAGGGTTTGGATTTTCGCCGGGGAACCCGGCGATGTCGCGATCAAGTACAGCGGCCCGTCGGAGCCCGGCCCGATAGCCATCGCATCCACGAGAGCGACGGGGGACGGACGCGTGAACTGAAATTCGCTCGCTCCGGTTCCCAGGTCGAATCGCTCGAGCTTACCCGAGGCGGGATAGTAGGCGAAGACCTTTGAGGCACCTGCCGCGAAGAGCGCATTCTTCTCGAGGAGTGGGATTTTTTGAACGACCTGCGCCTCGTTTGGATCGAAGACGTGGAGTTGCTTGAGGCGCGGGATGCGCAGGAGGAGGAAGCGCCCGCCACCGCCGTGGCCGACGGCATCCACGGCCCCTTCCAACGGGAGCAAGATGTCGTTGACCAGCACCGTCGGCGCGGTCGGTCCCGGGCGACTCACGGACTGCGCCACGATCGGTTCGGGCTTCTTCTCGCCGAGCTTGTGCCCGAATTCGCTGAAGAGTGTGATGGCAATCCAGGCGAGCAGTACGATCGAAACGAGCACGAGAATGCCGAGGCATCCGATCACGCCGCAGGCCGCGAACCACTGCCCTTTGGGCGGGTCCGTTCCGATCGGTGGCCTCGGCATCGTGGAGGGAATCGAGAGCGGCCTCGGCGCGCGAACCGGCTGTGCCCTCGGCCTCGCGATGGGCAACACGGCTTCGGCCGGAGCCTCGACCGGTTCCGCGTAGATCGGCTCCGCTGATGCCAGCGGCTCGGCGCTCACGATTTCCGCGAAGACTGGATCCTCCAACAGCGGATCGCGCGCGGGCGGAGGCGGGGGTAGTGGGGGCAGGTCGTCGGGCAAACTCATACCGGCTCCGAGGCTCGGCTAACCGCCGACGGCTATGCCGAGCGGACCCGCATCACGCCATGCGATGCCGGTACCGTTCGTTGTAGAACTCCGAGCGACTTTTTGGGGGAAGGCGCCAGCCGAACGGCTCAGGCGCGGATGGCTTCGGGATGGTGCCGCACGATCTCTCCGTTCACCAGATAGATCACATCCTCGGCAATGTTCGTCGCGTGATCCGCGATTCGTTCCAGGTGACGCACCGCCGTGAAGAGCGAGAGGGCCGGCTCCACGAGTTCCGGCGAATGCTTCATCTCGGCCACCAAATCGCGGATGATGTCGTCGTTATCCCGATCCACTTCGTCGTCGGCGCGAATCACGCGGGCCGCGGCAATGGGATCGCCATTCACGAACGCATCGAGGCTCGCCCGCAGCATCCGGAGCGTGCGGTTCGTCATCATCTCGATGCGGGCGGGGATCGGTACGAAGGGGGGCGAAGAGAGCACGATGGCCCGCTCGGCGATACCGACGGCCAGATCGCCGATGCGCTCCAGATCGGTCGTGATCATGAGTACCACGCTAATCCGCCGCAAGTCCACGGCCACGGGCTGATGCAGGGCGAGAATCTTCAAGCACTCGTCCTGCACCTCGTTCTCGAGGCTATCGATCTCGCTATCGCCTTCGATCACGAGTTGGGCCGGGTCGGGGTCGCGAAGGCGGAGTGCGGTCGTCGCGGTGATGACGGCGTCTTCGACGTATCCGGCGAGCCGCAGCAACGCGCGGTGCAGATGTTCGAGATCGTTCTGTAGATGTTTGGGCACGGCGCACTCCGGCGAGCAATCGGCTCGACTACTATTATTCGCACGGAATTCGCGAGGGGAAAAGGCCAATCGCTCGTGAGAGAGGCAAATTTCACGCCTTTTTCGCATTTCCCAGTCACGAGGCGTTTCTGGACGCGCCCCAACGAGCGGTCTAGGATGAGTTCATTGCTGAAAGTCAGAGTTATGAGAGACGGGGCCGAAGAAACATTCTTGGCGAGCCGAGCGCCTCAGCCGCCGGGTCAATCACCCGGCGGCTTACGCCGCTCGGCTCGCCAAACACGATCCACTCCTTTCCCAACTCGGAGGCCACATCATGGCCGTCAAGCACCTGGTGGAGAACGTCCGCGATATTGCACTCGTCGGGCACCGCGCCGCAGGGAAGACCTCCCTCGCCGATGCCCTGCTCTTCGAGGCCCACGCCGTCGATCGGCTCGGCAGCGTCGACGACGGCACCTCCGTCGGCGACTTCGACGACGAAGAACACAAACACCACTTCTCCATCGACACCCACGTTCTCCACGCCGACCACGAAGGCAAACACCTCAACATCCTCGACGCCCCCGGTTCGCCCGATTTCATCGGTGCCGCACTCGAAGCACTCTCCGCCGTCGAGACGGCCGTGGTCGTGATCTCCGCCGTCGCCGGCATCGAAGTGAACACCCGGCGCATGTTTCAGGAAGCCACCAAGAAAGGCCTCTCCCGCGTCGTGGTCATCAACAAACTCGACGGCGAGAAGACCGTCGACTTCAACGAACTGGTCGCCTCCATTCAATCGACGTTCGGCAAGAACTGCGTGCTGTTCAACGTGCCGGACGCGGTCGGCCCGAAGTTCGGCAACGTCATCTGCCTGCTCGACCCCGCCGAGAAGATCCCGGCCACCTGCCCCGTCGATGTCGCCTCCGCGAGGCAGCAACTCATCGATGCCGTCGTCGAATCGGACGATGCCCTGATGGAGAAGTACCTCACCGATGGCTCGGTGACGGTGGCGGAACTGGAGGCGGACATCACACGGGCGCTCGATGCCGGGACGTTGGTGCCGATCTTCTGCACGAGCGCGAAAAAGGACAAGGGGGTGAAGGAACTGCTCGCCGCACTGGAAACGTACAGCCTCTCGCCGGCCTTCGCGAGCAAGCGAATCGCGGGCTTGCAGGCCGGGTCGAACGGCACCATGCACCAACTCGAACCGACGGAGCAGGAAGAGTTCGTGGCCCAGGTCTTCAAGGTGGTGAACGACAAGTTCGTCGGGCACCTCAGCTTCATCCGCGTGATCGCCGGGAAGATTCAACACAACCACAACGTCGTGAACCTCCGCAACGGGGCGACCTTGCGCGTGGGCCACTTGCTCGAGGTACAGGGCAAGAGTACGGAGGCGGTTCAAGATGCGGGCCCCGGCGACATCGTGGCCATCGCGAAGGTGGAAGGCCTCGAGATCGGCGACACGATCGCCTACACGAACCTCGCCCCCAAGCTGCCCCTCACCGCGTTCCCCACGCCGATGTTCGGCCTCGCCATCGAACCGAAGAACCGCGGCGACGAGCAGAAGGTTTCCACCGGGCTTCACAAGATCGCGGAGGAAGACCCCACGGTGAAGGTGAACCACGACGCCCAGACCCACGAACTCGTCATCTCCGGCGTCAGCCAACTTCACCTCGACATCATTCGCGAGCGGCTCAAGGCGCGGTTCGGCGTCGAGGTCGTGACCAAGGAACCGAAGATCCCGTACCGCGAGACGATCAACGGCGAAGGGGTCGGGGATCATCGCCACAAGAAGCAGACCGGCGGCCGCGGCCAGTTCGCCGAGGTGCATCTGCGGATGTACCCGCTCTCGCGGGACATCAAGACGCAGGCCGATTGCGAGGAGCAGTTCGCCAATAAGCACAAGTTCGAGAAACTGCGGAGCGTTCACTACGATCCGGCGCTCAACTTCGCGTTCCTCGATCACGTCGTTGGCGGCACGATCCCGAACAACTTCCTCCCGGCCATCGAGAAGGGGTGCAAGGAGGTGATGGAGCGTGGTGCCCTCGCCGGGTATCGCATCCAGGACCTCGCTGTGGAGGTGTATTTCGGGAAGTATCACGACGTGGATTCGAGTGAGGCGGCGTTCAAGACGGCGGGCCGACACGCATTTCGCAAGGCGTTCGCGGTGTGCCGTCCGAGCTTGCTCGAACCGATCGTGAAGTTGGAGATCACGGTGCCTTCGAGGTACGTCGGCTCGGTGCTCGGCGACCTTCCCACAAAGCGGGCGCACGTCGAGAACCAGGAGAGCTTGCCCGGCGACATGACCGTGATTTACGCCCGCGCTCCGCTCGGCGAAGTGGCCCGCTACGCGGCTCAACTCGGCGGCCTCACGCAGGGCCAGGGTTCGTACGCGATGGAACTGAGCCACTACGACATGGTGCCGGCCCCGGTGCAGGCGCTGATCGTGAGCAAGGCGAAGCTCGCCACGGACGAAGACGATGAGTGACGATCAGATTAGCCGCGACGCGGAGTCCTCGGAGCGGAGCGCGACATTGCCGGCGCCGCCTCGCTCCGCTCCGAAGACTCCGCGTCGCGGCTAAACGGTACTGCCGATTCTCCCGCCGCCCGCGCGCTTCGGCGCGCGGGCTTTTTCACTTCCTTGCCAACGCGTTCCTTGCTCCCGCGTCCGAGATTGGTAAAGCTACTCTAATCCGCACCTACCTCTCGATTCCGCCACGGTGAGACCCCATGCAAGCGGTCCAAGACTTTTTCTTCGGCGAGTGGTACTTCTCGATCCCGCTCGTGCTCATGTCGCTGGTCGCCGGATCGCTGGTGACGTGGCGCATTCTGCTCAACCTCTCCGCCCGCACCGACATGGACGACTTTCTGCCCATCTTTCAGGAAACGCTCCGGAAGAAGGGCATCAAATCCGCCATCGAAATGTGCAAGGACGAGCAGGGGCTCATTCCGAGCCGGATGTTTGTGGCGGGGCTCGAAGCGGCGGATAACGGCGCGGCCGCGATGCGGCGCAGCATGGCCAACGAAGTCGAACTGGTCATTCAACCGCGGCTGCACTTCCTGCTGCCGTGGATTCTGGCCATCGCCAAGATCGCGACGATGGTCGGGCTGTTCTTCACCGTCATCTCGATGATCAACACGTTCAATGCGATCGGCGAACAGACGAAGGCCGGGAACGCGAAGGGTGTGACCGGCGGCGCGGATAAGATCGGCCTCGCGCTCTTCGCCACGGCTCTGGGGCTCTTCACGGCCATCCCGCTCGTATTCAGCCACGTGATCTTCAAGGAGTGGATCGGGCTCTTCGAGATCAAGCTCAAGGCCGCGTCGCACAAGCTGGTGACGCTCGTGACGAACTACAAGAAGGATCCGAAGCTGCTCGACCCCCCGCCCAAGGAAGAGAAAGAAAAAGAAAAAGAAAAAGGTAAGGGCCGCAGTAAGGACGACGAGGACGACGACGACCGCCCGAAGCGTTCGCGGCGAGAATAATCCACTGTCTTTACCCCGAAGGGGTTGGAGCCCTCAGCCCAGGGTCGCCGCGTAGCGGCGCACCCTGGGAGCGCCTCAGGTAAAATCCAGGTTCATCATGGCCAAGCCTCCGAAATCGTTCGACGTTTGGTTCGTCGCCGTGAACACGGTGTACAAAGCGGTGCCGTATCAAGTCGTCGCGGATTGGACGCAGCAGGGCCGACTGAGTGCCGGCGACCGGCTCCGCGCCGCGGGCGTCGAGGAAGCCTGGAAACCCGTGAGCGAATGGCAATTCTTCGCGGACTATTTGCCGCGCCCGTCGTTCGCGCCAGTGCCGGGAGAACTCTCCGGGGCCGCACCCATCGAGATTCCCGATGCACCCGAGGAAGACGCACTCATTGGCGGCAAGAAGACCATCGACGAAGACGACGAAGTGGACATGATCCCGCTCATCGACATCAGCATGGTGCTGCTCGTCTTCTTCATCATGGTCTCGGCCGCAGGGGCACTCTCGCCCGTGGATGTGCCGGACATGCGCTACGGAGGCGAACTCGCCTCGGACCCTGAAGCCATCACGATCGCGATCGAGAAGGCGAACGACGAGGAAGTTCACTATTCGGTGCGGAGCGGCAACCAACCCGCCAAGCCCGCCGATGCGAAGTTGCCCAACCCCGAGGCGGCGTTGCGGTCTCTGGATGCGATGTTGAGCGAACGCACGCGGCCGCCGGAGGTGCGGATCGCCTGCGAGAAGTCGCTGCCGAGCGAACGCGTGATCGAACTCGCGAAGCAGTTGAAGGAACGGCTCAAGGCGCGGAAGATCAACTCGTCCGTCGCCACGGTGAACGAAGCGCCGAAGAACTGAAATCGCCTTACCGATTTGCCGCGAGGCGGAGTCCGCGGAGCCGAGCGCGGCAGTGCCCGCGGTCGTTGAGAATTCCCGTTTTGTTTCAGGCGGTGGGGTCATGGCCAAGAATTTCGGCGTCGATCTGAATCGGGTTCGCAACATCGGCGTGATCGCGCACATCGATGCCGGGAAGACCACGACCACCGAGCACCTCCTCTACTACGCCGGAGCCAAGCACAAACTCGGCGGCGTCGACGAAGGCACCACCGAAACCGACTACGATCCCGAAGAGCAAGAACGCGGCATCACGATCTACTCCGCGTGCGTGCCGTTCGAATGGGCCGGGTTCACCGTCAACCTGATCGACACGCCCGGCCACGTCGATTTCACCGCGGAAGTGGAACGCAGCCTCCGCGTGCTCGATGGCGCGGTCGTCGTGTTCGACGGCCAGAAAGGCGTCGAGGCGCAGTCCGAAACCGTCTGGCGGCAGGCCAACAAGTACGGCGTGCCGCGGCTCGTCTTCATCAACAAGATGGACGTGGTCGGCGCGAACTTCGCCAAGACGCTCGAAAGCGTTCACCAGCGGCTCACCCCTGATTTCGCCACGCAGGGCCGCCCGGTTCCCATCGTGATTCCCATCGGGGCGGGGGGTGAAGTCGACAGCCCGAGACCGTTCGTCGGCGTCATCGACCTCATCGACATGAAGGCCCGCTTTTTCGACGCAGGCGATACCGGCAAGACGGTCCGCACCGACGCCATTCCCGAGGATCACCTCGACGCCGCCCAGCAGTACCGCGAGGAACTCTTCGACGCACTCACGCAGCACGACGAGAAGGATCTCATCACCTCGACGGTACTCGAAGGCGTCGACCCCGACCCCGCGAAGGTGAGGCAACTGATTCGCGAGCAGTGCCTCGCACGCATCATCTACCCGGTGCTCAGCGGTTCGGGCCGCGAACACGTCGGCATCCAGCCCTTGCTCGATGCCGTGACGTATTATTTGCCGAGCCCGCTGGATCGGCCGCCGGTCGAGGGCGTGAACCCGAAAAGCCGCGACAAGGTCGAACGTCGCAAGTCCGATTCGAAGGAGCCGTTCTGCGGCCTAGTGTTCAAGGCGTCGTGGCATCCGAACGGGCACCGCTTCTTCGTCCGAATTTACTCGGGCGTCATGAAGCCGAACATGCGGGCCTTCAACCCCGGCAAGGACGTCAAGGAGAACGTGGCGAAGTTGTTCCACATCTACGCCGACCCGGCACGCGGGCTGGAGGAAGTCGAGAGCGGGCCCGCCGGCGACATCGTCTGCGTCATCGGGCTGAAGGAAACCGTCACCGGCGACACCCTCTGCGACACGCAGCACCCGATTTTGCTCGAAGCGATCACGTTCGCGGAAGCAGTCGTGAGCCAGTCCATCGAGCCCGAGAGCGGCGGCGACAAGGACAAGCTCAGCCAGTCGCTCGACATCCTGCAACTCGAAGACCCAACCTTCAAGGTGAAGGCCGACAAGGAAACCGGGCAGACGCTGATGAGCGGCATGGGCACGCTGCACCTCGAAGTGAAGCGGCACCGGCTCGAACGCGATTTCAAGCTGAAGGTGCGCGTCGGCCGGCCGAACGTGAGTTTCCGCGAAATGATGCGCGAGCCGAGGAAGGTGACGGCTCAGATCGACAAGCTCGGCGACAAGCCCGCCTTCGCCCGGCTCAGCGTCGGCTTCAGCAATGCGAAGAGTGAGAAGCCGGTGACCGTGACGATGGCGGTGAGCGCCGAGTTGAACCCCACTCCGGTGGCGTTCCTCGCCGCGGCGGAACGCGCCTTGAACGAAGCGCTGCAAACCGGCGAGCTCGGCTACGCCATGATGAACGCCCAGGCCCGCGTCTTCGACGCCGCGTTCGATCCGCAGCTTTCGAGCGAGGACGCTTTTGTCGCCGTGGCCATCCAGGCTTATCGCGAGGCGACTCTCGACAACGTGCAACTGCTCGAACCGATCATGAAGGTCACGGTGACGACGCCTCAGCAATTTTTGGGCAACGTGATTGGCGACCTCACGGCTCGTCGCGGCGAGATCGAAGCCCAGGAGATGAGCACGACGGGCGCCTTCGCGGAGGTGATCGCGCTCGTGCCGTTGGAGAAGTTGTTCACGTACGCGAACGAGGTGCGGAGCCTAAGCCAGGGCCGCGCCGCGGCGAGCATCGAACCGCACAGCTACCGCCCCGCCCCACCCGAAGTCTTACGTCAGTTGATGGGCGATTGAGTTTAGCCGCGACGCGGAGTCCTCGAAGCGGAGCGCGGCATCGCCGGTGCTATCGCGATGCGGCAATCAGGTACCCATAGGCGCGCAATACCGTCGGCCACGCCGCATCTCGTCCATCGATTCCCACGGCCCGCACTTCATTCAATTGGAATCCCACTTCTCTCAACAGCCGTAGCGCTTCTCGTTTCGCGAAATGATGCAGCGTCAGCGGCGCTCCACCGTAAGCCTGTGACATGGTGATGTCACTCTTCCGCCAGTTGTGCCAACCGAGCCCGAGGAAGTAGAGATTGTGGACGTGCAGCACGAATCGGCCGCCGGGCTTCAACAGGCGGAATGCATTGGCGATCACCTTCGCGCGGTTCTCGTGCCCACGAACCATGCCGAGCGTACTGAACAAGCACGCGGCGTAGTCGAGTGAGGCATCGGACAGTTCGGCGAGTTCTGTCAGATTCCCCTTCAAAAACAAACAGCTCCCCAAGCCCAGCCGTTGCCACGGGTGGGCTTGCGCCCGCAACAGCATCTCCTCGGACAAAT
>JAYTUG010000404.1:0-20440 GCA_043744695.1 Gemmataceae bacterium
CAGTTCGATTAACGTAAAGCCCCGACGAGGAATGGCTCGCATGATGCCCTCACGAATGAGAAGGAGTGAAATCCGTGGTGCGGCTGCATTGCGAGCGCATGGGAATCGGCGCGGTCGCCGAACCTGCGGGGAGCGGAGCAAGCCTGCGGTCTTGATGAGATTAAGTCTCAACAAGGTGTCCGTAAGCTACGGCCTAGCCGTTCCCGCGGCAACCCTTTTTTGGAAAGGAAGCCGATATTCGGCACAGTCAGCCTTCTTTATCAACAGCTGCGCCATGACGATTTGGGCCGTCTCGCCCTGGAAGCTGGTTGTGGCAGTCGGCGAAGGCATCGAACTTCGTGCCTCGCCGCCTTGCTCGTACAATTTCGCGATGTCGATGCGAATGCATTTGCATCGCGAGCGAGGAGGCCTCGGCTTGGCGGGAGCTGCCCCCCTGAGTGCCAAGGGCTCACCTCCGATCGCGTTACTACAATGATTGCAGGCTCTGGAATCACGGGGTCGTGGAGGACTGAATGATGAGGAAGAAACGTTGGAACGAATCCTGGGTCGTTTACCAATCGGCCGTGAAGGGAGAGCCCACCGGGCCGCGGGCCGTATGCGAGCAAGAGGAGTGGACGGCGATGGAGCTTGCGAATCCGGGACACAATCGTCTGATTCAGTCCGGATTTAGCAGTGAAGGAGAAGCCGAGCGCCTCGCGCGCGGGACATCCGGCAATCCGATCCCGCGGGGAAGTTCCACGTGATAATTCTCAAGCAGTTCTGTTCCGCGAGAGCGGTACGCCCGCTCTCGTCTAATACTTGCTGGGAGTGAGCAGGTCGCGTTTCCCCACTGGCAAGTGTCACTCGCCTCTTAGTTGGCGCATATCCTCGACCGTTGCCTCCGAATCCCACTCACTCACACGGCCTCGGCCAGGAGTTGCAGCCGACCTGAGTTCTTCGCGGAGCTCGTCGGCCGCCGTAACGCGGCGTGGAACTGATGGTATCTCTTGGTGCTGGGAATGCGTCCCGAGTCAGACCATGAAACTCTTGTCCGCCATCCCATTTTCGGTTCTCGACCTGTCGCCCATCCGCGTGGGCGGTACCGCAGCCGACGCATTCCGCAACACGCTCGACCTTGCTCGGCATTCCGAACGGTTGGGGTTCAACAGGTTTTGGGTGGCCGAGCACCATAACCTTCCCGGCATTGCCAGTGCCGCCACTTCCGTCGTGATTGCCCACGTCGCCGGCGGCACGTCTCGCATTCGGGTCGGGTCGGGCGGGATCATGCTCCCGAACCACGCTCCGCTCGTCATCGCCGAGCAGTTCGGCACGCTGGCGTCGCTATTCCCCGGCCGGATCGATTTGGGCCTCGGTCGCGCGCCTGGTGGCGACCAGCGCACCGCCCGCGCCCTCCGGCGGAACTTCGGGGCAAGCGGGGACACATTCCCGCAGGACCTCGCCGAACTGAGGGGGTATTTTCGAACGGGCGGACCGGGCAACGGCGTCCACGCGATACCGGGAGAAGGACTCGATGTACCGATCTGGCTGCTCGGGTCGAGCGACTTCTCGGCTCGACTCGCGGCCGAGTTGGGGCTTCCATTCGCCTTCGCGTCTCACTTCGCTCCGGATTTCTTACCTGAAGCGCTCGCGCTGTATCGCCGTGATTTCAAGCCATCGGAACGATTGGCCCAACCCTATGCCATGGTCGGCGTGAACGTCTTCGCAGCCGATACCGACAGCGCAGGAGCTCGACTGTTCACATCGGCTCAGCAGCAGTTCCTGAATCTGATCCGCGGCACTCCAAGCCTGCTGCCGCCTCCGGTGGAGACGATGGCAGTTCTGTGGAATCCGCACGAGCGTACGCACGTGGATCGGATGACGAGTTGCTCGGCAGTCGGGTCGTCGTCTACGGTTCGGAGATGGCTGGAACACTTCGCGGAGGAGACGCAGGCGGATGAATTGATCATCGCGGGTCAGATTTACGATCACTCGGCCCGCCTGCATTCGTTCGAGTTGGTCGCCCAGTTTCAGGGTAAAAAAGGCGATCCGGATCTGGCCTCGCTGAAGTAAGTTCAGATCCGGTTGCCTACTTCTCACTCGCGTCTCGCAACTCAGTTCTTCGAGGGGAAATTCTGCCGAGCCCAGATCGCCGAGAGATCGTGGAGCTTCGTATTCCCCGTCGCGTTGGGGCAGCCGTCATCGGCCATCGTCATGAGTTCATTGCGGGTCGTCGTGTCGTCGTTGAGTGGATCGGTTACGAAGCCGAAACGGATGGCCAGCGTCCGAAGCAGGCTGTTGTCGGGATTGTTAGCCGTCATCGTGAATTCCTCCGAAAGCCTTGGTGCAGGGTAAATGTGGAGCATCTGGCATGCCGTAAATCGCCAGTTGGACAATCCAGATGCGGTGTGAAGGTGCCTAAATCCCTTCAGATTCGGCATAACGGTTGCATCCTTCGTGAGCTGCCCCAATCACGCGCTGGCCCGGTATTTGCAGGAAGTTTAAGACCTATCTTTCGGAGCTTTCATGTCCAGCAAGAAAAGCCGCGTCTTGGTGGTGGACGACAACCGCGATTCGGCCGAATCGATGGCCGAGTTACTCAACCTGTCGGGCTTTGAGGCGAAGGCTTGCTTCGATGGGCCGAGCGCGTTGATCGCCTCCGAGAAGTTTCGGCCCGATGCCTGTCTGCTGGATATCAACATGCCCGGCATGAATGGGTACGAGCTTGCTCAACGATTGCGAGAGAGGTTCGCGGACCGCCCGCCGGTGTTCGCCACGATGACGGCCTATGAAGATTATGCCCACCTCGAACGGGCGGTCGATGCCGGGTTCGATCTTCAGTTCACCAAGCCGGTCAACAAAGGAGAGTTAGTCGAGCAGCTGGAAGGGTCGGTGCGAAGGGCCGAGCCCGAGGATCACGATCAGTCGATTCTGAAGGGCTTGCTCTCTCGCGTTTTCAGAATGTGGTCGAAGCGGAAAGAAAAGTAGCGATTCGTTGAGCTTGTCAGTCTAAGCAAATGGAGTCGACGATGGGTGCGCGAGCGACGGAGCTACACCTCGGCCTTCTTCATGGTCAATAATTTCGCTGAATTCTTCGTCGACCCGAGCTGCGAGATCTTTCGCACGTTTGAGAAGTCGATCCATCCATTTTTTGATGTCGTCGGCGTTCATGTCGCTTGCTTATGGTCTTGCTGAGAGACGGGCGACGCGTTGGGAACAGATATGCAATCGCAGTGCCGGGCCACTCGAATCAATTACAAAATGCCGAGACGACTCCTTTCCGTGAGCTTGTAAAGTTCCCCGCCTTCCTCCGCCAGAGCATCCTCTTCCCTCTTGATTCGAGATGGGTCGGTGGGTATCTCCGGTCGCACTATGAAGCCATACTACTATTTGGTCGCCGCCGTGGTGTTGCCCGCGGCGGTGGGGGGCGTGTATGCGTGGCCGGGGAAGGCACCGCCCGTGCAGCACATGGTGCGGCTCGTGGCAGCGAAGCCGATCGCCGAGTCGACGGAACTCACCCTGCCTTCGATCGTGACCGATCCGGACGTGTCGCGGGTATCGGCGCAGGTGCCCGAGTTACCGAAGGTGCCACCGCCTCCGCTGTTACCCGTGCCGCCGTTGCCCACGATCCCGATGCTTCCCGCCCAGAAGTTGCCCGCCGTACCTCCACCGACGAAGTTGAATCCGCCGACGCCGTTCGTTCCGCCCGAGGCTCCCGGCATCGGATCGGTCGTGCTCCTTCAGAACGGCAAGCTCGTCGAAGGAACCGTGACGGAAGCGGCCGGCAAGGTCATCGTTCGCCGCGGTTCCATCGATCAACCGTTCCCCAAAGACGATGTGCAGTTCATCGGCAAATCGAAGGACGACTGCTTCAAGCATCTGCTCGGCAAGGTGAAAGTGGACGACGCACCGGGTCGGTTCAAGCTGGCTCGTTGGTGCATGTACAACGGCCTCCGCGAGCAAGCATTGGGCGAAGCGAAGGAGGTCGTGAAGTTGCAACCGAACCACGGGGCTGCGGTCGAGATGGCGCGGGCACTCGAGGAATCGTTGCGGTTGTTCAACGCCGACGGGAGCTCGAAGACCGAAGTTCCGGCGGCTCCGAAAGGCAACGGTCCGGTGCTGCCGAAGGCCGTGGACGCGGACCCGGAAATCGTCGCGGAGGCGGCCGTGGCGTTCGCGCCGCGCGTGCAACCCGTACTCGTCAACCTCTGCGCCGATTGCCACGCGAAGCCCGGCTATACGGGTGCCTTCAAGATGGCGTGCGGTTCCGGCCACGACGTGGACCCGGCCATCGCCCGAGTCAACATGAAGGCCGCGTTCCTTCAGATTAAGAAAGCTGATCCTGCGGCCAGCCCACTGTTGACGAAGGCTCTCGCGGCACACGGCGGCATGAAGCAAGCGGCGTTCGCGGGCCGCGCCACCCCGGCCTTTCGGGTGTTGGAGGCCTGGGTCTTCATCGCGGCGGAATCGAAAGCCGCCCCGCCCGCGGCTCCGGCCGTTCCGCCGCCGGATCTGAAGCCGGCGTTGCCCGCGGTTCCGCCACCCGACATGAAGCCGATCCTTCCGCCGGTTCCGCCGCCTGCACTTCCACCTCCGCCGAAGTTCGGTGAAGATGCCCGCCCGGCGATGCCACTCGTCCCGAACTCCGAGAATGCCGGCGACGCGACCGATGAGTTCGATCCCGCGGTCTTCAACCGCGCGGTTCCGGCCAAGCCCGCTGCGGTACTGCCTTCGATCCCGGCTCTGCCCGGGAAGTGAGTGCCGCTTCACGATCTCACCCTCCAACACTTCGTTTCCCGTCGTTGCTATTGGTTCCGCGTGCCAGTATCGTGCCAGCATCTTCCGATACTCCACGGCTAACCTCTCATGCGCCCGATTGCCGCCCTCGTGCTGCTCTTCGCACTGATCGCCGGGCTCGGCGCGTACACGACCGCATCGACGCGGCCCGTGCCGGTCGCGGCGGAGCCGATTCCCGAAGGCCGGGCGCGAGTCAAGCTCGCGGTACTCGTCGTCTTCGACCAGATGCGCGGCGACTACCTGGCCCGCTGGCAGCACCTTTTCGGCAGCGATGGCTTTCGCCGCCTCACGACCGACGGTGCTTGGTTCACCAACTGCCACTATCCGTACGGCGTCACGACCACAGGGCCGGGACATGCCTCGATCCTGACCGGCACCTGCCCAGATCGCCACGGCATCGTGAACAACAACTGGAACGAGAAGGGCACGGACGCGTACTGCGCGGCAGACCCTCGACACGCGATCTATCCTTCGGTGATGCTGCCGATCGATCCCAAGTCCGGTAAGCCCGTGAAGCCACCGCTCGGAGGCTCGCCCGAACGTCTCTTGAGCGAAACCGTCGCCGACGTGTTGAAGCAAACCTACGGCGACCGCGCCAAGGTGTTCGGCCTCTCGCTCAAGGATCGCTCCGCGATTCTGCCTACCGGCAAGCGACCCAACGGGGCCTTCTGGTTCGACGGTCGCCTCGTCACCTCCACGTACTACACCGATCGCGTGGATCGCCAGTTCCCAGATTGGGCGAAGATGTTCAACGACCCGCACCACGCGGATCTCTGGTTCGACCGCGACTGGATCCGGTCGCGACCGAGCCTGGACTATTCGCGGTACAGCAGCCCGGACGACGCACCGGGCGAAGGGATCGGAGCGAAGCAAGGCCGCACGTTTCCCCACAAAATGGACGGCGGGTTGAAGGCACCGGGTAAGGAATATTACGACGCATTCGCGAACTCGCCCGACGGCAACGAGATGCTGCTCAGCGTCGCCAAGCAATGCGTGTTGTCCGAGCGCCTCGGCCGCGACGCGGTGCCCGATTTGCTCGTCGTCAGCTTCTCGTCGAACGATCTGATCGGACACACCTGGGGGCCGGATTCGCAGGAAGTGCTCGATGCCACGCTTCGTTCGGATGCATTGATGGCAGACTTCTTGCGGTTCCTCGATACCGAGGTGGGCAAGGGCGAGTACGCTCTCGCCCTGACGGCGGATCACGGCATCTGCCCCTTGCCCGAAGCCTCGCAAGCCAAGGGACGACCGGCCCAGCGGGTGAGCAAGATTGTACTTCAGGAGCGGGCCGAACGGTTCCTGCGGGAGCGGTTCAGCAAGGTCGAGGTGAAGGAGAAATCGAACTGGATCGAGGCCTTTTCGATGCCGTGGATTTATTTGAATCCGCGGCTGGTTCAGGCGTCCGGGAGTTCGAAGGAAGTGGTCCACGCTACACTCTCGCGATTTCTGGCGAATCAACCCGAACTCGCGACGGCCTTCGCGCGCGAAGAACTGAGCCGCGATGCCCCGACCCGCAATTTGCTGCATCAACTCATGAAGCGGTCGTACCATCCGGCCCGCTGCGGCGACGTGTGCGTCGTGTTGAAGCCGCTCGACTTGCCGAGCGAACGCAAGGCGAACGAACACCTCAAGGAAGAATCCGGCACGACCCACGGCAGCCCCTACGACTACGACACGTTCGTGCCTCTGCTGGTGTACGGCCCCGGCGTGGCGGGCGGGACTCGGAACGAGCCGGTTACGCCTCAGGCCGCAGCCGCGATCTTTTCGCGATTTCTCGGCCTCCGCCGCCCGGCCGACGCGGAATTTCCCGTTCCCGCGAGCCTGGACGCAAGGTAGAATTCACTTTGAAATGGGAGAGTCGGTATGAGCATTCTGGGAACAATCGTGAATGGCGCGGTCGTGTTCGACGGTAGTCCGAAATTGCCGGAGGGAATGCGCGTGCGCGTCGAGTGGGAAGATGATGACGACATCGGTGCACCGCCCGAACCGTACGACCGAGAAGAGGTGCTCGCTTCACTTCGGGAGTCGTTCGAGGACGCGAAAGCCGGTCGCGGTCGACCGATCAAAGAGGTGATGGCGGAGATTGCAAAAGAATTCAGCTTGCCTCAGGTGGGGTGAGCCATGCGGTACGTCACTGTTGTTCAACGGCGAGCAACGGGCGACATCCGTCGCGCGGTGGCTTGGATTGCTCGTCACATTTCCACAGTATCGGCGGCTCGATGGCAGGCCCGAATCCTACGAGCGGTCGAATCGCTTGAAACCAAACCCGATCGATGTCCGGAGGCCGATGAAGAGGGCAATTTGGGTATTAATCTTCGCTGTTTGCTCTCCGGACGAAGACCGCATGTTTATCGGATCTTGTTCACAGTCGACGGACTTGAGGTGAACGTTCATCGCATCCTGCACGCTTTCCGGGACCACATCGACTCTGAGGATCTCTGACGCCCTCTCTCACTGTCCTGCCGCTCCCCAAATCCGTATCTCATAACACGTAACGCTCCACGATCCGCACCAGACGCAAGACCCATTACCGACGATGACGTACCCTGCCGGGAATAGCGGCCAGTCCCTTCCACCCCTCGGCCAATGGGTTCCGAACGGGGCCGCGCCGGCCGACGATTCGGCGGCGATCCGCGCCGCCATCGGCGCCCTGAACAAACCCGTCGTGGTCGTTCGCGATCGCGATGCGTTCGCGGTGGCTCACGGTGGCGAAGTCACCCTTGGAAGTGCGAAGGCTGCGAAGTCGCTGCCGGTCGTGGCATACCTGCCGCCACTGCCGCCGGGCCAACTCGGCGACCCGACCTTCCGCGAAGATCACGCCCTCCAGTTCCCATACATGACCGGCGCGATGGCCAACGGCATCGCCTCGGCGGACATCGTCGAAGAAATATGCGGTGCCGGGATGCTCGGGAGCTTCGGTGCTGCCGGGCTCTCGCTCGAACGCATCGCCGAGGCCATCGACCGCATCCAGGCCAAGGTCGGGAATGCCACCTACTGCGTGAATCTGATCCACAGCCCCGGCGAACCCGTTCACGAAATGGCGACGGCGGAACTGCTCCTGAAACGCGGCGTGCCGTTGGCCGAGGCGAGTGCCTACCTCGACCTCACACCGGCGATTGTCCGCTATCGCGTGGCCGGGTTCAAGGCGGGCATCGGCATTGTCGTTCCCATGAACCGCATCATCGCGAAGGTGTCGCGGGTGGAAGTGGCCACGAAGTTCCTCTCGCCGCCGCCGGAACGGATCGTGAAGGATCTCGTGGCCGCGGGGCACGTGACGGCGCAGCAGGCGCAACTGGCGTCGCGCTACCCAGTGGCCGACGACGTGACGGTCGAAGCGGATAGCGGCGGCCACACGGACAACCGACCGGCCATCGCGCTGCTTCCCACGATTCTGGCCCTTCGCGATCGGCTTCATGCCCAGTTCAAGTATGCCGTGTCGCCTCGGGTCGGGCTCGCGGGCGGTATCTCGACGCCGGCCTCCGTGGCGGCGGCCTTCGCCATGGGTGCGGCCTACGTCGTCACCGGTTCCGTGAATCAGGCCTGTATCGAATCGGGATCCTCCGATGCGGTTCGCAAGATGCTCGCGGAGGCCGGGCAGGCGGACGTGACCATGGCTCCGGCGGCCGACATGTTCGAGATGGGCGTCCGCGTTCAGGTGCTGAAGCGCGGCACGATGTTCGCCATGCGGGCTTCCAAACTTTACGAGCTTTATCGACAACATCCGAGTTGGGAAGCGATCCCCGAGGCCGAGCGCGTCCAGATTGAGAAGACGCAGTTGAAGGCGACCTTCGAGGACATTTGGAACCAGACCCGCGACTTCTTCCAGCGCCGCGACCCGACGCAGTTGCCGCGGGCCGAGAAGGATCCGAAGCACAAAATGGCTCTCGTGTTCCGCTGGTATTTGGGGATGTCGAGCCGGTGGGCGAACGCGGGCGAGCCGAGCCGGCAACTCGATTATCAGGTCTGGTGCGGGCCGGCGATGGGTGCCTTCAACGAGTGGGCCAAGGGCTCCGCCTTCGAACAGCCCAAGAACCGAACCGTGGTCGGCGTCGCCTTGAACCTGCTCTACGGAGCCTGCATCGTGCTGCGAAGGCAGTCGCTCCGCCAACAGGGCGTGAACTTGCCCGACGAATGCTTCCCGACGATGCCGCAGACACGAGAGGAACTGCAAACGCGATTGAGAACCCCATGAAGCGGGATTCGCTGTTCTTTGAATTGTTCCGGGATCTGCCACGTGGGTTCTTCGACGCAATCGGTCGGAGCGACGTAGACCCACGGCAATACGAGTTGAAGTCGATCGAGTACAAGGAATCCGCCGTGCGTCTGGATGGCGTGTTTCTCCCGCTCACGGCGGCGGCTGGCCCCGCGTACATCTGGGAGGCCCAGTGCTATCGGTCCAACACGGTCTACGCGAACCTGATGTCCAAGATCGGTCGCTTCCTGGAACACGGAGATCCGAGTCAAGAATGGGTGGCAGTGGTCATCTACCCGACGCGGTCCTTGGAGCAGAAGAACCTCGAGCCGTATCGCTGTCTGTTGTGTTCGGACCAGATGGTCCGCGTGTACTTGGATGAGCTCGCTCCGTCTGAAACGGATCATCTCGAATTAGACATCTTGGGCCTGATTGCGGTCGGTCCGGACGAAGCGCTTCGGAAGGCCCGAGAACTGGTGCCGCGCGTGCGGTCGTCGAAACTCGCAACAGCGTTCCGCAGACGCGTGATACAATTCATCGAAACTGTGATCTTACACCAGTTTCCGAAGCTGTCCCGCGAGGAGATCGAACGCATGCTCCAGGTCACCGACGTTCGCGAAACGCGCGTATTTCAAGAGGCGAAACAGGAAGGCCTCGAAGAAGGCTTCCAGACCGGCTGCGAGCAAACCACGGTCGGTATCGCGACGCGGTTGCTCCGCCTCGGTCGCCCTGTCGCCGAAGTAGTCGAAGCGACCGGGCTGAGCGCCGTGAAGGTGCGCGCGTTGAAGAAACGCTTAGCGTGATCGACCCGATCCGTCATCGTGAACCGAGGAGATCGAACGCATGCTCCAGGTCACCGACGTTCGCGAAACGCGCGTGTTTCAAGAGGCGCTGGAAGAGGGTCGCGAGGAAGGGCGCGAGCAAGCGATCCTCGACGTGGCGATGCGGATGCTGCGTCTCGGCCGGCCCGTCGCCGAGGTCGCCGACGCGACCGGGCTCTCTGCCGTCAAGGTACGGGCCGTGAAGAAGCGAGTGAAAGGTTAATTCGATAGTCGCGGATCGTTGCCGCGAGAGCTACAACCGTCCTGCGAGGATTCTTCGAATTGAACTCTGTACCTGCATTCACTCCCCTGGCGATCATCGGCATCGGGTGCCTGTTCCCGAAGGCCGCTGCAGCAGGCTATTTCTGGGCTAATGTCAAGAACGGCGTCGATTGCATCGAGGACGTGCCGGCCACGCACTGGAACCCGGCCGACTACTTCGACGCGGATCCCAAGACGCCGGACATGACCTACGCCCGTCGCGGGGGGTTCCTCTCCGCAGTCGACTTCAACCCGATGGAGTTCGGCATCTCGCCGCGCGACATTGAGGCCACCGACACCTCGCAATTGCTCGGCCTCGTCGCGGCGAAGCAGGCCCTGAACGATGCGGGAGTGGTGCTGGCCGATTCCGGTTCGCCAACGGGTGTCGATCGCAATCGCGTCTCGGTCATTCTCGGCGTCACGGGCACGCTCGAACTCGTCATTCCCCTCGGAGCCCGGCTCGGACATCCGAAGTGGAAGCAAGCCATGAAGGATGCGGGCATCCCGGACGATGCGGCCAACGACGCGGCCCAACGCATCGCCGAGTCGTACGTGCCCTGGCAGGAGAACAGCTTCCCCGGTTTGCTCGGGAACGTGGTGGCCGGGCGAATCGCGAACAAGCTCGATCTCGGCGGCACGAACTGCGTGGTCGATGCCGCGTGTGCCAGTTCGCTCAGCGCCGTGCATTTAGCTTCGCTCGAACTGCAGGCCGGCCGCGCCGATGTCGTCGTGTCGGGCGGCGTCGACACCTTCAACGACATCTTCATGTTCATGTGCTTCAGCAAAACCCCGGCCCTCTCGGCCAGCGGCGACGCGAAGCCCTTCGACGCCAACGGCGACGGCACCATTCTCGGCGAAGGCATCGGCATCGTCGTGCTCAAACGCCTGGCCGATGCCGAGCGCGACGGCGACACCATCTACGCCGTACTCAAGGGAGTCGGTTCGTCCAGCGATGGCAAGGGAAACGCGATCTACGCCCCGAGCCCGGAAGGGCAGAAGAAGGCGATCCTGAACGCCTATCGCCTCGCGGAGGTGACCCCGGACACAATCGAACTCGTGGAAGCGCACGGCACCGGCACCCGCGTCGGCGACACGGCCGAGATCACGGCGCTCACCGAAGTGTACTCGTTCAGTCGCGATCCGCGGTCCGCGAATCAGCCCTGGTGCGCGCTCGGTTCCGTGAAGTCGATGATCGGGCACACGAAGTCCGCGGCCGGTGCCGCGAGCCTCATCAAGGTGGCGCTTTCGCTTTACAACAAAGTGCTGCCGCCGACCCTCAAGGTCGCGCTGCCGGTCGAGCCGTTGCGAGCGCTCGATTCGCCGTTTTACGTGAACGCCAAGATGCGGCCGTGGCTGCCGCGCGAAGGACATCCGCGACGCGCGGCGATGTCCGCGTTCGGCTTCGGCGGCAGCAACTTCCACGCGGTTCTCGAAGAAAGTTCCTCCTCTAAAGTGGAACCGGACTGGGACGGCACGGTCGAGATCGTGGCTCTGACCGGTGAGTCGCCGGAAGAGATCGCGCGACAACTGGACCGGGTGCCGACCGGCGACTGGCCCGCGTTCGCGCGGTTCGCCGAGGCGTCTCGCACTGCCTTCCCAGTTGAAGCGAACTGCCGGCTCACGTTCGCCGCCCACCGCGAACGCACCGACCTGGCGAAACTCGTCGCTGGGGCGCAGGCCAAACTCCTTTCCCCGGATAACTCCTGGCACACGCCGGAGGGCGTGAACTTCGGAAGCGGCCCGTCGAGCGGTAAAGTCGCGGTGCTGTTTCCCGGCCAGGGTTCGCAGTACGTGGGCATGCTGCGCGAACTGGCCTGCCTCTTCCCCGAGATGCTCGACGCGCTTGCGGAAGCGAACCAGTCCGCCGCGCGGCTCTCGGACCGAGTCTACCCGCCGACGCGATACGATGCCGAGCGGTTGAAGGACGACGACGCGGCCCTCCGCGAGACGCATTACGCCCAGCCAGCAATCGGCGCCGTCAGCTTCGGTGCGTGGCGGGTACTTCGGGAGCGGTTCGGGTTGGAGGCCGATGCGTTCGCCGGGCACAGTTACGGGGAACTGGTGGCGCTCGCCGCTGCGGGCCGGATGGCTTCGCACGATCTCTTTGCGATGTCTCGCCTCCGCGGCGAACTCATGGCCCGGCAACGCGGAGGCGATCCCGGTTCGATGCTCGCCGTGCTCGCGCCGCTGGCCGACATCGAAGCCGTCCTTCAAAAAGAAGGTTTGAAACTCGTCGTCGCCAACAAGAATGCCCCGAAACAAACCGTCCTCTCGGGCGGGACTTCGGAGGTGGAACGGGCACAAAAGGCGTTCTCGGCCGCTCGCATGAAATGCGCGCGGCTTCCGGTCGCGGCGGCGTTTCACAGCGAGTTTGTGGCCGTTGCCGCTGGACCTTTCCGCGAGGGTCTGGAAAGCGTCGAGTTTCTCGCAGCACGCGCTCCGGTCTTCGCCAACACGACGGCGAGCGAATACCCGGCCGATGCCTCGGTCGCGAAGGATTTGCTCGCGAACCAACTCGCCAAGCCAGTCGCCTTCGTGGACGAAATTCGAGCGATGGCTGAAGCGGGCGTGCGGACGTTCGTGGAAGTCGGCCCCGGTTCGGTGCTCACGCGCCTCGCCGAGAGTATCCTGAGCGATGCCGGGATAACCGACGCCGAGGTGTGTACGCTCGATCCTTCCAGTGGTAAGCGATCCGGTGTGCTAGAGTTAGGAAGTCTTCTCGCTCGGTTGGCGGCTCAGGGCGTACCGGTACGCTTGGCCGCATGGGAAGCCGAGAGTCGCTGTCGCCCGGCGGCACCTCCGGCGCGGGCCGGGATGACCGTGCCGCTGTGCGGAGCGAACTCCGTTTTACCGCGCGAGAAGCGGCCGCCGCGTGCCATGCTGACAACTGCCAGGGTTTCCTCGATGTCCGATTCGTCCCCGTCCGACCCGAACGCGATCGCTCAGGCGCTGCTCATGACGCAGCAAAGTCTGGCGGCACTTCAACGCATGCAGGAGCAGACGGCTCAGTTGCACCGCCAGTTCCTGGAATCTCAAGAGGCCTCGCAGCGGACGCTTCAAGGGCTGATCGATCAGCAGCAATCGCTCTTGCTGTCGGGCCTCGGCGCAGGAGTGAGGTTGCCGGCACCAGTGGCTTACAAGCCACCACTGCCGGTTGTAGCCTATGTTTCGCCACCGCCGGTATACGTTCCCCCGCCGGGTGCGCCTCGTCGCGAAGCCGCGAGCGGCAATTCGGTCGCCCTCAGCAACGCGACGATTGCTTCGACGCTGCTCGCGGTCGTGGCCGAGAAGACCGGCTACCCCGTATCGAGCCTCGATCTCAAGCTTTCGCTCGATGCCGATCTCGGCGTCGATTCCATCAAGCGGGTCGAGATCCTTTCGACGCTTCAAGAGAAGTTGCCCGGCGCTCCGCAGGTGAAGCCCGAGCATCTGGGCATGCTTCACACGCTCCAGGATGTGGCCGACTTTCTGAACAACGGGACGGCTCCACCCGGGGCAATCGACGAGGACGAAGCACCGCGCACGCTGCCGGTCACGCGAGCGCAGTTGCTCCTACTGACTCGTGAAGCAACCTCGAACGCGGATGTCGCGACGGCCCTGCTCGCGGTCGTGGCCGAGAAGACTGGCTACCCCGTGTCCAGCCTCGATCTCAAGCTTTCGCTCGATGCCGATCTCGGCGTCGATTCCATCAAGCGAGTCGAGATACTCTCGTCGTTGCAGGAGAAGTTGCCCCATGCGCCGCAGGTCAAGCCCGAACATCTTGGGACATTACACACGCTCCAGGATGTCGCGGACTTTCTGAACGGCGGTGTGCCGCCGCGCTCCGAAGCGCCCGGTACGGCGAAAATCGCGTTCTCGGCACTCACGTTTGCGGAACCGCCGAGCACCTTAAACGAGCCGCTGCCGCCAACAACCCTCTCGGAACTCACCACCCCCGATACCGAGTACGTATCCAGAATTCACCCCACGCGCGCGTCCGACTCCATGCTCCAACCGGCGCGCGAGGTCAAGCCCGCGGCAGCACCGCCTCCGGTTCGCCCTTCGCCTCCTTCCGATTCTTCGCGATCGTCCACCAACCTTCTGGGTAACGAGCGCATCGATCGCAGCATTCTCCAAGTCGTCGATTTGGATCCGTCCACGCCGCGCACGCGAATTCCACTGGCGACCGGCGGCGAGGTCTGGGTAGTCGGCGATGCCGATGATTTCACCGAGCAAGTTGCCGAGCAACTCGCGCAGTTGGGTCTGAACTCGCGCGTGATGGGTTGGTCCGGCCCCGGCGCTCAAAAACCGAGCGGCCCGCTGAGCGGCCTGATCCTGCTTGCGCCGATCGCGCCCGGCCCCGATTCGGGAATCAACAAGTTGGCATTCGAGTGGCTTCAACAGGTCGCACCGAAACTCCGTCTGGCGGGGCGTCAAGGGGCCGCGGTGTTCACAACTGTCGCGCGTCTCGATGGTGCCTTCGGCCTCGGTACGCTTTCCGGTGAATCCGATCCGACCTCCGGTGGGCTGGCGGGGCTCGCCAAGACGGCCCGATACGAATGGCCCGAGGTGTCGTGCAAGGCCATCGACTTAGACGAATCGTTCGACGATCCGGTCGCTGCGGCCGCCGCGCTCGTAAATGAGATTCTCACGGCGGGGCCGGTCGAAGTGGGAATCGGAGCGACTCATCGCTGCGCGTTGGAACTGGCTCGCACCGTGCGGCGGGCCAGTGCGCATTCGATCCTCGGCTCCAAAGATGTGGTACTCGTCACGGGCGGTGCCCGCGGCGTGACGGCCGAGGCTGCGGCGGCCATTGCCGAGGCCTTCGGGTGTACGCTCATTCTGACGGGGCGCACGCCTCCGCCTGGCGTCGAACCCGATTGGCTAGTCGGGTTGGCGTCCGAAGCCGAACTCAAGAGTGCGATTGCCGAGAAGTTGGGAGCCGAAGCGGGGCCGCGGCAGATCGGCGAACAGTACCAGAAGATCGTCGCTCAGCGCGAGGTTCGCCGCACTTTGAAGCGGATCGAATCGAGCGGCGCGAAGGTCGCCTACTTCCCCGTCGACGTTGGCGACGGCAAGGCCGTGGCAGACCTCCTGCATCAAGTCCGCGTGAAGTTCGGAGCAATCTCCGCGGTCGTTCATGGAGCCGGCGTGCTCGCCGACCGCCGCATCGAAGACCTTACCGCCGACGACTTCGACCGCGTTTACAACACGAAGGTCGAGGGGCTCCGCAACCTGCTCGATCTGCTGGCTCAAGAAGAACTCAAGGCGCTGGTACTCTTCAGTTCGATCACCGCGCGCAACGGTCGCATCGGGCAGTTGGCCTACGCCGCGGCCAACGAAGTCTTGAACAAGACGGCTCAGGTAGAAGCACGCAGGCGTCCCGGTTGCCGCGTCGTCTCCATCAACTGGGGACCGTGGGAAGGCGGCATGGTCACGCCCGCGCTGCGCAAGCAGTTTGAATCCGAAGGCGTCGGCCTCATTCCACTCATCGAAGGCGGGTTGTTTCTCGTTCACGAACTGTACGCCTCGGGCAAAGCCGTCGAGGTGCTCGCGCTGGGGAAGCATCGCCCCGGTAGCGGTTCGGGCACGATTCCCGTACCCGGAGCGAAGGCCTCCTCCGGTACGATCGCGAACCCCGTGGTCTCGCCTCCCAACCCCACTCCGAACGTCGACCTCGTTGCGGTCTTCGATCGAACGATCGACGTGGAATCGCATCCGATTCTGCGTTCGCACGTCCTCGATAGTCGGGCGGTGCTGCCGATCGCGTTGCACATCGAGTTCCTCGCCCACGCCGCGCTGCACGGGAATCCGGGGCTGCTCTTCCACGGGTTCAACGAGTTGCGCATTATGCAGGCCGTGAAGTTGGACGAGGACGATTCCCTGGCGCTGCGAGCGTATGCCGGGAAGGCCGTGAAGCAGGATAAGTTCTTCATCGTGCCGGTGGAGTTGCGCGGGAAGCCCAAGGATGGCCGCGAGATGCTGAAGTCGCGGGCCGAGATCGTACTCGTGGCGGCACTGCCGAAGCCGCCGGCGGCGGACCGCCCACCCGCCGCGCCGCCTTATCCGCACTCCGTGGAAATCGCCTACAGCGAGTTCCTCTTCCACGGCCCCGAACTGCACGGGATCGCGAGCATCACCGGCGCGAGCGAACTCGCGTTCCTCGGCACGGCGAACCCCGCGCCACCCCCCGCGGATTGGTTCCACTACCCGCTGCGCTCCTCGTGGATCGCGGACCCGATGATCGTCGATTGCAGCTTCCAGCTCATGTGCCTGTGGAGCAAGTTCCAGCATCAAGCGGGTTCGGTGCCGAACTTCGTGGGCCGGTATCGGCAGTATCGGCGGCAATTTCCGGACAGCCCGGCATCGCTCGTGGTGCGGATCACGCGCGACAACGGCACGTTCGCCCGTGCCGACATCGACTACCTCGACCCCGATGGCGTCGTGATCGCGCAGGTCCAAGACTACGAGTGCATCATTGAGAAGTCGATGAATCAGGCTTATCGCCGAAATCGACTCGGCGTCGTGAAGACGTGATCGGCTCGCCTCGTACAATCGCATCATGCCCGATTGGATTACGACTTCGTTGCTCCTCGCCGTTGGCGGCAGTGTCGGTACCCTTTCCCGCTACTGGCTCGGCCGGTTGGTCGCCGAGTTCCAGCGAGCCCGCTGGCCCGACCTCGAATTTCCCGTCGCCACGCTCCTCATCAACGTCTCGGGTTCGCTGCTACTCGGGTTCCTCGCGGCACTCTGCCTCGGCCACGCCGACCCCGCGCGGCGAAACGGGTACCTGCTCCTCGGCACCGGCTTCTGCGGCGGGTTCACCACCTTCTCCACCTTCAGCCTCGAATCGTACGAACTGCTGCACGATGGCAAGTTGTGGGCCGCGACGGCGTACGCCCTCGGATCGGTGATAGCCGGAATCCTGGGCGTGTGGCTCGCGATGCGGGCGATGGGACGATGAAAAAAGCCGAACGCGATTTCGCGTTCGGCTTCGTCGGTTGCGATGGGAACTACTTCTTCTTCGAGACGACTTCTTGCTTGCGGGTCTTGGCCTTGGGCGAGCCGGCCCCGGCCTTGTTCGTCGGGCGGACCATGACCACGGCGTTGGGGTGGCCGGGGACGCCGCCGCGAACCATGATCAGGTTGTTCTCGACGTCGACCTTCACGACCGCGAGGTTGCGGATCGTGATCTGGGTGTTGCCGTACTGCCCGGCGCGGCGAAGGCCCTTCTTCGGACGACCGCTACCGCGGTTGGAAGCGAGCGACGACGTCGAACCGGCCTGACGGTGATTCTTCTTGGAGCCGTGTGCCGCGGGCAGGCCGTGGAAGCCGTGCCGCTTCATCACGCCCTGAGTACCGCGGCCCTTGGAAGTGCCGATCACGTCCACGGCGAGGATGTCCTTGAAGACGTCGCCCACCCCGAGGATTTGGCCCACCTTCAGGGTCATGTCTTCGATGTAGAGTTCGAACGGCTTCCTCACGTCGCCGGTGGTGCGGACGCGTTCGACCTTCATGGTGGCCTGCTCGGCGTCGGCCTTCGCCGATTTCAGTACGACGAACCCCGCGCCCTTATCGAGGCGGAACTCGCGGATGTGCCGTTGCGGTTCCACGTCCGCCTTCGGCGGCAACTTCACGCCGGCCTTGGTGCGGCTGTCCTTGCGCTTCGACTTCAGGTTCGCGGCCACGTGGCCCTGTTCGGGGCGGGTCGCGTTGCGGCGCGGCTTATCGAGGTACCCGAGTTGCACGGCCGAGTAGCCGTCCTTCTCGACGGTGCGGTCGCCGTCCTTAGTTCCGGGGTAGCGGATTTGCAGCACGGGGCACGGCCCGAGTTGCAGCACGGTGACCGGTTCGACGGCCCCGTTCTCGGTGAACATCTGCGTCATTCCGATTTTGTAGCCGATCAATCCGAGGGACATGCAAGCACCTTGGCCGCAGTGCGGCCGGCGAGAGTCGGCTCCGGCCGACCTGCGATCCGGCAACACTCGCTGTGAAGCGTGCCGTGCATCAGTCGGGTTCAACCCGGAGCGGAACAAGTGTTATAGGAACGCGGCCACGCCTGCCAAGAGCAGGGAAAATGGTCCATCCATGACTGGCTCGCTTGATTTCGACTTGCTGGAATGAGAAACTAGCTTCGATCAAGGAGTCCGAATTATGACGGGTGTCGAACGGTACGTGAAAATCGTCGAGTGGTCGGACGAAGACCGGGCGTTCGTCGGGCAGTGTCCCGGCGTCATCGGGCCGTGCTGTCACGGCGCGGATGAGGTCGAAGTCTATCGGGAGCTCTGCGGAATCGTCGCCGACTGGCTCGACATCGCCCAGCAAGACGGCATCCAACTTCCGCCGGCGACTGCTGGAACCGGCGTCGCCGAAATGATCGCGTGATTCACGGAGTGCCCCGATGTGTCGGGCCAAGCAGTGGCCGGCCGAGTTCCTTCAAGGCCATGTCGGCGAGGGTGCGGCCGATGGCGATCGATGCGGTCGCGGCCGGCGATGGTGCGTTCAACACATGGACCATGCGCTCGGCCCGACGAATGAAGAAGTCGTCGACGAGTTTGCCGGAGGGTTCGACGGCCTGGGCGCGAACGCCAGCACCCGCACTTACGAGGTCGCCGAACTTCACCTCGGGAATCAGTCCCTGAAGAGCGTGCCAGAACGCCCGCTTGCTAAACGAGCGGTACATCTCGCCCATGCCCGTGTACCAGAACTTTCGGGCCATTCTCCAGAAGCCGCCGAAGCGGGCGAGTTCCCAGAGATCGCGGAAATTCACATCGGTGAGTTTGTAGCCTTCGCGGCGAAAGGCGAGCACGGCGTTCGGGCCGCACTCCACGCCGCCGCCGATCATGCGCGTGAAGTGGACGCCCAGGAACGGCAATCGCGCGTCCGGCACCGGATAGATCAGGTGTTTGCAAAGCTGCGCGGCGTGCGGCTTCAGTTCGAAGTATTCGCCCCGGAACGGGACGATCTGCACGCCGGGATCGACGCCGCATTGCCGGGCCACGCGGTCCGAGTAGAGCCCGGCACAGTTCACGAGCAGTTTCGTTTTCAACGTCCCGGTTGTGGTCTCAACGACGAGGCCATCCGCTTCTCGCCGGCAACTCAGGAACTGAGTGGAAGTGCGAACCGAGCCGCCCGCGGAAGCGATCTTCTCGGCGTACTTCTCCGCGACGATTTTGTAGTTGACGATGCCGGTTTCGGGAACGCGGAGCCCGGCGACGCCTCTTACGTGCGGCTCGATCTCGCGCATTTCCTCGATGCCGACCCGCGCGATTCCGGTAAGCCCGTTGGCGAGGCCGCGGCGTTCGAGTTCGATCAGCGCCGGGAGTTCGCGCGGATTCGTGGCGACGACCAACTTGCCGCAGCGATCGTGCGGAATGCCGTTCTCCGCGCAGAAGCGGTACATCAGTTCGCGGCCGGCGGCGCAGTTGAGTGCCTTCGCCGAACCCGGCTTGTAGTAAAGCCCCGAGTGGATGACGCCGCTGTTGTGCCCGGTTTGATGGTGAGCGAGGTCGCGTTCGGTTTCGATGATGGTGACGGCGAGGCTCTGCGATTCGGCGAGGGCCATGCCGGTGCCGAGCCCGACGATCCCGCCGCCGATGATGAGCACGTCCGTGGAGTTCATTTCAAATCCCATCGCGAAGCCGCAAGCGGCAAGGCTCACGCCGCGGCGCGGACACCTTCCGTCAGGCCGCACTTCTCCACGGCGTCGGCGAGGTTCTTCGCCACCAGTTCCAACTTCAAGGCCGAGCGGTCGAGCGTCGTGATGTCCGTGGCAGCACCGTGGCCGGTGCGAACGAGAATGGTGCTCGCTCCGGCGGCGGCCCCAGCCGCGAGGTCGGTTTCGCGATCGCCGACCATCCAGGAACGTGCGAGGTCGAGGCCCATTTCTTCCGCCGCTTGGAGCAGCATGCCAGGGTTCGGCTTGCGGCACGAACACTCGACGCGAAACTCGGCGACCTCGGCCGTCGGGTAGTGCGGGCAGAAGTAGTACGCCTCGATCTTCGCGCCGTAGCCCGCGAGTTGATCCGAGAGGTGCCGATGGACGGCGTGAACGCCTTCCATCGTGAACAGACCCCGGGCCACACCCGATTGGTTCGTGACGATCACGACGGGCCAGCCCGCGCGATTGAGGGCGGCAATGGCGTCGGCGGAGCCGGGCACGAGCCGCACTTGGCTCGGCGACGCGAGGTGGTTCACGTCTTCGATCACGACGCCGTCGCGATCGAGAAAAATGGCGGGTCGGAGGTTCATGGGGTGGAATGATGCCACATCGTTACGAACGGACGCAAGGCGAACCGGAATGATGGGTGTGGCAAGGGTGCAGTACATGGTTTGCAGAATCGCGCACAGCCTTGAGCGGAATCTTGCCGCAACTCGCGGTGGCGAAGGCTGATGAGGCGAGGGGAATCAGGGA
>JAYTUG010000405.1:0-5256 GCA_043744695.1 Gemmataceae bacterium
TTCCAAGGGGAAATTCCCGTTCACGCCGGCGATCCAGAGTTGGATTAGCGTGCAACTCGATACGCCGTTCACGAAGATCACCGAAGAGCAAGCCAAGGCCCTGGCGAAGTAAGCATGTTACAGCCGGTTAGAATTGCCAAAGACACTGGAATGGGGAAGGATGCGATTGATCGCCGCGGATGCGGCGTCCGATGGTAGCCAGGGGTGGAGCGAAGCGGAACCCCTGGTGAGGCATTGACAAATAAATCCATCGACGAAGCCGCGGAGCGGCGACCGATTGCGGGCCATCCAGACTCTGTCGCCGCTCCGCGGCTCGGAAACTTCGGTGGGTGTCGGCCCTCCCAGGGGCTGCGCTCGCAAAGCCTCGCTTCACCCCTGGCTCCCATCGGACGCCGCATCCGCGGCGAAACTTGTGACATTCCATTCCTGATTGTCAGTAGCTTACGCGCCAGCGAGGGGGGAGCGAGTTGAACCTCGCTCTCACATTGGGCGGTTGCACATCTCATTTCATTTTTTGCGCGCGCCGCACCTCTCCACATCGTCTCTAATGCAGTACCGACGAGGGACGCATGAGCGAAACGGACACCGACCTGGTGATACGGGCGCGGGACGGCGACCAGACTGCCTTTGAGGAACTGGTTCGCCGAACATCGCGGCTCGCCTTCGCGCGCCTCTTCTTAGACACCGGTAACGCCCACCGCGCCGAAGATCTACTTCAAGAAACCCTGCTGCTCGCCTTCCGATCGCTGAAGAAACTCGAGAACCCGGCCCAGTTCCGACCCTGGCTCCTCACCATCGCCCACAACGTGGCGATCGATTCGTCGCGCCGCGAGATGCGTCAGAAGCGAGTCGGTGCGAACGGCGACTCCGCGACCCTGGGAATGGTGCCGGCGAACGGGCTTTCGCCCGACGATGCGGCCGAGCGCGAGGAACTGCGGCAATCGGTGCTTTCGGTGCTGCGGTCGATGCCCGAGGAGTACCGGTTGCCGCTCACGATGCGGTACATCACGGGCGCGGATTACGACACGATCGGCGAACAACTGGGGCTGACGAACGGTTCGCTGCGGGGGCTGTTGCACCGCGGGTTGAAGATGCTCCGCGACCGGATGCCGTCCAATATTTAGCCGCTTGCGGCTTCGCGATTACTGGAGGATTCCCATGACTGATCACGTGTGGTCGCAAGAACAGATCGCGGCGTACCTCGCCGGCGGGCTTTCCTCCGAAGAATCCGAACGCCTCGAACGGCACGTCAAGGAGTGCGTCGAGTGCCACGAGGCGCTTGCGGCCGCGACGCACTTCGACCGCGGGCTCGGCACACTGTTCCTCCCGCTCCGACCGAAGCCCGGTCTGGAAGACCGCGCGATTCGCGCCGTCCGCTCGGCCCCGAAGCGAAGCGTGATTTTCTTCGTGGGCTGGCGTCGCCTCACGGCCGTGGCCGCCGGGGTCCTCGCGCTGACCACCTTCGGAGCGCTGACGGTCACCGTGATGAATGGCGGCAGGCTGCCGATGCCGGGTGAAGATCGGCGGCTGGCACGGGATTCGGAAAGGGCGTTGTTCGATCCGACAGGTCACAAAGAATCCGAATACGAAGCGCGGCGAACGGAGACTGCGATTGCATTTGGGGAGTTAACCAACGAAGACCCCGGTGCCGACTCCCGACTCGACAAGCTCGCCGATAAGACGGTAGACGACATCGTCAAGTTCGACCCCATCGGCGTGCCGGCTGCTCGCACCGAAGCTACTGCAGCACTCAAGTCGCAGGGGGAGATCTTGGAGGACAGCTTCTCCGGCCGCTCCGGCGCGACGAAAAGCACACTTCTCTCCGCCGGCGGCGGTAAGGAAGACGGCAAATGGGGCACGTTCAACTACAACGGGCCGGTTCCACCCGCCCTCGGCTACGGCAACGGCCAAGGTTTCGGAGGCGGAGGTGGTGGAGGCTTTGCAGGCGGGAAACCCGGCAACGCGCTTCCAGGCAGCGGTTCCGGAACCGCCTTTACCCCGGACAAAGATTTGCCAATCAAGGCCACGACCTTTACGCCCGCACCGCCGCGCACCTACTTCGTCCCCGGTGAGAGTCGCGACAAGCCGGATGATAAGGCCTTAAAAGACTCCGAGTCCTCGATCGCGCGAACCGAGAATGGACGAGGCGACGACGGCAACAAGCCCGACAAGGGGGGCGACAAACTGAAGGCCGGCCTCCCGAAGCCCGCGCCTAGCGCCGACCCGAAATCGCCCGTGGGTGCCATCCCCGAACCCGCGCCTCCCGCACCCGAAGTCATGCGCCGCGTCGTGCTTCGCTCCGGCGACATCGAGTTCGAAATCGAATCGTTCGACTCCGCACTCGCCACCGTCACCAAGCTCATCACCGGGGTGAAAGGCGCATTCGTCGGCACCGTCAACAGCGACAAACTGCCCAACGGCAAGGTCAAGGGTTCCGTCGTCGTTCGCATCCCGCCCGAGTTCCTCGATAGCCTCGTGCTCGACCTCCGCAAGGAACTCGGCAAGGGCGGCGAACTCAAGAGCGTGAAGCTCGCCAGCCAGGACGTGACCAAACAATACACGGATTTGGAGAGCCGGCTGAAGGCCGCCCGGGCGATGGAACTGCGACTGCTCGCGATCATCAAGGACGGCAAGGGCGAGATCAAGCAACTGCTCGAAGCCGAACGCGAACTCGGCGTCTGGCGAACCAAGATCGAGGAATCCGAGGGCGAACTCCGCTACTTCGCGAACCTCGCCGCACTCAGCACTCTGACCATCACGCTCACCGAAAAGGAAATTCGCTCCGCCATCGGCGTCACCGAGAACGAACGCGTGCAGGCCGGCGTCGAAGTCGAAGATGTGGATAAGGCGTATCAGACCGTGCTGAAGGAAGTGCTCGATGCGAAGGGCCGCGTCACGAAATCGGAGTTGAAGCAGCTATCGGCCGGGCAGTTCAACGCGACCTTGAACTTCGAGGTGTCGCCGGAAACGGGTGGCCCGATCCGCGATCGGCTGCGTCAACTCGGCCGCGTGGCCCGGCTCGAAATCGACCGCCTCCAGCAAGCCGATGGCGGCGCGGTCGTGCCCAAGGACGCGAAGGTGAAGCGGGGCGACACGATCTTCATCGTGCAGCTTTACAACCTCGCCAACATCGCGGCGCGGGAAACGGCCACGCTCTCGGTCGCGGTTCCGGATGTGCCCACGGCATACAACGCGATGCGGGATGCGATTGCCAAGGCCGCGGGCCGCGTGCAGGTCGCCCAGTTGAACGAGACCGACAAGCAGAACATCACGGCGCAGTTGAACTTCGATGTGAAGCGAACCGAGGAAGGCGCTCTCCGCGCGGCCCTCGCCGCGGCCGGCGACGCGACTTCCCGCCAAGTCGCCCGCGCCCCGGAGAGCGACACCGTCACCGATTCCAAGATTCTCTATCAGGTCACGCTCTACCCGGTGGCTCGGCTTCGCCCGCGGGATAGCATCACGCAGCAGGTCGCGGTGGCCGACGTGGTCGCTTCTTACAACGCGATTCGCGAAGTCGTGACGGCGGCGAAGGGCCGTATCCTGGCTTCGCAACTGGATGAAAACGACAAGCAGAACGTGACCGCGAGCCTCGACTTCGAGGTGCGGCGAGCCGACGAAGTGAGCGTGAAGGCGGCAATCGAAGCCGCTGGTGAAACGGTATCGCGGCAGATTTCGCATGCGGCGGAGAACGAGACCGCGACCGATACGAAGGTGCTTTACAGCATGAAGTTGCTGCCTGCGAATCGGCTCAAGCCGCGCGAGACAACAAGCCTGGGTCTTGAAGTCGCGGACGTGGAAAGCACCATGGCCTTGTTTGTGGCGAACCTGAAGGAAGTGAAAGGCCGGCCGATCGACGTCAAGTCCGGACGCGAACGCAACGGCAAGACCACGGCGCGGCTCGTTTACGAAGTGCCGCTCGACGCGGCGAGTGGGCTCGTCGAGAAATTCAAGACGGCCGGCACGGTTCGCGTGTCGAACTCGTCCCGCGATCCGCAGGCACCCGCGGGCAACTCCGCGACGGCCCGCATCGACATCACGCTTTCGAGCGTCGAGGGCATCGTGAACTCGGAGGACGGCCTCTGGACGCCGGTGAAAAAGGGCCTTTCTTACAGTGCGGAAGTGCTTCTCACGAGCATGACGTGGGTCGTGTTCGGCCTCTGCGTGGTGTTGCCTTGGGCGTTGGTGGGCTATGCTGGCTACCGCGTGGTACGTCGTTTCACGCGGACCGACAAGGTGGAGGTGCCGAGCGCACCGGTCGCGGCGAGTCCGTCTTGATTGGGCGATGCGGTGGACTGACGTCGTCGGTTCGCCTGCGCTTTCGTTTGCCGTACAATGCCCTCATGCTCATCGGATACAACACGAACGGCTTCGCCCATCACCGCCTCGTCGACGCCATCGCGATCATCGCGGAACTCGGCTACGGAGGCGTCGCGCTCACCCCGGATGTGAATCACCTCGATCCCTTCCTAAAATCGGACTTCGCCGACGACGACCTGCACTACCGCATCCACGTCGTGTCCGACGCGATCCAGTTCAAAAAGCTTCAGTGCGTCGTCGAAACCGGGGCTCGCTTTCTGCTCGATCCCCGGCACAAACACCAACCGACGCTCCTCTCGGCGGATGCCGACGACCGCAAATATCGGTTCGAATTCCTGCAAGACTGCATTGAAATCGCCGTGGGCGTGAAGGCCAAGACCCTCAGCTTTTGGTCCGGCACGGCGACCGACGACGCGACCTCGAAGGCCTTAATGAAGCGTCTGGTTGAGGAGTGCCAGCGCCTCGCGGACATCGCCGCCGCGAAGGGCGTTCGCCTTGCGTTCGAGCCGGAGCCGGGCATGTTCATCGACACGATGGACAAGTTCGCCGACCTGCACGCGAAGGTGAACCACCCCGCGTTCGGCCTCACGCTAGATGTGGGCCATCTCGTTTACGAGGGCGAAGTGCCGGTGAGCGAGCACATCGCGGCTTGGAAGCACGTGCTTTGGAACGTACACGTCGAGGACATGAAGCCGGGCGTTCACGACCATCTGATGTTCGGCGAAGGCGAGGTGGATTTCGCGGACGTATTCGATGGGTTGCGGGAGGCGAAGTACGAAGGCGGCGTGTTTGTGGAACTGAGCCGGCACAGTTACGATGCCGTGAACGTCGCCCGCAAATCGAAGGCGTTCTTGGAACCGCTGATGGGCGCGGGTTGAGTTTTGTAGGGCGGGTCGAGGCTCTGCGAGCCCCGCCGTGCATTCGCAGCACCTCCGGTGG
>JAYTUG010000406.1:0-5245 GCA_043744695.1 Gemmataceae bacterium
AGCCCAGGGCAACGCCCTGGGGTGAGGCGTGACGCGAGCAGCAGCCTGAAGGGCTGCGACCGGGACGAACGCGCGTAAGGCTCGGAGTCGCACCCCTTCAGGGTGCGTGACTGCGGTCAGAATCCCAGGGCGTTGCCCTGGGCTAAGGGATACCAGGCTTTCAGCCTGAAGATCGAACAGCCTCAATTTGTTCCGGTTGGCTGAACTCCAAGAATGGATGGCAGACCAAGCCTTTGCGGCGTTGCTGTTCCCGTACTCGCAGGAGCTACGAAGAACTGGTTGACCTGATCGACGGGCGCGAAGTCGAGAAAAGGAGAGAAAAGGAGAGAAAGCCGAAACTGAGACACTATCGAATTTTGGATCGTAGGCTTCCCCCGCGACTCATTCCCGTCGCATCGCCCAGCACTTCCCGTTCCCCCAATCCGAGGTCCGTCATGACAAACACGTTCTCCGTGCGCGAAGCGCTCTCGAACCCCGCCGTTGTTTGCGAGGTCGTGGAACATTATCGGGCTCGACTGCGCTTGCCGGATGCCCACGCCCAACTGCGGGCGGCCAAATCTCTGCTTCTCCTGGCGAAGGTGTAGGACTCAGTTTGTGGGACACTCAATAAAACCCGGTTTCTGCTTTGGAAACCGGGTTTTTTGAAAGCCATGAGAAACCCGGTTTCCAAAGCAGAAACCGGGTTTCAAGGCTCCGGATTTGCAAAGTGCGTCCTGCACCTCTCTGGCGGCGGGCGGCCTCACGAACGATCCTGCCGCGGACCCGAACTATCAGCTGCTGCAGCAGCGCAGCGATTTGGAACTTTCGCACCTGGTGTACCTATGGATTTTGGCACTCGCTGATTCCCTGGCGAACCGGCGACGTAAGTCGCCGGGTTTCTCGCACACCCGGCGACTTACGTCGCCGGTTCGCCAAAATCTAAAGGCACACCCATTCGCACCTCGTCGAGTCGCTGGGGGTTCACGGCGGCGAACGGCTTCCTGGCGCACGACCCGGCTGGTCGTGCGGGCGATACCGCAACTGGCGGGGTCGATGCGACTTGTGCCGCGGAGCCTGCCGCGCATGGCCAGCAACGACAGAAACCGACCCCGAAAAACACTTCAAAATAGGGTGAAATCATGAGCGCGACCCGCGAGAAAAATCAAGCGCGATGTGGCCATGCTCGGTCAGGGGCCGACCGAGGTGATAAGATTGAAGACAAGACGCACGCCGAGCAAAGGAATGCCAACCGCATGAGTACGCCCTCTCCCGCACGCTATCGCACCGAAGACATTCAGGTTCTCGAAGGCCTGGAGCCGGTTCGCAAGCGGCCCGCGATGTACATCGGCGGCGTCGATGCCAAGGGGCTCCACCACCTCGCCTGGGAGATTCTCGACAACGCCGTCGACGAATACATCAACGGGTTCGCCGACTACATCACCGTCGTGCTTCACAAAGCGGGGGATGCGATCACCATCGGCGACAACGGCCGCGGCATCCCCATCGAGATGCATCCGAAGCACAAGAAGACCGGCCTCGAACTCGTGCTCACCGTGCTCCACGCTGGCGGCAAGTTCGGCGAAACCGACAGCGGCTACCTGCACTCCGGCGGCCTCCACGGCGTCGGCGCTTCCGTCGTCAACGCACTTTCGAAGAGCCTCATTGCGACGGTGAAGCGCGACGGCTTCGAGTATCGCCAAGAGTATTCGAAGGGCGTGCCGCTCGCGAAAATTCAGAAGGTCGGCCCGTTCCGAGGCCACGGCACCAGCATTTACTTTCAACCCGACGATTCCATCTTCAAGACCACGCGCTTCGATGGCGACACCATCAAGGCCCGGCTCGAAGACATGTCGTACATCCACAGCGGGCTTTCGATTTCGTTCAAGGACGAACACGGCGGGCACAGTTATGAGTTCGCCAACCCCGGCGGCCTTCCTGCTTTCCTCCAGAAGCTCGTCGTCGATGGTCAGAAACCGGCCGTGACCGAAGTCGCGTTCTCCGCCACCCGCGAGGCGGGCAGCAAACTCGAAGTCGCACTTCAGTGGTCCGAGTCGACCGAGGAAACCTACCGTTCGTACGTGAACGGCATCCGCACGCCCAACGGCGGCACCCACGAGAACGGCCTCAAGAGTGCCTTACGCAAGGCCGTTAGCAACTACATCGAAACCCACGACATCAAGATCAAGGGGCTTAAAATCACGTCGGACGACATCCGCGAGGGCGTGGTCTGCGTGCTCTCCGTGTTCGTCCGCGAGCCGCAGTTCGAAGGGCAGACCAAGCAGAAGCTGAACAACCCCGAGATGGATGCCGTGGTCGATGGCTTCGTGCGCCCGGCCCTCGAAACGTGGCTGAACAATAACAAGACGGCGGCGGATGCGATCATCGGCCGGATTCAACTGGCGGCGAAGGCACGGGAAGCATCGCGGGCCGCGGTGAACGAAGTGAAGCGGAGTTCGCCCGGTAGCCGTCGCACGAGCCTGCCCGGGAAGCTCGCCGACTGCAAGTCCACGAATCGCGACACCACGGAGCTGTTCATCGTCGAGGGCGATTCGGCGGGCGGCTCCGCGAAGCAAGGCCGCAATAACCACACGCAGGCCGTGCTGCCACTTCGAGGTAAGATTCTCAATGGAGAAGACCTGCCCACGGCGAAGGTCGTGGCGAACCAGGAGATCGGCGACCTCGTGAAGGCCATCGGTACCGGCGCCGGTGACAAGTTCTACTACGAAGGCCTCCGCTACGGCAAAATCATTCTGCTCATGGATGCCGACGCCGACGGGCACCACATCACCACGCTCATGTTGGATTTCTTCCTACGGCACGCACCGGAACTGATCCGAAAGGGGCACCTCTTCATCGCCCAACCGCCGCTCTATCGCATCGATGTGGGCAAGGAAACGCACTGGGTCCGCGACGACGAGCACAAGGAAGAAATCCTCGCCGGAGTGCGCGCGAACGCGAAAGTGGAAATCACGCGGTTCAAGGGTCTCGGCGAAATGGATTTCAAGGTACTCGCACAAACGACCCTCGATCCGAAGACGCGCACGCTCTTGAAAGTCGAGATCGACAACAATCTGGAGGCGCACACGGCGTTCCAGGAACTGCTCGGCAAGGACGCGGAGCCCCGCTACCGGTTCATCATGGAGAAGGCCGATCAGGCGATCGTCGAGGAGTTAGATGTGTGACAGGTTTTCGGGATCACGGCCCCACCCATCACGGGAAGTGAGATCAGGATGACATTGCCGGGAGTCAAGACACAGGCTCCGATTGAAGATCGGTGAGGGAGTACTCGGGTTCATCTTCGTCGTAGGCTCGTGCCAGTTGAGCCTGACCGAATTGCTTCCAGTTTGCGTCATCTCGGCACTTCAACGATTCCGCGAAGTCCAGCACTTCTCGCATCCGCCCAGCAACTCGCGAAGGTGCTCGTGGGCCTTGGCGAAAGAAACATCCGCCGCCAGCCGGCAACAGTGTTTCTGAACCACCTGGCTGAACCGGCCGTTCAGGCCGAGCACCGCGTCGACCGCGTAGCCGCCGTCGGAACCGCAGCGGCATTGCCAGTAGCGACGACGGAGTTTGAGCACCCCGAGCGTCGTCGCGAACTGACGCCGACCGATCCCGCGATTTTCTTTTGGTCGGCCGCACGGACAAACGCGGATCGGGGCCCCTTTTTTTCGGCGGTCTCGATTCGTCGAGCCACCGCATCTTCCAGAATCCGCTTGTTGAGGTCTCGGCCCTTGTGGACGACGGCGGATTCGCAGGCCTCGAGCACGGTGCCGTCGGGGGCGGAGAGGGCGAGGGCTTCGAGTTCCTCCTGCAGGGCGATGAGGTGCCGGACGAGTGCCTCGCTGGAGGCCGGGATTTCAATCGTGATGGTGGGAGTCATGGAACGTCCTGTTCGGGTAGTGAGGTCGCCCCTTCTTACCCAAACCCCGCCATCACCACCAGAGAGATTGGTTACACCCAAATTGTGTCACGACAGGGGATGCTGAGAATAGCGGCCGGTTTACCGGTCGTTTTCGCATTACCAATCGGACGGCCGGTAAACCGGCCGCTATATGTCGATCGGCCTTATCCACGAATACGGCGCTGCGGGCAACCCGCGCCGAATATTGTGGGCCTCGATGTACTTTTTGACGGCTGTCACCGCGACATCGTCGAACAGAAACACTTTCCAATATCCACTGGTCCAGACCCGTTCGCGATCGGCATTCTTCGCCATCGCTCCAACTGCGCTACTCGTTCGCCCTTTAATTCTCCCCGCGAATTGCTTCAAATCCTCATCGACCGGCCCCACGAGCAGATGCATGTGATTCGATGGTCGCCGCCCAGGCCAGCGGCGCGGGCGGTTCACCGACATGCCGGCTCAACTCGTTCGCGACGATTTCGATCTCGTCGACATCGAGGTATTTCGGGGGTTCGAGCATGCGGTCGAGCGAACGCTTCCGGGTAACGGAATCGGACAAATTGAGCTTGCCGCCCTTCTCGATGATGTTTCCGTAGAGGTCGAAGAGAGAGGACCAGTGCCCGCGAGAATCGCCTGGAAGCCAAGTACCGTACGTCGTCCAGATGAGATGAATGCCGCAGGTCATCGGCTGTCCCTCGTGCGAACCGGCCGGCAAGCCGGCCGCTATCTGATATAGCGGCCGGTTTACCGACCGTCCGCACAAGACGGCCGGCAAGCCGGCCGCTATCTTGATATAGCGGCCGGTTTACCGGCCGTTTTCGCATCATCAATCAGACGGCCGGCAAGCCGGCCGCTATATGGAACACATGCGCGAACACCTCCGAACCCTGAAGCTCGCCACCTGGCTCGGGTGGCAACTCGAAACCAACTGGGCCAGCCCCGGGCTCTTCGCCCTCTACATGTTCGTGAAGCCCGTCTGCGGCTCGCTCATGCTCGTCTGCATGTACTACGCGGCCCGGTTCGCCACCGGCGGCCGCGTGCCCGCCGAGTTCCTCCCCTACCTCTACATATCCAACGCCTGCTTCGGGCTCGTGAGTAGCGTGATGTTCGGCCTCAGTTACGGCGTCATTCGCGACCGCGAACACTACCGCATGTTGAAGTACGTTTACATCAGCCCAGCGCACTTCCAGACGTATTTCGTCGGCCGCGGGCTCGCTCGCGCTGCCGAAGGCACCGTCGGCGGCGTACTCAATATCGTCACCGGGCTCGTGCTCTTCGCGGACCTGCGCTCGGCCATCGGGTGGAACGGAATCGACTGGGGCTGGCTCGCGATCTACCTCACCATCGGCCTCGCCATGCTGTGGG
>JAYTUG010000407.1:0-5244 GCA_043744695.1 Gemmataceae bacterium
CGGCGGCGACCTCTCGCCCACACTGCTGCTTCGAGCCTATTCCGAAGGCGTCTTCCCGTGGTTTTCGGAAGGCGACCCCGTTCTCTGGTGGTCTCCCGATCCCCGTGCCATCATCGAATTGGACGGCCTCCACATCTCGCGGCGGCTCGCCCGCACCATTCGCTCCGGCAAGTTCCGCGTCACCCTCGATCGGCAGTTTGAAGCCGTGATGAGGGCCTGCGGCGAAACCCGCCCCGAAGGCACCTGGGTAACGGACGAGATGCTCGCCGCCTACGTCCGCCTGCACCAAGTGGGGCACGCACACAGTGTGGAAGTGTGGAGCCCAGGCGAAGAAGCGGCCGGGACGGCCGCGCTCCCAGGGTGGCAACTCGCAGGCGGAATCTACGGCGTCGCCATTGGTGGCTTGTTCGCTGGCGAATCGATGTTCCACACCGTGACCGATGCCTCGAAGGTCGCGCTCGCCGCACTCGTCGCACACCTCAATACTCGCGGCTACGCGCTCTTCGACGTACAAATGAAAACCGAGCACACCGAACGGATGGGTGCCGTGGAGATAGCCCGCGACTCATACCTGGCACGATTACACGACGCCGTGGCAATGGGGAACGTGCGGTTCGGCAACTCGTGAACTCCTTCAGCTTTAAAGCTCGATCACTCGACCGGTACGGTTGCTCTCGTAGACGGCACAGATCAGTTCCACCGCGCGCTTTCCTTCTCGGCCATCGACCTTGGGTGCTCGGTTGTCGCGGATCGCCTCGACGAAGTCCGCGAGTTGCCGGCGATGCCCTTCGTGGTTGATCGCCTTGGGGTCGGCCGCGCCACCGCTCGCTCCGAGCTTCGCCGCAAATCGCTGCTTCACGTCATCGTCCGCCGCCGTAGCCGGCGTGAAGTCCCACTTCAACACGTCTTCCTGCTCGATCACGGCGGATCCGAGGTCGCCGTGGATGGCGATTTGTTTGGGGTAGCCGGGGTGAACGCTGGTGGTGCCCGCGAGGAGGCCGAGGGCACCATTTGCGAAGCGGATCGAGGCGACTGCCGTGTCTTCCACTTCGATGCGTTCGTGGGCGAGCGTGGCGGTGAGCCCGCAGACATGCGTGGCGGGGCCCATCATCCAGAGGAGCAAGTCGACGTTGTGAATGGCCTGATTCATGAGGGCGCCGCCGCCGTCGAGGGCGAGCGTCCCCTTCCAGCCGCCGTCGTCGTAGTAGGCCTGGCTGCGCCACCATTTGTTGCTCGCTTCGCCCAGCGTGAGCCGCCCGAACTTCCCGGAATCGACCGCAGCCTTGAGCGCGATGTTCGCATCGGCGAACCGCGAAGGGAAGATGGTACACAGTTTCACGCCGTGCTGGTCGCAGGCTTCGATGATGCGCTCGCAGCGTGGGCCGGTGATCTCCAAGGGCTTCTCGACGACGACGTGCCTGCCCGCCGCCGCGGCCGTAATCGCCGGTTCTAGATGCGCCCCGCTCGGCGTCGTAATCACCACGACCTCCACGCCGGGAGCCCGAACCGCTTCCTCGACCGTGGCGAAGGTCGGGCAGGGCGGTGTACCTGTTTCTTCGAGCAACTTGGCGGCGCTTTCGGGCGTGCGGCTGACGAGTGCCGCGATGTGGGTGCCGGGGATCTCCGCCAGCGCGCGGACGTGGAACCGCGCGATCATCCCGCAGCCGACAATGGCGAACCCGAGTGAATGGGACATGTCTTTTTCACCGCGGAAAACACGGAAGGGAAAGCAGATGGACATCATATGTCTGGTCGACCCGGGCGCTCGATCAACACCTCTCCCCCGGCTTTGCGGGGGAGAGGTCGGTTTGTCGATGCGCAGGCATCGACAAACCGGGCGAGGGGGCGTTGGCTTGTCACTTGTAAACAGACCCCCTCACCCGAAGTCGAAGTTGCTTCGCAAATTCGACTTCGACCTCTCCCCGCAAAGCCGGGGAGAGGTGAAGAGGCCTCCGGCCATACGAGAATGAGTACGTTCGCCTACTTCGAGAGGCACACCCAACGAAGAAAGCCGTGGGGACCATTCCCCACGGCTCGCTCTTATTCCGCGTGTTCCGTGGTGAGTTCTTACTGGTCCTTCAGTTCCATGTCGAAGGTCTTGGCGATGCCGCGAACGAGCGGGGCGGTGGTCTTACGCGGTTGCTGGTAGCCCATCATGGTGTGAATCAGTTCGTAGCCCATGAGCCCGCACAGGGTCATCAGGAGGAGCGACGGGAAGAGGATGATCGCGGGGAGCGGCCCCCACGGCTTGGGTGCGGCGCGGCCAGTCGCCGCGATTTCCACTTCATCGTCGTCGTCGAGGCGGCGGCCCTTCACACCCTTGAGTGCCGAACTCGCGGATCCGCCTTCGTCCTCGTCCACATCCGCCAAGTCCACGTCGTCAACCGCGACCTTGCGGGGCTTCTTCCCGCCCTTGACCCGCGGCGCGTCCGCTTCGTCTTCCAGCAGCACGACCTGGCTGCCCGTCTCTTCTTCCGCAACGACATCGCTATCGTCGAGGGCCACTTCCATGTCGGCGTTTTCGAGGTCCGTGTCCGATTCCAGCGCGACGGCCTCGCTCCCGGATTCGTCCGTCATCGGCGGGATTTCGAAGTCCGTCTCGAAGATGTCGCCCCTGCTCTCCTCTCCTTCGAGTGCCGCGGCTTCGAGGCTCGAACCTTCGCCAGAATCGTCGAGGGTCAGTTCGAACTCGCTGTCCGAATCGGACGTAACCGGCAACTTCCCCGACTTGGGGCCCTTGGAACCGAGGTTGATCCCGGAAGCCGCAGTCGGTTCCCCTTCGAGCGAAAGTTCGAAATCGACGTCCGAATCGCTGTCGGTCTGGGGCGGGGGTGCCTTCTTTTTGGAAAGTCCCTTTCCGGAGTCGGGCTTCTTGGCGAGGTTGCGTCCGGAGTCGCCCTTCTTGCCCTTCTCGAGGGAAACGCCGCTGTCGCCGGGGGAGCGGAGGTTGATGCCGCTCTTCCCGCCGCGGCCAGCTTCTTCCATGGGGGAACTGCCGAGGTCGACTTCATCGCTGGAATCGGTGTTGAGCTGCAGTTCGAAATCGTCGCTGTCGGCGTCGAGGCTCAGTTCGAACTCGCTGCTATCGCCCGTGCCCGGCTTGTTCGCGAGCGATTTCTTCACGGCGTCGGTGCCGGCGGAAAGCTTACCGGACGATTTCGGGGCCGAGAGCTTAGCCGAGCTGCCGCCCTTAATTACGGCGCTGCTCGGGCCGGCATCGAGGGCGATTTCTTCCGTTGGGATCGCCTCGGGGTCGCTGGCACTCTTCTTCTTCTTGGGCATCTTGCCGACTTCGAGCCGCACGTCCGAATCCTCGGACGAAGCGCTGCTGGACTTGCCGGTTTTGGGCACCTCGGCCGAAAGCGAGAAGATGTCGTCGTCCGAGGCGTCGAACACGAGCGGCTCGTCGGCGGCTTTCGCCTTCTTTTTCTTCGCTTCGACTTTGAAATCGTCGGAGCCGTGTTCCACGGAGTCCATGGCGGCGAGCGGCAATTCGGGATCGCTGGCCGCGCCCAGCTGGCGGCCCAATTCGTCGATCTGATTGTCGCGGAAGCGCAGCGTGGGGCCGTCCCGCATGGGAACGAGGTGCGTCCATTCCGTTTTGAGGCGGCGTTTGAATTCGTCGATCGGAATGCCCAGCCGCTTCGCGGCCTCATCGAGCGTGATAAACTGAGCAGCCATGAGGGCCTCGTGCGAGCGGCCGGAATGCACGTGAGAGCCGGATCGCCCGGTCCGCACACAATGATTGTAAACCTTGGCCGGGCGCACACAAGTGGTGAACCGGCAGAGTGGCGATTGTGGGTGGGTCGGGGTAGGGAAGTTACCGGTCTTGCGGTTCAAACCGCCTCGCAATCGCCCGCAGACCGCTTCTCGGGCCATTTTTCGTTCGGAAGTTCACCGAGGAGATCGATTACCGTTGCAAGTTGGCGAGGCACTGTAAGACTGAGTTAGAGCAAACATGGGTAGCGCGGCGATCCGGGTGCCGAATCTTCCCTGGGTGCGCGGCCGTCCCGGCCGCTTGAGCGTGCTGTAAGACCCGCCCCAGAAGCCGGTATGCGTACCGGACGCCGACCGCCGAACGAATTCCGTATCATTCCCTCCACTGCCCACCGACCCGCCGCCACGCCAAGGGCCGATTATCGTGACGACTGCTGTCGCCTTCGAATCGCACACGGAACGCGCCCCGACCAAGCCGCCGAAGCTGAACACGGCCGCCTTCAAGGCCGTGCCGGAAACGCGCGAACTTCGGGACACCGTGCGTGCCGCCGTCCAGGTGTTCTGCGCCACCCTGGATAAATCGAAGCCGCTCACCCGCGAATTCTCCAAGGATTCTTCGGAAGCGATCCTGAGTGAGCTCCACCTCGGCGGTCAGTACCTCGGCTTCACGATGGTCATGCTCACGAACGAATTCTGGCGGGAGCAGGTAGCCGCGATTCCGTTCCACCGCCGGCTCATGCTGCTGCCGCACTGTTTGAAGAACGCCGAGGGTTGCCCGGCGGATTACGACGAGTTCGGCCTCGACTGCAAGAAGTGCGGAGCCTGCGAAGTCGGCGACTTCCGCACCAAAGCCGAACAGCTCGGCTACAAGGTGCTGGTGAGCGAAGGCACGCCGATCGTTCTCAAGATCATCGTCTCGGGGCACGTCGATGCCATCGTGGGAGTGGCTTGCTTGAACGTGTTGGAAAAGGCCTTCGACAAGGTGCTTCTCGCGGGAATCCCGTGCATCGCGACGCCGCTGCTTTCGAGCAACTGCAAGAACACGTCGGTGGACAACGACTGGGTGTTCGAGTCGATCGACCTGCACACGCCGCCGACGAGCAAGAAAACCAAGACCTACGTGCATCTGATGCGGGCCGCGAACCAGATGTTCGACGAACCCGAACTCACGCGGTTGATTCCTAAAGCGAGGCAAAGTCCACCCGTGGAGCCGGGTGGGTTTGCGATGGACCCATTGCAGAAGCACGAGCAGATTGCCTACGATTTCCTTTCGCGCGGCGGGAAGCGCTCGCGGCCGTTCATCACACTCGCGGCCTACGACGCCTTGAATGGTGCGCCCGCCACGCTCGCGGACAGCGGCTGGACCATTCCCGATACCGTGAAGCACGCCGCCCTCGCCATCGAAACCTTCCACAAAGCCAGCCTCGTACACGACGACATCGAAGACGACGACTCGTACCGCTACGGCCAGGAAACGCTGCATCGCGTTCACGGCAACGGCGTCGCCATCAACGTCGGCGACTACCT
>JAYTUG010000408.1:0-20328 GCA_043744695.1 Gemmataceae bacterium
AGTCGAAGTTGCGAATGCAACTTCGACTCCGGGTGAGGGGGTTTTCGAGTAACGAGCCAACGCCCCCTCACCCGACGTGCTGATGCTAGGCGCATCAGCACATCGACCTCTCCCCCGCAAAGCCGGGGGCGAGGTGTTGGGCTCTGGCTCGTCTCCGTGCCTGCACACCCTTCGACCTCAATCGCCAGATGGCAATCGCATTATTCCAAATAGAATGACGCGAGTCAACCGCTGGCTCGACGCCATTCACTTCCACAGGGGATGCTCATGGGCGGATTCGTCGACGAATTCAAGAAGTTCATACTGCGCGGGAACGTGATCGATCTCGCCGTCGGCGTCGTGATCGGGGCGTCGTTCGCCAAGATCATCGATTCGGTCGTCGCCGACATCTTCATGCCGATCGTCGGCTTCATCACCAACGGCGTGAACATCGCGGGACTGAGCACGACCTACGGCGACGTCACGCTCCGCTACGGCAACTTCTTGCAGGCCAGCATCAACTTCGTCATCATCGGGTTCTGCTTGTTCCTCGTCGTAAAGGGGATGAACGCCCTACAGCGGCGGATGGTGAAGGAAGAGGCCGCGAAGCCGCCGGAGCCTTCGGCAAGCGAGAAACTGCTCGTCGAGATCCGCGACCTCTTGAAGCAATCAAACGCCAACGGCCCGCTTCCCGCTCCGTGATGCACTGCGTTCGAGGCCGCGGCACGCGGCGCGCAAGCGGCGCATCGCCTCGGGAATTTGGTTCGGCTCCACAACCCCGAAACAGAGCCGCGCCTCGTTCCGCGGTACGCGGCCATTTTCATCGGGCACGTGTGCGAATTCGCCGGGCACGTAGAGTACGCCGGAGTCTAATGCGGCCCGAACCAGCGGTCCGTTCGGCCCGGCATCCAGATGTTCCGGGAAGCGGACCCACAGGAACAACCCGCCCGCCGGCATCGTCCACGACACCTCCGGCCAATCCGCGAATTCTCCTTCGAGCGAGCGCATCATCAGGTCGCACTTCTCGCTGTACAACGCCCGCAACTTCTCCACGTGTCGGCGGTAGTCCCCCGTTTCCATGATGCGGTCGATAATGTGCTGCGCCAGGTTCGTCGAGCCGAAATCGTGGCTCCCCTTCAAATGCAGCATCGGTTCGACGAGATCGCCCGGCATCAACGCATAGCCCGTCTTCAAACCCGGCGAGAGCGGCTTCGAGAACGTCGAAGCGAAGACGACGTATTCGTTGCCGGCGTCGAAGCTCTTCACGCTCGGGATGTCGTGGCCCGAGTAGCGGAGTTCGCGGTAGGCGGCGTCTTCGAGAATCACGATGCGATGGTGCTTGCTGAAGCGTCGCGCCAGTTCCACGAGCCTGGGCCGGCGATCCTCGGCGAGCGTGAGGCCGGTCGGGTTCTGAAAGTAATCGACCGTGTAGATCAGCTTCACCTTGGCGAGTTCGCCGCTGCGGTCGAGGCGGGTCAGGAGCGATTCGAGGGCGTCCACGTCCATGCCGCCGTCGTCCATCGGCACGGCGAGTACGCGGGCTCCCTTGCTCTGAAGCAGGCTGTGGTACACGAAGTAGGACGGTGCCTCGGTGATGACGATGTCGCCCGGATCGAACAGCACTTCGCCGAGCAAGTAAAGCAGTTGCTGGGAGCCGGTGGTGAGTACGACGCGATCCGGTGACAACCCGATGTCACTGGGCTTCACGCCGTCGGCGGTGCAGACGAGATCGAGGACTTTCTCGCGGAGCGAGGCGAGCCCTTGCGTGGAGCCGTATTGGAGGGCGGCGCGGCCCGTGGCCGGGTCGGCCATGAGGGCGGCGACCGCGGCCGCGACTTCCTCGCACGGCAGCGAGGCTTCATCGACCAGCCCGGCGGCCAGCGAGATGAGACCTGGGTTATCCAGTGCCTTCTGGATGAAGTACGAGATGGGCGAATCGGTGGTGCGGAGCGACTTGCCCGAGAAGGGCAACGGGGCCGGCGGCATGGGAGCCTCTCAAAAAGAATCGGCCCCGGAGGATGACTCCGGGGCCGACGGGTGGTTCGTGGAACGCTGGTCGGGAACCCGGAGTTAGGTGGCTGCGACTGCAGCCGCCGCGATGGCGGCAGACCGTGCGAATCGGGCTTCGTGCAACTGCGCCATCGAGAATCGCCTCACGAGTTCCGCCGACTGAGCGGGTCCGTATTCTTATCGCGCGGTTCGTTCCTCTTCAAGCGTGAAAGCGGCGAAAGCCGGTTTTCCCGGGTGCGCGGCCGTCCCGGCCGCTCGACTTACTTCTTCGGCTTGGCGTACGAGAGCGACATCATCGCATACGCCACGTCGAGGATGGGGTCGCCTTCCATCCAGCCGGGGTTCTCGTTCTTCCAACTGCCGTCGGCTTGCTGCCGCTTCGCGAGCGCCATTGTCAGGTCCGCACGCCAGTCGTGTTTCACGCCCTTGGCATCCTCGAATTCATCGACGCCGAGCGCGTCCATGGTTTTGGCGAAGGTGTGGTAGTAGTAGAAGAGCCCTTTCGTCGAACTCGTGCCCGGCATGCCGGGGTTCGCGTCCAGCGTGTAGTTCTTCTTCACCCATTCGAGCGCGATCTTCATGCGCGGATCGTCCTTGCCAACGCTGCAATAAATCATGCTCTTGATGCCGGCGTAGGTCATGCTGCCGTAACCGCCCATGTCGGTCTTGCGACTGTCGCCATCGGTGCGGCGATTCTCGCCGCCGTTCGCTCCCGTGTAGATGAAACTCCCGTCGTTGTTCTTCGCCGCCCACTCGGCCGTGTTGAACTCGTTCTTGAAGTTCTGACAGCGGCCCACGAACACGAGTGCCTTCTTGAAGGCGGGGTCGTCCTTCGGCGTGCCGGCGGCCTTGAGCGCCTCCAGGAAGAAGGCCGTGTTCGAGAGGTCGGGCCGCGACTTCCCACCTGCGTACCCGGCCCCGCCGTAGTAATCGCTGTCCGGTTTCTTGTCGCCGGTATCTTCATCCCACTGATAAGACTTCAGGTATTTGGCCGCGCTGCCAATCGTCGCGGTGTACTTGTCGCCTTTATTCGCGGCGGCAAGCGCCATCAGGTTGATGCTCGTTGCGTAGTTCACCAGCATGGGGTTTTCCTTGCCGGCAATGTGCCCCTCTTTTTCGTTCACCAGCGATTCGATGAACTTGAGCCCCTTGGCCACGAGTTCGTCTTCGGGGCTGGAACCGGTGCGAATTAGACCCGTAACGACCACGCCCGTGATGCCGCGATTCTGGGGCGCGGACCCCCAGCTACCATCTTCGTTCTGCGTCTTCTTCAGGTACGCGGACGCCTTCTCGACCGCGGCCTTCCAAGACTCGGCAGGCGTCTGTGCGGCAGAAGGTGCGAGCAGAACGGCAATCCCCGCCGCAGGCAGAACGAGACGGACCAGAAAGTTCATGAGTGAACCTCGAAGCGGACGATGAATCGGTTGCGTCTATCCTATCCCGGCAAATCGGATGCCGCTGTGTGAAACCCCTCGATGGTGGAAGCAGTCGCTCCGGTGATGGATAACTCCTGACCACAACCGGGCGCGGAATGGCCGAATCGACCCCGGTTTCAGCTTGATTCCGCACGCTTCAAAGTGGTAGTTTTCGGCAATGCCCTGCCATCGACCGGAGCTATCCCTGATCGTGCCCACGCGCAATCGCCCCGAGCAATTGCGTCAGCTTTTGACCAGCATTCAGCGAACGGCCAAGCGCCCCGAGCGACTCGAACTCATTCTCGTGGTCGACGACGATGCGACGTGCGACACAACGGGTTTCCCCAGGCTGAAGATTTGGCAAACCATCGGGTCGCCGGGCCGCACGATGGGCGAACTCAATCGCGCCGGCTACGCCGCCTCGCACGGCGAACGCGTCATGCTCCTCAACGACGATGTCGTGGTGCGAACGCACGGCTGGGATCGAACCGTACTCGCGTGCTTCAATCGATTCCCGGACCCCGTCGCACTCGTTCACGTCAACGACACCCTGATTCGCGATTATCTCTGTACGTTCCCAATTGTGTCGCGGGCCTACTGCGAAATCGTCGGTGGAATTTGCCCCGCCGAGTACGAGCGCTATCGCATCGACGACCACATCGAAGATGTCTTCAACATCCTCGCGTTTCTCGGAGTTCGCCGCACGGCATATTTACCCGATGTGATCTTCGAACATTGCAACTCGGTGAATCATCCGACGGCCGGTGCCGTGTACGAATCCGATCCGGACATATTGGCCCGCGATGCGCCGCGGTTCGAGGCCATGTTGCCGATGCGGAAGGCGATGGCACTCAAGGTACTCGAACTGATTGGTGGCCGCGATTTGGTTAAGTGTGAAGTGATGCTAGAAGCGATCACCGATTCGTTCGCATTGCGAACACCGGGCCGTCAGCACATCGTTCGTGCGAAATGGTTGAAGCGAGCGCCACAAGAAGCGCTCGCATTAGGTTCGCGATTGACATCGTGCTATAAACGCGGAGGCGTTCGGGGGCTCGCTTCCGCGATGGTTCGCCGGCTACTTTCGGCCCAGTGACATCACTTCCACCGTCGATTTCGCATTGGACACCACATCTTCGCGCGGCAGCAATTTCGCCGGAACCGCGAGGGTACCCGACAGTAAATCGCGGTCGAGGCGGTGCGTCGTCATCTGGCGAATTTGCCGCACCGTCTCGGGTCCGAATTTACTGTGGAGCATGCCGAGGTAGCGCGGATGAGAATAGTACATGTTGAAGGCTTCATCGCGGAAGCGGAGTACGTCTTTCGCCGGCAGGTAGCGCGTCGGCAGCGGCAGGCAGTCTTGCGAATGCTGCGAGTAGCCCGTCCAATTTTGCGGTAACGGCAGACCCTGACGTACGGCCAACGTATAGAGCGGCGAGCCGGGATACGCCATCGCCGAATAGAAGTTCGCGAACTCGCAGTTCAGGTCGATGGCCATGTCGAGCGTCGATTGCATCGTGTCGCGATCGTCTTCCGGCAGGCCGAAAATGTAGTTCCCGATGACGTTGATACCGGAGGCTCGAATCTGCTCGACCACGCGGAAGACTTCCTCCTGACCGAAGCCCTTGTCCACATCCGCGCGAACGCGGCCATCGCCGGCTTCGATACCCACCGCCAACCAGTTGAAACCCGCGGCCTTCAGCTTCTCCAACATGCCGTCCTTGATCGTGTCGATTCGCGTGTAGGCCCAGATGTTGAGATTGTAACCGCGGTCGATGATGCGATCACAGATGCCCATCACGTGCTTCCGATTCAGCACGAACATCTCATCGGCGATCTTGATATTTCGCACGCCATAACGATTGACGAGCGTATCGATCTGCTCGATGACGCGATCCGGGCTCCACGCTCGATACGTATTGACGGTGGACTTGACGCCGGCGGCTTCCTCGCCACTCTTGAACGGCGCCTGTATGCAGCAGAACGAACAGTGGAATGGGCAGCCGAGAGTGGTGTAGAGCGCGGCATACGGTTGCCGATCGCTGCCATCGAGACAGTGCCAGTTGTGGGCGCGATACTTGGCCATGGGCAGCAAATCCCAGGCGACGCCGGGCATCTCGCGATCCAGGTCCGCGACCAGCGGTTTGCCGGGCACGAGCCGCGCCTTGCCTCGATCGCGATACCAGAGGCCCGGCACCTTGTGGAACGCGGGAGCCGTGGTTTTCAGGGCTTCGACGAGCGAAACGAGTGTATAGAGCCCTTCGCCGGCCGCGACGAAATCGACGGCTTCATCTTGAAGCGTTCGTTCCGGCAGAGCAGCAACGTGGCCACCGAGCATGAGGAGCGGCCGATCGCGGTCCAGGTTCTTGATGGCGGTACAAACCTGCCCCGCCGCCGTTATGATCTGCGTGGATGCCGACGGTTGATGTCCGTAGGCGACTACCGCAGCGAGCACCGGGTTGAGGTATTTCACGCGATCGGCAACCGCCAGATGATCGATCCCGTCGGCCTCCGCGTCGATGATCTTGACGGAGAGCCCCTTGAGCCGGCAGAACGTGGCCATGAGCCCGGCCCACACCGGATTCTCCACGGCCGTGAGCGTGGCCCCGAGCGATTGATAAACCTGAGCCCGGCTGCACGGGTTAATGAGAACGAGATCGAGTTGTGTTGACATGTCAAGACTCCAACCTGGGAGCGCGGGCGTCCCGCCCGCATCGGCAATACTGGGGAGAAAATCAGCGGCCGGGACGGCCGCGCACCCGGGATTAAATCCCGCGGCCGGCGGCGAGGCCATTCAACAATTCACACAATTTCAGAATGCGCTCGCGATCCAGCGTCGGGTAATTCCCGATGTAGAAGCCGTAAAAGTGGACGTGGTCGGCGAGCGGGCACTGCTTCCACGCATCCGCACCCAGTATTCGCCGCAGATAGGGTTGTCGCAGTTGATTTCCACCGCCCGCCGTGCCGCGTCGGAATTCCACGCCGTGCTTTCTCAGTGTGGACATCACGCGATTGCAGAGCGCATCGTCGGCATCCTTCAGGATCAGCGTGAAGGCATAATTGGAACTGCCCTCGATGTCGAAATCGGTGCGGTAGAGGTCCGGATCGAGGTGCTTGAGGAACAGTTTGAAATTCTCGGTACGGCGGCGGTTGCCGTCGTCCAGGCGTTTGAGTTGCGAGCGGCCAATGACGGCGTTGATCTCGGTACTCCGCACGTTGTACGCCGGGAACGCAAAGATGAATTCGGGGTTCAAATCGGGGTATTCGTCGATGTAATCAAACTTCCGGCCGTTGCAGTCGATCTCGCGAACCATGCCGTGCCCGCGGAGCATCCGCACCGTTTCGTAAAGGTCCGCGTCGTCCGTGCACACCATGCCGCCTTCGATCGTGCTCAGGTGGTGGGCGTAGTAGAACGAGAAATTCGACGCGAGGCCGAAGGTGCCGAGCTTGCGATCCTGAAACGTAGCCCCGTGCGATTCGCACACATCTTCAATCAGCGGAATGTTACGGCGTTTCAGTTCGTCCAGCAGCGACTGTGAAAGTGCGTTGTAGCCGAGTACATGCGTGAGAAACACGGCACGGGTTTTGGATGTCAATTTCTCCAAGATCAGTCCATTATCCATACCCAGCGTTCGCGGATTGATGTCCACGAACACCGGCTCGAACCCATTGTGCAACACGGCGGAAATGTCCGACACCCACGTGATGGCGGGGACGATGATCTCGCCGCCGGCACCGTGGAGTTCCTTGAGTGCCGCGAGCGTCACCAGATTCGCGGAGGAACCGGAATTCACGAACACGCTGTACTGCACGCCGAGCCAGCGCGACCATTCTTCCTCGAACGCCCGCACGTTCTTGGATTGCGTGAGGATCGGATCCTCTTGCTGCAACAAATCGCAGACCGCGTCGAGGTCTTCTCGCGCGATGTTGTTTTTCATGAGCGGCCAGTTGAGGCCGGCAGTTTTCGGGCTTGTGGTGGCGATCATTTCTGCTCCCTCAGATCTCACAAAAATACACCACGGAGGCACAGAGAGCACAGAGAAAAAACCAGGACCGGATGCAGTGCTTCAAGTTTCAGTGCTCTCTGGATTTCTCTGTGCTCTCTGTGCCTCTGTGGTGAACATCATTCCCTAAAACGGCCCCTTGAATTCGATGCTCTGAAGCTCCGGGCGTTCGTCCGGAATCCAGCCGCACGTTTCGCCTTCCACCATGTCGCTGGCGGCCGAAGCGATGGTCCGCGCGTTCGGGTAAAACAGGTCTTCCAGCACCGGCGTGGTCGGGCACGTGGTCGGGGCGAAGCCCATCCGCTTCATGCTCAGGTCGCGGACGCCCTGCAATCGCTCGGCCACCTGGGCCACGATCTCGGCCGCGGCCCCGCAGTTCGTCCAAGCCGTATCGACCACGATGAGCCGGCCCGTGCGCTCCACCGATTCCGCGATCGTGTCGATGTCCAGCGGGCTGAGCCAGATCGGGTCGATCACCTCGGCCTTCACGCCGATGCTCTCCAAATACTTCGCAGCGCGGAGGCACTCGACCTGCATGTACGAGATGCCCACGAGCGTGATGTCTTCACCGGGATTCGTGATGCGAGCTTTGCCGGGCATCACGGTGTAACTGGCCTCGGGCACCGGGCCTTTTTGGAAGTGCAGCAACCGATGCTCGACGTAGAGAACCGGGTTGTCGTCGCGCACGGCGGCGGCAAGGCACCCCTTCGCGTCGTACGGCGTCGAGGGTGCCACGACCTTCATTCCGGGCACGTTCATGAACATACCGTGCAAGCCTTGCGAATGTTGGGCACCTTGGCCCCAGCTTTTGCCGATCATCGCGCGAACCACGAGCGGCACGTTCACGCGGCCGCCGTACATGTACCGGCTCTTCGCGGCGACGTTCACCAACTGGTTCATCGCGAGCAGCAGGAAGTCCATGCGGATGTGAACGTGGATCGGCCGCTGGCCGGCGAGGGCCATGCCGATGGCGGCACCGGTCATCGCGTCTTCGGAGAGCGGCGTGCCGAACACGCGCTCGGGGCCGAACTTCTCTAGCAGCCCGCGAGTCGTGCCCTGGATGGCTTTCGGATCGTCGACATCGAGGCCGAAGACGAGCACATTCTCGTCGCGCGACATCTCCTGCTCGGCGGCTTCGCGCACGGCATCGACGAACGAAAGGGTGCGACCGGGGAGGGCGACGGCTCTTCCCGCGGCCGTGCGTTTGGGCTTAGCGCGAACTAGTTGCGAGGGCATCCGCATCCTCCAGGTAAATGTCCGTCATGAGTTCGGAGGCGTCCGGGAACGGGCTCGTATCGGCGAATTCGAACGCCTCCGCGATCTCGGCCTCAATTTCTTTTTCGAGTGCGGCGCGAAGCCGCGTGGGCAGTTCCGCGGCGAGCTTGCACACGGGATCGTTGGCGACCCACGGTTCGCACTCGGTCTCACTGCGGAAGCCGAGTTGGAAATCGCGACCGGGGCCGACGTGCTCGCGCCAGCGGTAGGTATTCACCTCGAAGAACCACGGGCCTTCGCCGGCGCGAAGCTTGTCGAAGACCTCGGCACTGCGGTTCGCGAGGCCGAGAACGTCGTTGCCGTCGAGCTTCTCGGCGGTCAGTCCGAAGGCCTCGGCGCGGGCGCGAATATCGGGTCGGCCCTGACGGCGAGCCTGCGACGTGTGGATCGCGTAGCCGTTGTTCTCGCAGACGAAGAGCATGGGCAGTTGCTTGAGCACCGCGAAGTTCAGCGTCTCGGAAAAGACGCCTTCCTCGGTCGCGCCGTCGCCGAAGAACGAGACGACAATCGCCCGCGATTTGCGGGTCTTCAAGGCGTAGGCGTAGCCCGCGGCATTGGCGATGGTCGTTCCCACGACGGCGGACATGCCCATCACGCCGGCCTCGGGGTCGATCAAATGCATCGAGCCGCCCTTGCCCTTCGTGCAGCCCGTGACCTTGCCGTAGAGTTCGGCAACCATCGCTTTTAAGTCGCCGCCCTTGGCGAGGTAGAGCGCGTGCCCGCGGTACGTGCCGAAGACGATGTCCTGCTGCGTGAGAGCATCGCAGACGCCGACCGAGACGGCTTCCTGCCCGATCGAGAGATGCACCGGGCTCTTGATCTTGTCGGAAGCATAGACGCGCGCGACCTCCTCTTCGAGGCGGCGGATGCGGTACAGGCTGCGGTACAATTTCTCAATCATCGGAGTTCACCACCTCGCATCGGAGTTCACCACGGAGGCACAAAGCTCACACAGAGAGGCACGAAGAAGACACAGAATTTCATTCCTGCTTTGTGTTTCTTCGTGTGATCTTCGTGCCTTTGCGTTGAATCTCGACAACCCTCACGCTACGCGGCTCAGCGGCACGCCGAGGGCGATGCTGCTGCGATACCACCGGTAGGTTTCCTGGATCGCGGTGCGGAAGTCGGTACTCGGCTTCCAACCCATGTCGAGCAGCACGGCGGAATCGAGAGCCTTGAGCAGTGCACCGTCCGGCTTCGACGTATCGAAGTCGAGCGTGCCGCGGAAGCCGACGACTTCGGCAATGACCTTCGCCGCGTTCGCGATGCTGGCATCGGTTCCGCCACCGAGATTGATCGGAGCTTCGCCTTCGTACTGCTTCAGGGCGAAGAGGCAGGCATCGGCGAGGTCGTTGGAATAGATGAACTCCCGGCGCGGCGAACCCGTGCCCCAGATCGTCACCTTCGGGAAACCTCGTTGCTTCGCCTCGTGCATCCGGCGAATGAGTGCCGGGATCACGTGGCCACTCTCGGAGCCGAAGTCGTCGTAGGGGCCGAAGGCGTTCGCGGGGAAACCCGTGATGAAGCGGCACCCGTGCTGCTTGCGAATCGCCTCGCACAGCTTCCATCCGGCGAGCTTCGCCGTGGCGTACGATTCGCTCGTCGGTTCCACCGGCCCCTGAAGCAGCGATTCAACCCGCAGCGGCTGCGGGGCCAGTTTCGGATACGCACACGAACTCGCCAGATAGAGCAATTTGTCGACGCCGGTGCGGGCTGCGGCATCGAGCACGTTCGTCGCGATTCGCAAGTTGTCGAGCATCAGGTCGGCGGGTCGTTCGCGGTTCAGGCCGATGCCGCCGGACTTACCGCCGACCAGGAACACGAACTCGGGGCGCATCTTTTTGAAGAAGTCGTCGACGGCCACGGCGTCGGTGAGGTCGGGTTCGTAGACCCCGACGCCGACGAGGTTGAGAAAGCCGCGCTCCGGGAGCAAGTCGAGCAGGGCGGCTCCGATGAGCGAATCCGCACCGGCGACAAAGACGCGCGAGAGGCGATTCATGACGCCTCCGCGAGGCTGGGGCGAAATTCCTTGAACGTGAACGACGAGCGATCGCGGGCCTTCTCGGCTTCGAGGTAATCGACGCCGGGTTCGTAGAAGATGATCTGGCTGCCGCCGGTCTCGAACTCGAAGGGCACGTGGATGCGGTCGAGTGCTTCGAGAATCTCGGTGTGTCGATCGGGCGGGGCGAAGAGCAGGAGGAATCCGCCGCCGCCGGCGCCGGTGAGTTTGCCGCCGATCGCGCCGGCCGCACGAGCCCGGTCGTACAGGTCGTCCACCTCCTCGTTCGAGACCATGCTGCTCAGGCTGCGCTTGGCTTGCCAGGCTTCGTGGAGCAGGTCGCCGAAGGCGAGAATGTTCATGCCGCTGGCGAGAACGTCGATGCTCTCATCGACGAGTTCCTTCATGATGCGAAGCTGGCGGCGACGGGAATCGATCCGCGCCACGTAGCTCTTGGCCACGTCCGCGGCGGTACGAGCAATGCCGGTGTAAACGAGCAACAAGTGCGATTTCAGTTCCGCAACGCGGCCCGGCGGCAGGATCAGCGGGCAGACCTCGATCTCGCCATCGGGATGGAACTTCACGTGCTTCAGCCCGCCGTGGGCGGTCATCACCTGATCCTGCGAACCGACGGTTTCTTCCAGCACGTCCTGTTCGATGTGGATGGCTTCACTCGCCAATTGTTGTTTGGTGGCCATCGCACCGCGGAGGGCGTGCAGGGCATTCAGCAAACACACGGTGAAGGCAGAACTCGAGCCCATGCCGCTGCGGGCGGGCAGGTCGCCATCGTGGTGAAGTTCGACGCCGCGTTCGATTTTCATGAAGCGGAGCGTTTCGCGGACCGTGGGGTGCGTGATCTGATCGACCGATTCGCAGGTCTCGATTTTGCGGTAGACCACACGCAGGCGATGCTCGAAGAACGGCGGCAGGTAGCGGCAGGTGAGGTAGCAGTATTTGTCGATGGTGGTGGCGAGGACGGCACCGCCGTGCTGGCGGTACCAGCCGGGGTAGTCGGTGCCGCCGCCGAAGAACGAGATGCGATACGGTGTCCGGCAGATGATCATTCCGTGATCCCTGGCGCGGGCGATCCTTCACCCGCGGGCCCTGCGATTGCCGAGTTATCGTGCGAGAACGACACAACCTTCCCAGAATCATGGCCGACGTGTCAAGGGGGAGTGAAAATGGGCGAAATCGAGCGGGTGCAACCAGTTTTCTTGGGGGGGGGGGTCAGGCGGCCCGTTGCCAGTAGGCGTTCCACTGCGGCGAGTTGCGGACGCAGACGAGGCTCGCCATGGCGCGGACGTTCTTTCGACGCCAACGTGCCCCCCGCGCCTTCAACCGCAAGCCCAGAGTCTTCGCCTGGCCCTCGACCGCACCGCTGCCGATCGCACAACCCCGAACCAACAAGTCCCGATAGTTCAACCGCGACTTGTGCGGCAAGAAGTACTTCAACAACTTCTCCGTCGCCCCTCGGCGACGCTCGGGACTACTCCGCCATCTCGCTATCGTCGTAGGCAGCGAATAGGCACGGTTGCTCAGACTGGACTGGATAGTTCACGACGAAGAGTTCGGTGATGTCTCTGTTCTGCGAATTCAGATTTATTTCCCGGCGGTTACGCACGCGAAGAATCGTGTAATCTGAAAATAGCTGCCGTACGAACGGCGTATCACTGTTGCTGACGGCCCAGGACACACCGCGACCATCGAGATCACGGCAAATCGCGGCCAGACGGATGTGATCGTTTTCTCCGAACTGACACTTCGTGTAACGGTTGAAATCCGAGTAGCCTCCAAGTTTATAGTAGGGCGGATCCATGTAGACGAAGTCCCCTTTTGCCACATCCACCAAACAATGCTCGAAATCCCCCATCCGAAACTCAGTATGCTTCAATGCCGCAGCAATTGCCGCCAACTCGTCAGAGTCGAAATACCGTCGGTCGTACTCTCCATAGGGCACATTGAACTGCCCGCGCTTGTTGACGCGGAAAAGGCCTCGGAAGCACGTCTTGTTCAAGTAGATGAAGTGGGCAGCCCGGTGGTAAAGGCCGAGTGAGTCAGGCGGGATCGCTCGTATTCTCAAGAAGTCGTCTTTGGTATTCGGGAGAGACTCGAGCAGCACAGCAACTTGTTGCCAGTCGTCTCGAATGGCAGCGTAACAGTCGAGTAACCATTCATTGAGATCGCCACACACCGCACCGACAGGGCGAGCAGCGAAGAAGACGCTGCCGCCGCCGAGGAATGGTTCGAAGTATCGGCCAAACGACTTCGGAAACATGCTCGCCAGTGTGCGTGCGATTCCCTGCTTCCCTCCAGCCCACTTCACGAAGGGTCGTGCTTTCCGTTGGTTCATATTGCAATGCTACTCATATTCTGTGTCCGAACAACCCTACTCATGCGAAAAGGCAGCAATGCCCACGAAAGATCAGCGATGCATGGCGTTCGGCCGAAGTGTGCGCAATTATCGCCGAGGGAAAGAGTTTTCACAAGAAGAATTAGCAGACCTCACGGGCATCCATCGCACATATATCGGCGGGATCGAGAGGGGCGAACGAAATCCTACCCTTCTCATGATCCACCGAATCGCCACCGCGTTGGGAGTGAGTCCATCCCGCTTACTCGACACCTCCACCACGAATGAAGAAGTCGAATGATCCCAAATTCTAGTTGGACGAAGCTCGGATGGCGTCATACCGTTTGGGACTTGGTCCGGTACTACTGCTCGTTGGCCCGTCGAAGAACACTTCAAGCAGAATGGCTTACCGAGCTCGAACAAACGAAAAAGATGCGTGTCGGCAACTCGGTAAACCTTGCAATCGACCCGGATCACGTCAAGTTGTTCTTCGAGTATCTGAAGGCGCGAGAACTGAACGAGGCCGAACTGTACCAAAACCTCCGCGTCGAGGAAGCGGCGATCAAAGCTTGTAAAGACCGCGATTTGAAAGTCGAATTCACGAAGACGAAGAGCAAGAAGCATCATCAATCTGCAAAGGCAGTGGTCTCCCTGGTCAACGGGATCGTTGGAAAGGTCTGCCGGGCGAAAGGTATTGATTTCGACCCGAACCCCCAGAGTCGATGCGTTTGGTGTACCGTGAACCGACTGCATGTGACCGCCCGCAATCTCGACGGGGCGATTCCCGGTTTGGCGAACCCGATACTCGTCTGGGAGAACAAAGAGTATTGGGGTGGCACTGAGGGTGGCAGCAAGATGAGCGATGCCGTATACGAGTGCAACTTGGTGGGCCGAGAGTTGAGGGAGTTCGAGGAAGCCTCAAACGTCAAGGTGGTCCACATCGTATTCGTTGATGGCTTGGCACAATGGACTGCTCGCCGTGCTGATCTGAAACGGTTCGTCGATCTGACCAACCAGGGGTTGATCGACTACCTCTTTGGGGGCACCGAAATCGAGACTCATCTCGAAACAATACTCAACACCGTTTTGTCGCCCCACGCTAAACGTCGAAAATGAAATTCGTGTCGGGACGGGCCGCGATTGCGAACTGGCTCAAGGTCGAGTTCGCGGTCGAGAAGGCGTCCCTGAAGTTGCAGGAGCCGGCCGGGCTGGATGCGGAGGCGTTCATCGACGAGGTGAAGAAGGGGCGGAAGAAGAAGGCGCTGAGCGTGGCCGAGGTGAAGCGGCTGAAGGACGAGTACGCCGCGTCCGTGGTTCCACTTCAAGCATTGGCTCGGGAAGCGGACGTTCTGGAACGCCGGGTGTCGGACATCGTGAACGCGGCGTTCGGCCTCACCCCGGCAGAAGTGAAACTGATGTGGGACACCGCCCCACCGCGGATGCCGATCGCGCCGCCCGGCTGAGAGGCAGTCATTTGCACTTCACCCTTCCGGATCGTACGTTCCGTGCGGGCCGCACTCCCATGCGAAATCCTGACGAGCCGGAAACGTCAGTGACGGTGTTCTCGATAACAACCGTCGCTTACGCTTCCGGCTCATATTCGCACTTCGTTTCGCGACTTCGCCTTTGGCATGACCTCTCGGGTCATGCGCGGCGGAGGCGGATTGTGCTGTCTCGAATCGAGTTGCGGCCGAAGCCCGAACGAGCACGACCAGCGCGGCCCGGCGCGGGCCGTGCGAAATGCCTCAAATCATGGTGAAAACATGCCTCATGACCGGAATAAATTTAAAACAGCCGAGTGGTCATGCCGGCTTCTCCTTCCGCGAACCGACCCAGAGCAGAACCATTCCCAAGAGGCCGAACAGGAGGGTGGCGGCGATCTTGGCCGAGGTGTCGCCATCGGGCTTCCATTCGAGCTTGCCAGACTTGGCGTTCACCTCGCCGAACAGATGCAGGCCGAGATTAATCACCTCTTTGAAGTCGGGAAAGAATTCAAAGAAGGCAACGATGAGCCCGCAGAGGGTGCCGCCGGCGATGTAGCCGCTGGCGAGGAGGACGCCGGGGCTGGTCTCGGCTTCGGCGTCGGACTTGGGTTTGCCGCGGAGTTTGTCCGCGAGCAGGCGGATCATGCCGCCGATGAAGATGGGCATGGACGACGCCAGCGAGAGGTACATGCCGACGGCCACGGGCAGGGCACCGACGCCGCACAGTTCCAACGCGACCGCGATGAGCACGCCGGTGATGATGAGGCTCCATTCGAGGGTGCCGCCGAGGATGCCCTGAATGATGTTCGCGAAGAGTCGCGGCTGCGGAGCCGTGAACTCCTTGGGGGCTTCTTCACCGTTGTCCATGATCTTGGATTCGCGCGAGATCGGCACATCGGTGCGGTACGCGGGTTTGCCGGCGTCGTCGACCAGATAGCGGCCCGCCTTCACGTCTGGGTACTCGTCCTTCAACACGTGAACCACGCGGTACTCCTTCGCATCGGCTTCGTGCGGCTTCCCAGCTTTGGTTCGCGGTGCCTCAGCGGGAACGGTCAGCACGCGATCCGCGGCGAAACCCTGCTTCGTATAGTGGGTGCCGGCTGCGTTCAACGCCAGCATCGTGAGCCCGATCACGAGCGACGACGTAACGGCCCCAATCAGGATGGCCCACTGCTGCCAATACGGAGTCGCGCCGACGAGGAAGCCCGTCTTCAAGTCTTGCGAGGTGGTGCCGCCGTTGGAGGAAGCGATGCACACGACGGCCGCCACGGTGAGTGCGGTGAGCATCGCCTCGTGGCCGGTCTTCCCAAGGATCAGGAAGATCGTGCAGACGAGCAGCAGCGTCGCGATGGTCATGCCCGAGATCGGGTTCGAGGAACTCCCGACTTCCCCCGTGAGCCGGCTCGAAACCGTGACGAACAGGAAGCCGAAGAGCAGGATCATGGCGGCCCCGGCGAAGCCTTGCAGGCTCAAACCGAGCCCGAGTTGCGGCACCGAGGCGAGTACGACCACCAGTGCGAGGCTGCCGTAGAGCACGGCCGTCATCGGCATGTCGCGTTCGGTGCGGATCGCCTTCGCGCTTCCACCCGGCTGCCGCGAGGCTCGCAGGTCGCGAAGCCCCGACGTGATGGAACCGAAGATCAACGGCAGCGCCCGGCACATGCTGATGATGCCGCCCGCCGCGACCGCTCCCGCACCGATGAACCGCAGGTAGCTCGCTCGCAGGTCGTCCGGGTCCATGTTGCGAATGAGTGCGGGGTTCTCCAGGTCCTTGGGCTTGTCCGGATCCCACTGTGCCGGGGCGACCGGCTCGCTGAGGCCTTCACCGAACGTCGCGATCATCGGGCCGATCACGAAGTACGAGAGCACGGCACCGGCCATCATGAGCGAAGCGATTCGCGGGCCGATCAGGAAGCCGACGCCGAGGAGTTCGGGCGAGAGTTCGCCGCTGAGTTGGCTTCCTTTCAAACCGGTCGTCTTACCGCCCTCGGTGGCGTACAGCTTCACCGCGGGCTCGGCGGACCAGAGTTTCCCGGCGGCGGTCAGGAACTTGTGAACCAGTGCGATGCCGAAGCCGACGAAGACCATCTTCGCGGTCGAGCCGCCCTTCTCCCCGGCGAGCAGAACCTCGGCACAGGCGGTCCCTTCCGGATAAATCAGCTTGCCGTGTTGCTTGACGATGAACGCGCGGCGCAGCGGAATCATCATGAGGATGCCGAGCACGCCGCCGAGCACGGAGACGGTCATGACGCGCCAGGGGTCCATCTCGAAGCCGAGCAGCAACAGGGCCGGCATGGTGACGCCGACGCCGAAGGCGATGGACTCACCGGCGCTGCCGGTGGTCTGAACGATGTTGTTTTCGAGGATGGTGGCCTTGCGAACACCGAAGGCTTTCGAGAACGCGCGGAACAGAGTGATCGAGAGTACCGCGATGGGAACGGATGCCGAGACGGTGAGGCCGACCTTCAGTACGAGGTACAGCGACGACGCACCGAAGAGGATGCCGAGCAACGCACCGGTGAGCACCGTGGGCCAGGTGAACTCCGGAATGTTCCGCTCGGCCGGGATGAACGGCTGATGTTCGGTGGGCTCGGACATGGCAGGCGCTCGCGACGAAAGTTGAGAGGTGAACCAAGCTTAGCCGGGCGAATGCGTGAAGTGAAGACTCGCGACCGATTCCATTTTTTACTTGCCTTCGGCGTTCACTCGGAGACACTGAGCGAGTCGCGTCGTCGCAATTCCTTCAACCGAGAGGTACTCCCATGGCAGGCTTGAGCGGCGTTTCCACCACTGGCGTCGGGTCGGATGTCGTGACGTACCTCAAGGAAGTCGCCGACTACTTCAAGATTACGATTCGGGTGACGAGCGGGTTCCGCTCGCCAGAAGGCCAAGCGACGGCCATGTTCGATAATTGGGCGAAGCTCGAACACGGGAAGGTCTACCACAAGGCCACGCTCCCCGAAACCGACCGGGCCCAGCTGGAGTCGCACTTCGTGACGGCGAACGATGCCAAGGCCAAGGCCACGGATCGCGAGAAGGCGAAGACGGAGTTCCTGAAATTGGCCAAGGCCAAGGTGGGGACGAAATCGCGCCACTCGAGCGGTCGCGCGTTGGACGTGAGCCGCACCGGCATCGACGCGAAAGTCTTGAAGGCGATCACGATGCACCTTCAGGAAATCAAGGAAGGCAAGCGTACGGACATCTATCACTTCGAGAGCACGGCCAAGGTGCCAGACGTGGACGATGCCATCAAGGCAAAGTGGAAGCTGATCAAGGAGGGGAAACCCAAGACGCACCCTCCGACGGCCGCGCACGCTATCCCATGCATTTGCTGAGATCAAGGCGGTCTGCTCGGCCCGACCGCTTCGACCGCACCAGGAAAGTCGGCATCTTTCGATTCACTTCAAGGAAGGCGCAGTACCTCCGCGCCTCGCATCCGATAATGTTCCTATCCCCGTTCTGGCGAGGTCCGCACGATGCGATTGGTGCTCGGTAGCCGCAACAAGAAGAAACTCCGCGAGATGATCGACCTGCTCGGCGATCTCGGGTTCGACCTCACCGATCTCACGCCGTACCCGAACGCCCCGGAAGTGGACGAGACCGCGACCACGTTCATCGGCAACGCCACATTGAAAGCCGCGACGCTCGCACCGGCACTCGGCGAATGGACCATCGGCGAAGATAGCGGCCTCGTCGTGCCGGCACTCGGCGGGGCTCCGGGGATCTACTCGGCTCGCTATGCCGGCACTCACGGCGACGATGGCGCGAACAACGCCAAGCTGCTCACGGAACTCGCACCGTTCAGCGGTGCGGATCGCGCGGCATACTACATCAGCACGGCCGTACTCGCGGACCCAACGGGAAAGGTCATCGCTTCGGTCGAAGGACGTTGTCACGGCGTGATTGTGAACGAGCGTCGCGGCACCGGCGGCTTCGGCTACGACCCGCTGTTCCTCCTTCCCGAATACGGGCAGACGTTCGGCGAACTGCCAGCCGAGGTGAAGCAGAAGATCAGCCATCGAGCCAACGCCTTCCGCGATATGAGAGTCGTCCTCGAAAAGACCTTCACCACGAAGCAACGTTGAGATCGAAAATGTCCCTCAGCGAACTTCAATCCGACATCGGTGCCTTCCGCCACTACCTGCGGTCCGAGCGCGGCATGGCGGACAACACCGTGCAGGCGTACGGCCGCGACCTCGAACGCTTCGCCAACTGGGCCGCCCTCATCCGCTTCACCGGCTACTCGAAACCGACTCTGAAGGACCTCGCCCGCTACGTCGCGTTTCTGCACGATGAGAAGCTCGCGCCGCCGAGCATCGCCCGGCATCTCGTCTCGCTCAAAATGTTCTACCGCTTCCTGAAAATGGAAGAACGCGCGGACGCCTCCGCGGTCGATCTGCTCGGTTCGCCCAAGCTCTGGGAGCGCATCCCGCAGGTGCTTTCGCCGAGTGCCGTGGATGAGTTGCTGCAATCGCCGCAACCCGGCGACCGCTTCTACCTGCGCGACAAAGCGATTCTGGAAACGCTGTACGCCACGGGCTGCCGGGCGTCGGAAGTCGTGAGTTTGAAGCTCGCCGACCTCTACCTCGATTCCGCGTTCTGCAAGTGTCTCGGGAAGGGGAGCAAGCAGCGGGTGGTGCCACTGGGACGGCCCGCCATCGCGGCACTCCGTGCGTACCTGGCTGGCCCTTTGGACGTCCTCATTCGCGACCGCACGAACGTCTTCGTGAGTAAGACTGGCCGACCGCTGTCGCGCATCTTCCTGTGGGCGCTCGTCAAGAAATACTGCCAGCGAGCGGGGCTCTCTCGCAAGGCGAGCCCGCATACGCTGCGGCACAGTTTCGCGACGCACGTACTCGCTGGCGGTGCGGACTTACGAACCGTTCAGGAACTCCTCGGCCACGCCTCGATTCAAACGACGCAGCACTACACGCACGTCGACCGCGACCGCCTCAAGGCGATCCACAAGCAATTCCACCCGCGTGGGAAGGTCGGCGAGGAAGGTGCGGCGTGAAGCTTCGCGACCTCCCCAATTCATGACCCGTTCTCAAAAATCTGTAACTCCTGTCGCCAGTTCCACGCTTCCCGCTTAGGATGGCAGCGCACTCACCATCCCGAGTAGGAACCCTTCCATGATTCCCTTACGCAGCCCGGCCATCGCATTGATCCTCCTCGTGCTTGCTTCACCGGTGCAGGCCCAGGAAACGCCGGCCACCAGCAAGATCGTTGCTGTCGATCTGTTCAAGAACGGCCTCGCCATCGTGAAGCGCGAAGCGACGCTCGGCAAGTCCGGCCTCTACGTACTCGACGATGTCCCAACCCCGATCCACGGCACGTTCTGGATCGAAGCGGCCGGGCCGGTCGAGACGGTCGTGAAGATGCGCGATGTCGAAGTGCCCGCCGACGAGACCGCGCCGGGCAGCATCCAGGACGACCTCGCGGGCAAGAAGGTGACCGTCCACTTCAAGGGCGACAAACGTACCCCCGTGTCCGGGACCGTGATGAAGATCAAGCCCGCGAAGGGCGATGAACTCGTACAACCGAACCGCTTCCTAATGCTGCAAACGGCGAAGGGCCGCACCTATATCGAGTCGAGCGAGGTGGCCGCGGTGGAAGCCGAGGGTGCCGGCGATACCGTGACGCGCAAACAACCGCGGCTCCTGCTCGCGCTCGGCAAAACGGACAAGGCCGAGACGAAGGTCGCGATTCGCTACCTCACTCGCGGCATCGCCTGGGCACCGAGTTACAAGATCGACATCTCGAACCCGAAGACGCTTTCGCTCGAACAGAACGCCGTGGTGCGGAACGAACTCGC
>JAYTUG010000409.1:0-20327 GCA_043744695.1 Gemmataceae bacterium
CGAAGAACTCCACATCGACGGCGGCGTGAGCGACGAAGTGATCTTTCGTGCCTTCATGGTCGCGGATTTGAACGAGGCCCTGGGCCGGCCCGGTGCCGAAGCACCCGCCGGATCCACGCTGTACGTCGTGAGCAACGGCAAACTTTACGCCGACCCAAACTGCACGCGGCCCTACGTCACCAATATGCTCTCGGCTTCGTTTCGCTCGATCATCTACGGAAAGACGCGGGACGAACTCTACCGCATCTATTTGAACTGCCTCAGTGCCGGCGTCCACTTCCGCCTCACCGCCGTGCCCCAGGATTTAAAGCTGGAAATCGCGGGCGGGTTGGCGCTCACCGCACAGGATCAGCAACTGCTCTACGGCGAAGGGTATCGCGTGGGAGCCAACACGAAGATGATGGGCAGCGGCTGGCGCGACCTGCCGCCGGGAACCAACCCGGCCGAGCAAACCATGCCGCGAACCGGAACCAAGTTCGCGACGCCGGGGAAGTGACTCGCTTAAGATGGCGAGCGAGGAGAACGAACGTGAACTCGACTGCGACGATCGACGTGCCCGTCGTTACGCCTCTCGTGACGGCCGAGGAGTTCGTGCAACTTCACGGCGACGATTCGAGCGTGGAACTGGTGAAAGGCCGCGTGGTGAGGTGCCCCATGCCCGGAGCGAAACACGGTGAAGTCTGTGGAAACGCATTTGCGATCCTCCGCGAATTCGCGAAGCCGCACGGACTCGGCCGCTTGATGACGAACGACACGTTCATCCGGGCCGGCAAGGAGCCCGACACCTACCGGGAAGCGGATGTTTGCTTCATCAGTTACACGCGCATGCCGAAAGAACAACCCCTTCCGAAGGGTCCGCTCGAAGTGGCTCCGGAGTTAGTGGTCGAAGTTCGCTCGCCGACCGACCGAACGAGCCACATCTTCGGCAAGGTTTCGGATTACCTGAAGGCCGGGGTCGTGGTCGTGGTCGTGCTCGACCCCGCGATCGAAGCGGCCACGATCTACCGCGAGACCGAGGACATCCCGCAGCGGTTCTCGAATGGCGACGAACTCGCGCTTCCCGATGTTCTGCCGGGCTTCGCCATACCGGTGCGAAAGTTCTTCGAGTGAACGGGCCACTCCGACTTTGGACTATCATTTTGGGGCTCCGCTCCTATAGTTCCTGCGGGTAAATTCAGCATCAATCGGAGGGGATCGCGTGGCCGGGGTTCGGCTCTTGGTGGCGGCGTCGGAAGTGAGTGGGTTCGCCAAGACGGGCGGGCTCGCGGATGTGGCGTCGTCGCTGCCGCAGGCCCTGGCTCATCTGGGCCATCAAGTCGCGGTCGTGATGCCGCTGTACGGTGCGGTGCGCCGGTCGAAACTGGCACTCGAAAAAACCGGCGCGGCGCTGCCCGTGCCGATGGGCAACCGCGTGCTCGCCTGCCCGCTCTACCGAGCCCGCTTGCCCAACTCGAACGTGCCGGTCTACCTCGTCGAACACGAACCGTTCTTCGAACGCGACGACGGTGCCCGACGCGGGCTCTATCAGGAGACTCACCCAAGCGGATTAAAGGCCGACTACGCAGACAACGCCGAACGGTTCACCTTCTTCTCGCGGGCCGTGCTCGAAACCGTTCCGCACCTCGGCTTCACGCCAGACATCATCCACGCCAACGATTGGCAAACCGGGCTCGTGCCCGCGTACCTTTCCGAAGCCTACCGCTCGAAGCCCGGCTACGCGAAGATTCGCTCCGTCTTCACCATCCACAACATGGCCTTCCAGGGCGAGTTCAGCCGCGAGGCGATGAAGTTCACGGGCCTGCCCGACCGCATCTTCAGCATGGGGCAGGTCGAGTTTCACAACAAGTTGAACTTCTTGAAAGCGGGCATCGTGTACGCGGATGCGATCGCAACCGTGAGCCCGACGTACGCGAAAGAGATCCGCACGCCTCACTTCGGCTGCGGTCTCGACGGCCTGCTTCGCGGCTTCACCGACAAACTCAGCGGCATCGTCAACGGAGTCGATTACGCCGAGTGGGACCCCGCGAACGATCCCCACCTCGCGGCCACATACACGCCCGAAACCGTCTTCGAAAAGAAGCCGCTCTGCAAGGCGGACCTGCAGAAGCACTACCATTTGCCCGCAGACCCGAAGGCACCCGTGCTCGGCCTCGTGGCGCGACTCGCCTATCAGAAGGGCATCGACATCGTGCTGAGTGCCGCGAAGGGCTTCCTCGATCTCGGTTGCCAGATCGCGATCCTCGGCGACGGCGAGCCCAGGTACCACGCGGAACTGCGGACGCTCCACGAACGGTACCCGGATCGCATTGGCCTCCACCTCGGCTTCGATGAGGCACTCGCGCACAAGGTCGAGGCGGGAGCCGATTTGTTCCTCATGCCGAGCCGCTACGAGCCGTGCGGTTTGAACCAGATGTACAGCCAGAAGTACGGCACCCCGCCCGTTGTGCGAGCGACCGGCGGCCTCGCCGATACGGTCGTGAACGCAACCGAAGAGAACTTGAAGGCGGGCACGGCGACGGGCTTCACCTTCGACGCCGACACCCCGGCCGCGCTCTACGACACCGTGAAGTGGGCGCTCGCGCTCTTCCGCGATCGGCCGAAGGATTTTCAACGCGTCGTGAAGAATGCAATGGCGTTAAACTGGAGTTGGGACCGCAGTGCCGCCGAGTACGAGACGCTCTACCGCAAGGTGATCGGCCGGTAGTGCTACGGGAGCATGTCGACGACGAGGATGGTTTCAAGCTTTCCCCAGAACCAGATCGACGAACCAGCACCGCGGGCGCGCAGACTGCGCGTTACTTGGAGGCATTGTGGATTCAGGAAGTTGCTTTTGTGACGGAATTCGTGATAGAGTGACGTGAAATGGGGGATCGTATTATGAGTGTGGATGCACTGGTCAAGCAAATCGAGGAACTGCCGGTCCAGCAACGAAGTGAGCTGCTCGACCGGCTCGAAAAGCTTTACGGCGAGTCCGAGGAACCGATCGAACTATCGGATGAGATGAAGGTATTTCTCGACGAACGAGAAGCGGAGGATGAGTCGGATTCTCATCCTGGATACACCTGGGATGAGGTGGTGGCATATGTCAAGAGGAAGAAATGAATCGCACTTACCTCATTCGGCCCGCCGCCAGGACGGATATCGACGCTGCGTACGACTGGTATGAGGAGCTTCGAGTCGGTCGAGGTGATGAATTTCTGGTTGAACTGTACGAACGCATCCAGGACATCCGCGAAATGCCAGAGCGTTTCGGACTCGTACGGAAAACTGTCCGTGCGGCGATGCTCCCAAAGTCCAAGTTCATCGTCTACTACCGGGTTGAGGACGATGTCATTTTGATCCGAGCTGTTTTGCACGCCCGCGCGCATCCGAACAAATGGAATCGTCGCAAGTGACTATCACCCAGTCACTGTTTCCCGATAACCAGATCGACGACCGGTAGTTCGAGATTAGCTGCGACGCGTAGTCCTCGGAGCGGAGCGCGCCCACGGCTCCGAGGACTGCGCGTCGCGGCTAAACGTTCGTGTCTTGACGATTCCCGAGTCGCTTCTCAATCGCGTCCACATCGTAGACGCAGCCGCCCCAGACGCCGCCGCTGGCGTTCTGCAATAGTGCCCACAACTTCGTGTCCGCGGGAAGTTGCGGATCTGGCGAGAGGTCCGGGCGCGGTAAACGCTTCTCCAGTTCCGCCGTGCCCCAGGCCGCATCGTGAACCGCATTTGCGTCGCCGACCAGATCGACCGTTCCTTCTAGTCTGTTGCGATCGATCGCGATCTGGATGCGGTCGCCGTCGCGGAGTTTGCCGATGGGGCCGCCGGCCAGCGCCTCCGGCGACACGTGCCCGATGCACGCCCCGGTGCTCACTCCGCTGAACCGAGCATCGGTAATGACCGCGACGTGCTTGCCGAACGAAAGGAACTTCAACGCGCTCGTGATCTGGTAAATCTCTTCCATTCCGCTGCCCATCGGCCCTCGGCAACAGAGTACGAGCACGTCGCCGGCCACCACGTGCTTCGTCCCTTCACCCTTGATCGCCGCGATCGCGGCCTTCTCCGTGGTGAAGACCTTCGCCGGGCCGAGCTTCCGATAAACTCCGTCGGCGTCCACGACCGAAGGGTCGATCGACGTGGATTTGATGACGCAGCCGTGCGGTGCGAGGTTGCCCAGCGGGAACGTGACAGTGCTCGTCAGCCCGCGCTTTCGGGCCGCGTCCGGCGACATGATCACGGTGTCCGGATCGACGCGGTCGCGTTCCTGGAGCATGGCGCGAAGCCGCGAACGGCGTTCGCTCGTCACCCACCAGTCGAGAACCGCGCCGAGCTTCTCGCCGCTGCTCGTGAGGGCGTCGAGTTTGAGCAGACCGAGTTCGCGCAGATGCAGCATGACTTCGGGAACGCCGCCGGCCATGAACACGCGGACGGTGGGGTGGCCGATGGGACCGTTCGGCAAGGCGTCCACGATCCGCGGCACCTGCCGGTTGATCGCGGTCCAGTCGTCGATAGTGGGCCGCTTGACACCGGCGTGGAAGGCAATCGCCGGCGTGTGAATCAAGAGATTCGTGCTGCCGCCGAACGCCGCGTAAACGGCCATCGCGTTGTGAACCGCGGCTTCCGTGAGGATGTCTTTCGTCGTGATTCCCTTGTTGCTCATGTTCACGAGCGCCTTCGCGGAGCGGCGGGCCATGTCCAGCCAGATCGATTGGCCGGAAGGCGAGAGCGCCGAGTGCGGCAAGCTGAGGCCAAGGGCTTCTCCGACGACTTGCGATGTGGCTGCAGTGCCGAGGAACTGGCAGCCGCCGCCCGGCGACGCACACGCATGACAGCCCGCTTCCGCCGCCTGTTCGAGCGTGATTTCACCGTTGGCGAACCGCGCCCCGATGGACTGCACCTTGGCGGTGTCCTCCTCGCCAACTTCACCCGCGAGCATGACTCCGCCGGGCACGAGGATCGTCGGCAGGTCGTGCTGGCTGGCCAGCGCCATCATCATCGCCGGCAGCCCCTTGTCGCACGTGGCCACGCCCATCACGCCGGTGCGCGTCGGCAAGCTTCGCATGAGCCGGCGCATCACGATGGAGGAATCGTTGCGGTAGGGCAGGCTGTCGAACATGCCGGGCGTGCCCTGGGTGCGGCCATCGCACGGATCGGTGATCGCGCCGGCGAACGGCACGCACCGCAACCGCTGGAACTCTTCGGCGGCGGCCTTCACGAGCAGCCCGACTTCCCAGTGCCCGGAGTGGAAGCCGAGCGCGATGGGCGAGCCGTCTTCGGCGCGGAGCCCGCCGTGCGTGCTGAGAATGAGGAATTCCTTGCCCCCGAGCAGTGCGGGGTTCCAGCCCATGCCGACGTTTTGCGACCAGCCGAAGAGATCGCCGCTGGGAGCGTGGCGTAGCAGGTCCGCATTCAGCGGAAGCGCACCCGTCGGCCCCTTCTTAGTAGTGATGAATTCGTACACGCTGGAATCGGCAGAGGAGAGAACATCGGTGAGCATGGTGGGGACCGGTGAATGTGAAGTGCTCGATCGGACAGTCGCGTTCTCGACATCAAAAAACGGAAGCACCAACGAGCAGCTTCTCGCCGGTGTTTCCGTTCAAACAGTAACTCATTACTTACCGCGAGCCCGCAGGCGAGCCACGAGGCCCGTACGGGTCGGGGGCGTCGTTGCGGTCGTCTCCAGCATCGTCGCGGTACCCGAAGCGGGAACTACGGTGCTCAACGGTGTGTCGGTTGTGGCACCGGCCGGCAGCACGATGCTCGGCTTGCCCATCGGCATGGGGATCGGCGTCGGAATCGTGGTGCCCGGCGTCGTCGTGGTGGTCGGGGTCACGATCGTGCCGGTCGTGGGCAACGGCGAGGTCGACATGGTGCCACCGGTGCGGCGATCGCGGAGCCGACCGATCAGGCCGCGGCGCGGGGCGGGTGCCGTCGTTACGATGTCGGGGGTGCTGCTGATCACCACGGGGCCACTGGTGGTTGGCACTGGCTTCGGCTCGTCGGCCCTTGCCGGCGAAATTGCGAACAGGGTTGCGCCCGAACCCACGACCAATGCGAGGATCATCCGATTCATGTTGTCTCTTCCTGAAACAGCCCGGCCCCTGAGCCGACCATCGGCCCGGTCACCGAGTCTCGGAGATTATATCGCTGGAAACGCGAGTGTGAAGAGCGAGGTTTGGCACGGGGTCTGCACTCTATTACTCCGGCGGGATAAACTGAGTGCAACCCGAATGGGCGACGGGGTGCATCGGATTATCCCGCCATCATTTTTGCGCTTTGCAGCATCCCATGGGTTAAACGAAGAAGCCCGTCCGGTTCCTCCGGGCGGGCTTCTTCGTTGCTCGTTAAACAGTTAGCTTTTCGCGGCATCGAGAAGATCCCGCACAGCCGCCTTCGCATCGGGCTTTGACTCCTCCGGGTCGAGGGCGATACCGCCTTCCCCTTCGAGCCGACCGATGTCGTCCTTGTTCTCGATTTCGTTAATGGTCGGCAGATTGCGGAAGTCGCCTCGAAGCGCTTTGAGCGCGAACTTCTCTTGATCGATGTCGGATCCCGAACGGAAACCGATGGCTTGGAACATCTTCCCCAGCCACGACGATCGGCCGAACAAGTACTGCAAAAGGATGAATCCACCGAACGCCGGTAGAGCGAGCCACCAGGGATTGACCCACGCCGCCAGTGCGAGTCCGACGACGATGGACACGCCGACCACCGCTTTAGTGATTCGTCCGGCGCTCCACTCCGTGCTGATTTCTTCGAGGCGTTCCGCGATGGCCAACGGTCCAGCGTCGGCGAGACAGGCGAGTCGCTTTTCCAGGTTCTTTTGATCCCGGCAGGGGCTCGCCCCAGTGAGTTTGACGTGGGAAATCATGATGCGATCCTCTCAATTTTCGTGCTTGAGCCGATCTCGATCTCGATCTCGCCGTTGGCTAAAGGACATTTCGCGAGGAGCGGTTCCCCATGATGAGCGAGACGACGAAAACGACCAGGAAGACGAAGAACAAGATTCGAGCCGCGAACATCGAGGTTCCGGCCACATCGGTGAACCCGAAGAGGGCGGAGACCAGAGCGATGACCAGGAAAAGAATGGCCCAGCGAAGCATGGTAAGCCTCCAGTTGTGATGCGGCTATTGCCATCGAGTTGATGGACGCCGAAAGTGTTGCAATCGGCGTGCCGCCTGGAAGCGACCCCACTGCAATCGCATGCCAAGCGATGGGCAGCCGGTTGCGCAATCAGGCAGAAGCGTTTAAAGGGAGGTGCAGGGTGAAAGTCGAGCCTTTGCCGCGCCCGGCACTTTCGGCCTCCACCGTGCCGCCGTGCATCTCCATCAAACGCCGCACGAGGCCCAGGCCGATCCCCAGGCCGCCTTGCGAACGGTTCAACGATTGATCGACCTGCGTGAAGAGGTTGAAGATGTCGGGCAAGAGGTGGTCCGGGATGCCGACGCCCGTGTCGCGGACGACGACGGAGACCGAGCCCGGCGCAACGCCGACGTTGAGCCAAACGCGACCGCCCGCTTCGGTGAACTTCGAGGCGTTGTGCAAAAGGTTGGTCAACGCCTGCGTGAGCCGAACGCGATCGCCTGTGAGCCGGATCGGTTGCACGGGTTGGTCCACGGTTAGCGTCAACTTGGCGCGATCGAAGAGCGGACGGGCACCGTCGAGTGCAGCCTCGACTACCTCCTGAATGCTCAGCGTCTCGGGGTTCAAGCGAAACTTGCCCACGGTGATGCGGGAAACGTCCAAGAGATCGTCGACGAGGCGTTGAAGTTGTGCGACCTGCCGCTCGATTCGCTCGCGCTGCCGGCCGACCGTTTCTCCACCGTCGCCGGCCAAGCGGACGAGCTCCAGGGCGTTGCGAATGGGAGCGAGTGGGTTGCGAAGTTCGTGGGCCAGCGTCGCCAGGAACTCGTCTTTCCGCTGGCTCGCCTCGCGGAGCGCGGCATTGGCATGGGCCAATTCTTCTGTGCGTTCTTGTACTTTCCGTTCGAGTTCCCGCTCCACGCGATGTCGAAACAGCGCATAGCGAATCGAGCGATCGAGGAGAGCGGACGTGAGCCGTTCCTTCTCGAGATAATCGTCCGCCCCGGCATCCATGGCTTCGATGTCGGTGCGCGATTGGCCCTGACCGGTGAGCAAGATGATCGGCCCGGAGCAGCCGCGATCTTGCGCTTCGCGAAGAAGCTCGATGCCGGTTCGGGCACCGAGTCGAAAATCGAGGAGGTAAACGTCGTGGGTTCCCCGGCAGATGGCCTCCAGCCCCTCATCGTAGCGCGAAATCCAATCTAGGTGATACGGGCTACCGGGGATCTCGGCGAGCCGTTCCGCCGTCAGCACGCGATCGTCTTCATCGTCGTCGATGAGGAGCACTCGCAGGCGGGCGTCTTGGGCTGGTGGTTCTTTAGCATCGCATCCGCATTCGGAGCCATTATCGGTTTCCATGGCAACCTTACGGGGCCGGCGGAAGGACAGCACAATTCCTAGATCGGCCCGAGTTCAGAGCCTAGGCAAACGCATTCGTTTCAAGGCACACCTGGCTCGTCGGGCAACGCCATGAGGATGAGATGCGAACCGTGTGCCGAATCAGGCGGGATCACCCTCTGCGATCGGCGGCAACTCCACGATTTCGAGCCAGTACTTGCCGAGCGTCTTGATCACGTCGACTAATCGCTCGAAGGTGACCGGTTTCGTGATGTAGGATGCTGCCGAGAGGTTGTAACTGCGAATGATGTCTTCCTCCGCTTTGGATGTGGTCATGATGACGATGCGAATGCTTCGCAGGCGCGGATCCGCTTTAATTTCATGGAGAGCCTCGCGTCCGTCCATGCGGGGCATGTTGAGATCGAGTAGGATCAGCCCCGGCAACGGGGCCGCACCCACCGCCGCATATTTGCCGCGGTGGTGGAGGTAATCGAGAAGTTCTTCTCCATCCTCCACGAACCGCAAATCGTTCGTCAGGCGACTTTCCACGAACGCTTCGCGCGTCATCTTGCGATCGTCGGGATCGTCGTCGGCCATCAGGATCGTGATGGGGCTCGATAGTTTCGGCATGGGCTTCCGTTCAGGCTTGAGCAGGGGATTGCCCGATGGGGAGAACGATCACGAACGTGGCTCCTTCTCCTGCTCGGCTTCGGGCCGTAATCGTACCGCCGTGCCGTTCGACAATCTTACGGCAAATGGCCAGACCGACACCGGTGCCTTCGTACTCCTCGCGGCCGTGCAGGCGCTGGAACACCTCGAAGATTCGATCCCGGTACTTCTCGTCGAATCCAATGCCGTTGTCTTCCACGGTAATCTTCAACAAGGAGATCGGTCCGTCGGACTTCGGATCGCTGGAGGGTTCCTCAATCCGTTCGCTTGCGATCGACACAATGGGGGCAATGTCCGGCTTCCGGAACTTGACCGCATTGGCGATCAAGTTCTGGAACAACTGGCGCATTTGAGAAGGATCGGCCTCAAGCGTGGGAAGTTCGCCGACCCGTACGGTTCCATTGGTCTGGCCGATTCGAACCTCGAGGTCGGAGACCACTTCCAGAACGAGCTTCTTGAGATCGATCGACCGGAGGGTCTGACGAATCGAAGCCACGCGGGAGAAGATCAGCAGATCGTCGATGAGCCGCCTCATGCGGCTGGCCGCCGAGAGCATCCGCTCGATGTAGTCTTGCCCGAAGTCCGGCAACTCCGCGCGGCACCGTTCCCGCAACCGATCCCCGAACGTTTGAATCTTGCGAAGCGGCTCCTGCAGGTCGTGAGACGCGATGTACGCGAACTTTTCCAGTTCGTCGTTGCTCCGTTTCAGCTCGAAGTTCGAGCGGCGGAGTTCGGCCTCCGCCTCGCGAATTTGCTCGTCTGCCTTCCGCTGATCGGTAATGTCGCGAATCGAGACCACGGCACCCAGAGTGCGATCGCTCAGCCGCTGTCCGTTGGCGATCAGAATCCGGGGCGGGAGGCCAGGCGGCGCGACCACCAATTCGACATCGCGGACGTTCTCGCCCTGCAACGCGCGTAAAAGTGGTCCTTCGTCGCGCGAGAGCGGCGTGGTGCCATCCCCGCGAAACAAGTTGTACCGCGCGGCCCACTCTTCGGGCCGCAGCGGTTCCGACGGGAGGAGTTCCTGGGCCGCGCGATTGAACATCGTCAAGTTGCCGGCTTCATCGCACGCCACGATGCCCTCGGACACGTTCGCGAGCACGGCATCGAGAAACTTCTGCTTCGCGAATACTTCTGCCTCAGCCCGTTTTCGCTCGTCGATCTCCGCGAGGAGTTCGGCCGTTCGTTCCTGCACCATCCGTTCGAGAATCTCGGTCTGCCCCTTCAGAATGTCTTCCGCCTTCAACCGCTCCGTCACGTCTTGCACCACCACGCCAGCCCCGAAACTCACGTCCTTCGAGTGGCGGATGGGAAAGGCGACGATTTGCCAGTCGCGCAGGAGTTCCCGATCGTGAACATCGCGTCGGCGAATCTGTGCGTTGAACGATTGGCCGGCGGGTGAGGCGACTTGCCGATACGCGGCGAGAAGCTTCGGGGGAAAATCGGGAATCACTTCTTGCAGCGTGCGGCCGATGTGATCCGCGACGGGCATACCGTTGGTTTGCGCCAGGTACGGGTTGACCTTCACGTAACGCAAGTCCGAATCGAAGAAGGCAATACCGAGCGGGGCGTGATCCAAGAACGCGTTCAAACGCGCCAGATTCTCCACGGTTTCCCGCTGAGCCGCCACGAGTTTTCCTTCGATGGCTTTGCGATGCGCCACCTCAGCCTCCAGTTCTTCCTGGCGGAGCTCCGCGGTGGCCACCGCCCGTCGCGCGCGACGGGTCGCGGCCCGTTGCGACTCGCCGAGAGCCGCACAGGCCACTCCGCAAAAGAAGAAGAGTGCGATGGCCAGTTGAGCGCCGAGCCCTTCGACCACGAACGAATTTCGCGGCTTCACGAAGAGGTAGGTGTAGCCTCCGACGCCGACGATCAGGCAGGCGATTCCCGGCCCGAAGCCGTATTGCCAACTCACGTAGACCACGGCGAGCAAAGCGACCACGAAGATGTGATCGTTCGCCAGAAGCGGATCGATCGCGGCGCGAACCCCGATCCCCAGCAGAGCCGCCACGACCGCGACTGCGTAGTCGATTGCTCGGCTCGCCCGAGCCTGCGAGCCCATCCGCAGAGGGCGGTGAAATCGGGTGTCTGGTCCCGGTTGCGAGGCATCGTGGACGGCGTTCATCACCCGCGGAACGAGCGGAACCAGCGCGATCACCGTCGCCCACGATACCGCCGCCGTAATGAGCTTCATCAGGCCGGCAAAGCGGTAGATCGGATATTCGAAGGTGATCGCGTCGATGAGGTGAGTGGTGCCGCACGACAAGATGAAGATCGCGAACAGGATGAAGAGGCGCGGAAAGGGCAGATCGCGACGGCGGGTAAAGTAGAGCAGAACCAGCGGGATCGAGATGTAAGCCAGCCAAATGAACAAATCGCTCGTCACGTGCAGCCAGATCAGTTCCGTCGACCACCCTTCGCCGCTCGATTTCCGAGGCACAAAGCCGGTGGTGTCGAAGAGCGACGCGAAAAAATCGGGCATGAATCACCTGAAGGAGCCTGGGCGCTGGCAGTTCGGCACGCACGACCGATACAATAGCGGAGCCGAACGTACTCCGACATCCTTCCAGCGAAGACCGCGCATGGCAAACGAGAACCTCAATGCAGCTGCCGTGCCGTGCCAGCGAGTCCTGATCGCCGAGGATTTGGCAGATGCTCGCGAGTCCCTGCAGGAATTGCTCCAGGCGAGTTTGAAGCTCGAGGTGGACACCGCCGAGGACGGAGCGGTCGCCCTCGCGTTGCTGCGCGGCAAACCGTACAGCCTGCTCATCACCGATCTACGCATGCCCAAGCTCAGCGGCATGAAACTCATCGAAGCCATTCAAGCAGAAAAGATCCCCGTGACGGTAATCGTCACCACCGGGCACGGCAGCATCAAGGACGCGGTCGACGCCATGCGCATGGGAGCCTACGACTTCCTGACGAAGCCGCCAGACCCGCAGCACCTCTGCTTGCTGGTTCAGCGGGCCCTGCGCGATCGCGCACTGCAAGATGAAGTCGCGTCCCTCCGGCAGGAGCTCGGCAACCGGCACACGTTTCAAAACGTCCTCAGCCGCAGCGAGAAGATGCACGACATCTTCGAACTCGTCGGCCACATCTCCGATACCACCGCGACCGTACTCATCCGCGGCGAGACCGGCACCGGCAAGGAGCAAGTGGCCCGTGCGATTCACCAGGCCTCGATCGCTAATCGGAGCGGACCGTTCGTGGCCGTGAACTGCGGTGCGCTCAACGAGAACCTTTTGGAAAGCGAACTCTTCGGCCACGAAAAAGGCTCGTTCACCGGAGCCGACAAGAAGCGCATCGGGCGATTCGAACTCGCCCACCAGGGCACGTTGTTCCTCGATGAAATCGGCGACGTGCCCATGTCCATGCAGATCAAGTTGCTCCGCGTGCTTCAAGAACGGAAGGTCGAACGCGTCGGCGGAACCGAGCCCATCGAGATCGACGTCCGCCTCATCGCGGCCACGCACCAAGACATGGAGAAGCTCGTCAAGGATGGGAAGTTCCGCGAGGATCTTTACTACCGGCTCAACGTGGTGCGGATCGACTTGCCGCCTTTGCGCGAACGGCCCGAAGACGTTCCCGTGCTGGTCGGGCACTTCTGTGCGAAGTTCGGCAGGCCCGGGCCGAAGCCGGTTACGATTGGAGCCGAAGCGATGGAATTGCTGACGAAGTGTGCGTGGCCCGGGAACGTGAGGCAACTCGAGAACGCCATCGAGCGGGCCTGCATCACGGCCCGCGACGGCGAGATTCGCATCAAGGATCTGCCGTCGGATGTGGGGCGCCGCATGGACGGTCAGAAGCATCCGTTCCAGGTGGACCTGGCGCGGCCGCTGCCGGATCAAGTCGCGGAACTGGTCGCGGCGTTCGAGAAGCGATACTTGCTCCGCGCGTTGCGAAAAACGCGCGGGCACGTCGGAAAGTGCGCCGAGATCACCGGCCTCTCGCGGCGAAGTATCACCGAAAAGATCTCGCAGTACGCCATCGACAAGGACGAATTCAAGGCGAACGAGTAACCCGCATCAAGCCGATCGACCCAGATCGCCCGGTGCGGGGTCGGTGGCATCGGGATCGCCCTGGCCCTTCTTCGCGACCGGCTTCGGATCGGCGGGGTAGCCATGAGCTTGCGGGCCGCTTGGATCGAGGGTCGTTGGCAGTGGTGCCGCATCGGGCCTGGACATGAGCTGGTCGATGGGCGGTAGTGGATCGACCGCGGGCTTGGACTGATCCATGAGAGGCTCTCCTTAAAGGAAGAAAGCCCGCCCTTTTCAGGGGCAGGCCGGGTTGAGAAGCAGGCTGCGCGATTCAACATGCGCCGCAGGCGGCCGCATCCGGCTTCCACTGCTGCTTGGCTTCCATCGAGTTCTTCTTCAGGTGAACGCTGCCGTCCACTTTGTCGACCCAGCTCGTGGGGATGTAGTGGTGTTGGCCGTCCGGACTGTCGTTCTTCGTCAGCTTGATCGTCTCGCCTTCGACGTGATCGACGACGCCGACTTTCGTGCCGCACGAGGCGATCACGTCCATGCGTTCCTTGACGTGGGTCGCATCGCAGGTACCCATCCCGGTCTTGTCCGACACCCAGTCCTTGGCTTGCTTCGCGCCTTCCGCGATCTTGTGACCCGCGATCTTGGCGGCGTCGGCCACGGCGTGACCCGCGTCGGCAATCTTCTCTTTGAAGGATTCGGCCATGATGATTCTCCAGTGAAACGGGCGATAGGGCGTCTGCCGAATTGATCGGTTCGGCTCCCGGTAATTGATTTCGCAGCAACCGGTGTGCCAAGAATCACGGTAAGGCGATGGGGAGGCAACAATCGCGGCACACCGGTTGCTTCACTTCGGCTTTCCCCGTGAGGAGTTGAAATGCCCAACGCCGGATTCGTTCCCCCTTGGCAGCGTTCGGTCATCGCGCTCTCCACCACGTTCGTGCTCGCAGTCGTGGTGACGGCACTTTCCTTGGCCCGCACGGTCTGCATTCCCATCGCATTGGCAGTCTTCTTTACGTTCGTGCTGACGCCCATGGTCATCCGACTGCAACACCGCGGGTTGGGGCGGATCGGGTCGGTGATTGTCGTGGTGACCGCGGCGATATTGTTCAGCGTCGGTACGGGTGTCGTACTCGTCAATCAGGTCGCGAATCTTTCGGATGAAATCACTCAGCCGGAACGAGCCGAGGCGTTCAAGGCTAAGATTGCCAGAAGTAAAGAATCCCTGAATCGCGAGGGAGGCAACCAACTCGGTCATCTGGTTCAAGACGTCTCGGCGATCCTCATTCCCGCTCCCGCGTCGGGCGAGCCCATCGCCGTCACGATGCAACCCGATTCCTCTGCTTTGCTCGGGCGAATGGAGGCTTACCTCGAACCGACCGCGCAGATTCTCGCTCAGGCCGCCTTCACCTTAATCCTCACGATCTTCATCCTGCTTCGTCGCGAAGATTTGCGCAATCGCATGATCCGCCTCACCGGCCACGGTAAGGTGACCACCACGACCAAAGCGCTCGACGATGGCTCGCGACGCATCAGCAGCTACCTGCTGGCCCAACTCATCGTCAATGGTTGCTTCGGGCTGCTCATTGCAATCAGCCTGATGGTGGTCGGCCTCAAACTCGTACTTCTCTGGGGTGCCATTGCGTTCTTGATGCGCTATATCCCGTACCTCGGCGCATGGATCGGGCTCCTTCCGCCAACGCTTTTTTCGCTCGTCATGTCGGACGGATGGACTCAGCCGATCGCGGTGCTTGCGATCTTTGTGGTGCTGGAAGCGATCGTCAGCAACTTCGTGGAACCGCTCGTTTACGGCCGCAGTATGGGCATTTCGGAAGTGGCGCAACTGGTGGCCGCGGCGTTTTGGGCGTTCCTGTGGGGTCCGATTGGATTGATCTTGTCCGGACCGCTCACGGTGTGCCTCCTCGTACTCGGCAAGCACGTGAGCCGCTTCGAGTACTTCTCCATCTTGCTCGGCGACGAACCCGTACTCGCGCCGGACGTGATGTTTTACCAGCGCCTCACGGCACGGGACCAAGACGAAGCCTCGGAACTGGCGCATAAAGCGCTCGACGAGAATGGCGCACTGGCCGTTTACGATGCGATCATCGTGCCCGCGCTCTGCCTGGCCAAGCGGGATCACAAGGACGGCGACTTCTCGGCCGAGGACCTCTCGCAAATGGTAAGCGCGGCGCGCGAGGTGGCCGAAGAGTTAGTCGTTTCTCAACCGGTCGAGCCGACGGTCACCGATCGCCGCGTACGGATTTTGCTCTGCCCGGCTCGGGACCAGGCCGATCACGTTGCGGTGGAATTGATGGCAGCCACGCTCGATCGCGGTCGTTGGGAGGTGGAAGTGGCCGCGACCGAAATTCTCGCTTCCGAACTCCTCACGCGCATCGAAACGTTTCGACCCTCGGCGTTGATCGTGGGCTCGCTGCCGCCGGGCGAGATGTCGCATACCCGCTATTTGGTCACGCGCGTGCGGTCGAAGTTCCCAGACTTGAAGTTGATCGTCGGGCGATGGGGCCGCGGGGGCGATTTTATCGCGGAGACGTCGGCGGCGGAACGGACCGGTGCCGACTGGATGGATTCGACTATGGTCGAGACCCACAAGCGACTTGCGGATTGGTTCGCGGTTTTCTCGGCGAGCGACAGTGAGAGCCAGAAACGACCGCGGAAACCGGACGCAATTGGCACAGCGAATGCATCTCTCGCTTCCGTCTAAAGATTCGAACCACGAACTCAACTGAATCGGGAGGACTGACGATGGCAGAAGACATCAAGAACGCCGTGAAGAGCAACATCGACAGCGCCGCGAACACGGCAAAGAAGATGACCGACCGGGGAGCCGAAACGGTGAACCGCATGGGCAATCAGAACGCTCCGCAAGGCGGACAAGGTGTGCTGGACAAGGCGGGCGATTACGCTCATCAGGCGAAGGAGAAGGTCGGCGAATGGGCCGGTGAAGCTCGCCATGCGGTCGGCGATTTTGCCGAACACGCGGGTGACAAGGCTCAGAAGTGGGCTGGCGATGCCTACGAAGTCGCGGCCGACAACGTCTCCGATTTCGGTAAGGAAGTGTCGAAGCTCGTGCGAAACCACCCGCTTCCCGCGGTCCTCATCGGCTTCGGCCTCGGGTTACTGCTCGGCCGGACTGCTCGGATGGTCTAGTCGTCCGTGCGGATGAGCAACATCAACGGACCGCAGGGATACCTTGCGGTCCGCGTTTCGTTCCCGACTCCACCATTCACCCGAACACGCCTAGGAGCAATGCGATGAACCCCACTATTACCGACCCGATCCTTGTCGAACCCGCAAAGTCCTCGAACCAGATCGAGCACGATATGGAGAAGACGCGCGAATCGATCTCCGTGAAAGTCGAAGCCCTGGAGAGCCAAGTACTCGGCACGATCCAGACCGCGACGAACACCGTGACGGACACGGTCGACGCGGTGAAGGATGCCGTCGCTACGGCACCGAACGCCGTCCGCGAAACGATCCATGAGATTGTTGAAGTGGTGAAAGAATCCGTCGGTTCGATCTCCCTCTCGGGATTCGTCCGGTCTCACTCAGGGGCAGTACTCGGGTCTTCGGCCTTCGCGGGCTTTCTGCTCGGTTACCTGACGGGGGGAAGGAAATCGGCATCGCATTCTCCCGCTCCTATCGAGCCTTCTCATCGCTTCGTGCCACCAGCCTCAACGGGAACATCCGCACCGAGAACTGGCTTGCTCGCGGAGCTATGCAATCGTCTCGAAGCAGAGGCACGTCAGGTGGGTGAGCTGGTACTCAACAAAGCTCTCGCCTCCCTCAAGCAGAACGTCGAGAAGAGCGTTCCCGAGGTCGTGGAGTCCGTCGTGCAGCGGGTAACTGGCACCGCAACGCGATCGCACAACGATTCCAACCACAACTATGAAGCCCGCGTTCCCGTTTAATTACCGAAGTTTGGCACGACCCGTGCATTGATTCTGACATGCGGCAAATCGCAGCAACCGGAACCCGATGGCCGGCTTCCATCGGCGGAGATCGGAAAGTGCAAAAGCTATTTGCCGCCGCGTTTTGTGCGACTCTCGCACTGATCCCAACTGCTTGCAACAAGAGTCCAGAGGGCGGGACCCCCGGGACCGACGATTCCTTCAAACTCGCAAACGGTACGATCCCGAACGCCATCAAGCAGGGCGACTCGGAATCGATCAAGTTCTCGGTCGAACGAGGCAAAAACTTTCACAAGTCGGTCCGGCTCGAAGCTAAAGCCCCCGACAAAATTCACGTGAGCCTCGACCGTAATCTCGTGAAGGATGGCGAATCGCCCGACGTGAATGTCAAGGTACATCCGGCCGAAGAGGCTCCTGCTGGCGATTACAAAGTGATAATCACGGGCACTACCGATAACGGTTCACCGACGAATCTCGAATTGACCGTCAAAGTGGTCAAGAAGTAATCGCGAATCGACCGCCATTTACAGGTCTTCTGAGGGAGAACGAACGTGACAACTATGGTTGCCGAACCGACGATGGACCGTGCTGAGAAAGTTGCCGACGCGAGCGGCGCATCGGTAACCTCGCTTCTCGGTGGGATCATCTCCGACGCCCAGACCCTCATCCGCCAGCAGGCCGAGATGCTCAAGGCGGAGGTGCGGGAAGATTTCAAGCAATCGAAGCGTGCCGCCCAGTTCGGTGCTCTCGGTATTGTTTTCTCGACCGTCGGTGCCCTGGGGCTCGTCACCGCGGTCGCTTACTTGTTACACGAACAATTTCAATTCGCCATGTGGGCATCCTGGGGAATGGTGGGAGGCCTCTTTCTTATCGCTGGAGTTGCACTCGCTTGGGTCAGCTACGGGCTGCTCGAGCGCATCAACCCACTCCCCATTAAGAGCATGCACGCTCTTCAAGACAACCTAACCTGGGATTCAAAAGCGACCCCAGTTGTTCAATAACCGGATCGGCACATTGCCGATTCGTTCGTCTACTCAAACGTCGAGGTATCGATGATGTCCAATCGCAATCGTTTCGGTCCGGCGATGATCCTCCTATTCGGAGTCGCGTCGCTTTCCGGCGGTGCCTCAGTCCAGGGTGCCGACGAGAAGCACGAACACCACGCGCACTTCGCCAAGTGCGCGAAGGTCTGTGCGGATTGCCAGCTGCAGTGCGATATGTGCTTCGCTCACTGCCGCGCGCTGCTCGCGCAGGGGAAGAAAGAACACGAAATGACCACGCAGTTGTGCGTGGACTGCGGCGACTGCTGCAAGTTGGCAGCCACTCTCAGCGCCCGCATGAGCCCACTGGCAGGCGACGCCTGCGACTGCTGTGCGAAGTGTTGCGATAAATGTGCTGCGGCCTGCGAGAAATTCCCCGACGACAAGCACATGGCCGAATGCGCGAAGTCGTGCCGAGACTGCGCCAAGGCCTGCCGGGAAATGATCCAGCACCTTAAGGGTTAATCCCAACTTCCCTCGCCGCGCTGCGGCGAGGGTCGACACTACTCATACGAGGACTTACGATGACTCTGCAAGACAAACCTCTATCGCGTCTGGGAAAGATTCGCTACGGCCTCGCAGCGATGCTTCTGGGGTTGCCGGTGCCGATCATCATCATTGCCTTCCTGTGGGGCGGATGTAGCGGCCGGTAATCGTTTCCCTCTCCCTTGAACCCCGGCCTCGTGCCGGGGTTTTTTCGTTTACCGCACTGTCAAACTGTGCGGGTCGTGCCGAGGGCACGGTTCCTGCCGCGCGGTGTAAATCGATTGTTTCGCCAAAGCCCGGTCCGGTCGCGAGGATCGATCCGCTTGGAACCGATACTCCTGGCAAGCCGCTTTTGCTATCGTTCCTGGAGAATCGGTATGTTCGTACGCACTCTCTACGGTCTGGTTGCTTTCGCAGCCGCGGCCGGCTTCTCATCTGCCCAGCCATTGAACTCGTCATTTGGATCTCGACCGGCGGAAGCCCAGCCTTCTATCCCCGTGGCGTATTCGGGCACGACCGTGAAGTTGCCCAGCCCGGCGAAAGTGGAGCCGACATCCCGCGCGGCCCGCCTGCTGCGTCCCGTCGTCGAACAACCCGCGACGCCGATGAATACGTCGCCCTTGCCGGTCGCGGTGAATCCTGCGGCCCCTCCTGGATTCAACGGCCCTTGCCCCATCTACGACTCCGGCGACGAAGGCGAGGGCATTGGAGCCCCCGGCCGCTTCTGGGCCAGCGGCCAATGGCTGTACTGGGCCACGTCCGGCCAACCGCTCCCGCCGCTCGCGACCACTGCCCCAACTGGCACGGACCGCTCGCTCGCCGGCGTGGCCGGCCTCCCCACCACTTCCACACTGTTCGGCGTCAACCGCGCCAACAAGGACTTCCGCAACGGCTACCGGCTCAACGCGGGCTGGTGGTGCGACGATTGCCGCACCTGCGGGATCGAAGGCGATTTCTTCTTCCTGGGCAACAGCGTCAATCGCTTCGCCGCGGCCTCGGACGGCTCGCAGATTCTCACGCGGCCTTTTGTGAACGCCCTCACCGGTCGCCCGGACGTGGAACTGGTTTCGTCCCCCGGCGTGGTTGCCGGAGCGGTCACCTCCGAAGTGCGAAACAGCCTGATCGGCGGCGGCGTGAACGGCATCGGCAACCTCTGCGGCACCCCCTGCGGCCGGCTCGACTTCCTCCTCGGCTACCGCTACTGGAACGTCTCCGACTCCGTGCAGATCAACGAGAATCTGACCGCCCTCGCGAACCAGACCGCCGTGCCCGCCGGCACGAGATTCCAGATCGCCGATCGGTTCGCGACTTCGAACAATTTTCACGGCGGCATGATCGGGCTCTCCGGAGAGAAGCAGCGCGGCCGATGGTTCGTGGGCGGTCGGGCGTCGGTGGCGCTCGGCGTGAATAGCCAGTCGATCGACATTGGCGGCTCGACGGTCATCACGCCGCCGGGCGGCACGCCGACGACCTTCCCCGGTGGGTTGCTGGCTCAACCTTCGAACATCGGTCACTACACGCGATCCGCCTTTGCGGTGGTGCCCGAGGTGGGCGTGCGTGCGGGTGCTCAGATCACGGAACACGTCCGCGTGTTCGTGGGATACAACTTCCTTTACATGAGCAACGTGGTTCGGGCCGGCGACCAGATCGACCTGCGGGTGAACCCGAACCAACTCCCGCCGAACAACGGCCTCGGCGGCCCGGCCCTCCCAGCTTTCACGCCGAAGACGACCGACTTCTGGGCTCAGGGCGTGAGCATCGGGTTGGAATTGCGGTATTGAGCCGTCCGGCCGCTTGCGGCTTCGC
>JAYTUG010000410.1:0-5232 GCA_043744695.1 Gemmataceae bacterium
GTTGCAGGGGTTGGCATCGACGTGGATCACGCGCTTCGGCTGGAAGTTGCCGTAGTAGCCGGTGGAGACTTCGCTGAACTTCACGCCGATGGCCAGGAGCGTGGTGATGCCGGACTTCGGATGCCCGCGTTCGCCGGCGAAGACGACTTCGGCGGTCTCGGAGGCGTGGGCACCGTAGCCCCAGCCGACCGCGAGCGGATGCGTTTCTCGGATCGCGCCCTTGCCGGAAACGCTAGTTGCGACCGGAGCCTGGAGCAGTTCCGCGATGGCCGTGAGGTCGTCGCTGAAAGCCATGCAACCGAATCCGGCATAGATACCGATGCGTTGCGACTTGTCCGCGAGCAGGCCGAGGGCTTTCTGGAACGCGGCTTCATCGAAGACGGGAAGCGAGACGGCCGGCGGCGGCACGCGGTAGTCCGCCGCTTCGATCAACAGGTTATAGGGCACCACGACCGCGACGGGGCCGGGTTCACCCGCCATCGCGGCCACGAACGCCTGCCGCACCGCCCCCGGAATTTGATCCACCGTTTGAACCGGATACACGCACTTGCACACCGGCTTGAGGAGGTCGACGTTCGGCAGCGCGTGAACTTGGAACGGACGGGCCTTCTCGCCGATGCCGACATCGCCCACGATCGCCACGACGGGCGAGGAATCGAGCAGCGCTTCCCCGAGGCCGGTGAGGCAGTTGGTAATCCCGGGACCGGGGACGACGCAGAGTACGCCGGGGCGACCGGTGCTGCGGGCGTAGCCGTCCGCCATGCAGGCCGCAGAGTACTCGTGCGTGACGAGCAGATACGGGAGGTTCTTCTGCTTGAAGGTGTCCCAGAGTTCGTTGCCCTGGGCTCCGGGGATGCCGTAGACGCAGCCGGTGCCCTCGAGAATGAGGGCTTCGGTGAGGGCCTGGGCTCCGGTCATGCGACCGAAGACCCAGCCGGGGTGCTTAGCGGCCTGAAGTGGCTGCAACGGCCCGGCGACTGCGGCGTTCGCCGCGAGAACGCCACCCGTGGCGACGATTCCTTGCAGCAATCCTCGGCGTGAAAACGACACATCCATGCGCGCACCTCATCCTTCGCAGCATGTATCGGCCGAAGCGAGCCCGAGAGTTTGGCGAGTTTGCGCAATCGCGAAGCCGCAAGCGGCAGCAGAATGAGAGAACTCCAAAGAAGGCACTTGCTCCGTTTGGGGGGTCGGTCTACTATTCAGGTGCCTCTGCGGTGTTCGGGATGGGCGTGTGCTTTTGGCGAACCTTCAAAAACCTGCTTGGAGACCTTTTTAATTCGGGTGGTGGCCGCAAGCCCGCCAGTTCATCGGCTCCGGTCGTTGAGCTGAAGACGGGATCCGAAATCCACTCGTGAGGTCTCCTTCTTAATAGCGGGTTCCTGAAAGACGTCTCACGCGGCACAGGTGGAGGCAATTTTTGATTTTGAGCTGAAAGTGAATTCTCCAGCTCAGCGAATTACGCTTGTTTTGCGAGCTTTCTTTCGAGCTCGCATATTTTCTTAAGTTGGCCTCCGGGATCAGCTCTTCGATGAGTTTAAGTCATTGCAAGGTCAGTGATTGTGGAGCTCATGCGAATTGCTATACCCGCTGTTCTTAAAGCTCGCCTGAGCTCCAAATTTCCCCCTTTACTCCCCTCTCGCAAGCCGTAAACTCCGCATATCCAATACATTCGGCACAACCGGCAGTGACAGTCCATTGACACTGCTTTGGTTGTTGACTTCGGTTTCCGAGCCGGTAACTTGCCCGTACTGGTTTCGGCAGCTCAGGAGGATTGGCTATGGCCACGCGATTTCCCACAACTTCGATTCACAACCCCATCTTGCTCGGTTCTCCAGGGCTCGCCTCCTGAGTGGCGGCATCACTCGCGGATGCTCATCATTCACCTGCAGCCGCAAATGACAGACTGACTCGCGCTCCCGCACGAGGCGGGATTCCCTCTCTCAAAATATTAACGAACGACCAGCAACCGACGGACCGGTGGCGAGGACGCGTTATTTCCGAAGCACAGTGTCGGGCTACTCAGTGCCTTACTCGCACCCGCCGCACGACGCGCACGGGATAGTGTCACGAAGACGTCCGAGGCGGGATTCGCTTCCCCTCCCTCGTCGCGAGTCGCCTGAGAGCCCGGCACGTGTCGGCCCGGCAGCGGATGCCCGGGGGCTTTCGGCCGGCTTCGCCCCAAGGATGGGGTGAGGCCGGCCGGTTTCTTTCACGGCAACTTCGTCAACTTCCAGCCCTTCTCACTCACGTCCAAACCCCGATGACCCGCGAACTCATCGTAGACCTTGTGCATCTCGTCGATCGAATCGAAGAACCCGACGATGAACGCGGCCCCGAAGGTCTCCCCGGCCTTCACGGGTTGGCCGCCGATCTCCTCGATCATGCACACGTAGCCGCGCTGATGGCACCACGCCTCGCTCGGCACCTTCGGGTCGAGCGTCATCCCCGCGAGCCACGGGCCGTCCTTGCCGGTCTTGGGATCGCGAATGCGGTAGCCCCGGATGAACCGCTTCGGCTCCTTCCCAGTCTCGCGCACGTAGAGGAACTTGTCGTCTGGAGCGAAGTCGGTGAGAAATTCCTTGGCGGGGATGGTCTCGCTGCCGCGGTAGCTGAGATAAACTTCGCTGAAAGTGTCGCCCATCTTGTGCTTGATGTGGCCGGGCATGTCGATGCGGAGGAACATCGCATCGGAAGCGTTCAGCGACGTGATCTTGTCCGATGAAACGAAGTAGCGCTTGCCCGCGGGGAAGACGATAGTCTGCTCCCACTTCGAGCCGGCCTTCTTGCCCGGTGCCGCGAGCTTGTAACTCCAATCCTGCTTGATGGCGACGAAATCCGGACCCTTGATGACGCTCGGCTTAAGTACCTTGGCCTGCGTGCAAATTTGCGGACCTTCGATGCTGCGCTTGGGTCGTTTGCCGTGAAAGATATTGTTGAAGACGTAGGGCAGGTCGCCGGGCAGTTTGTCGCGGTATTCTTCGTCGCTGCCGGGTTCCATGATCCAGTCGACGATGTCGAGGCCGAAGCCGAGATCGCGGGCACCCGTCTTCACGTCGTGCAGGCTGTTCGCCTCGACGCCGGTGACGTAGCCCTTCTTCTTGATGGCCGCTTCGAGCGTCTTACCCGCGATCGTAATGCGGTCGTCGCTTTCAATGACGTCGAATGGATCCACCGGCAGAGCGGGCAGTGCCGCCGGTATCGCGGTGATCAGGAGCAAGATTGGGAGGAGGAAACGGGTCATGTGAAGAACCTGGAAAGGGAAGTCACTGGTCGCGTCGATGGAGCCACGGCGCGGGGCCTTCTTCTCGAATATACCGTACTGGACCTGATAAGATTGAAGTTGAGCTTGCGGCTTCGCAATGAAGTTCACCACGGAGTGCTGGCATGAGATACCTGTTGTGCGCGGTGTCGCTCATTCTTGCCGCAGGCACGGGCTTCGCCCAGCCGCCGGCGTGGGTGACGATTCAAGGACAGGTGGTGTTCCCCGCGGCCATCCCAATTCCCGTTCAAAAGCCACTGGTGATCGGCGGAGCCAACGCGCCCGCATGTTTGGTCAAGGGTCCGATCCTCGATGAAACCGCGATCGTGAATCCGAAGAATCGCGGGATCAAGAACGTCGTCGTCTGGCTGAGGCCGAACAACGTCGTTCCCAAAGCTGCATTTGCGCCGAACGAGATTCACCCGGCCGATGCCAAGCGGAAACCGGCGGACGCGGTCATCGATCAACCGTGCTGCATGTTCGTCGACCGGGTGCTGACGTGCCGCGTCGGCGACACGATCGTGGTGAAGAACCCGGCAGCGTTCCCGCACAACTTCTTTTGGACCAGCGCGAACAACGGCGAGTTCAACGTGAACATTCCCCCGAACGCCAAGCACGTCTTCGCGATCCCGCTCGTTCAGGAGCCAGCGCCAATTCAATACAAGTGTACGGTGCATCCGTGGATGACCGGTTACGTCCGCATCTTCGACCATCCGTACTACGCGGTGACGGACGCCGACGGCAAGTTCGAGATCAAGGACGCACCGACCGGGAATTATCGGATCGTGTACTGGCACGAGAACGTGGGCTTTCTCAACGGTAAGAACGGCCGCTTCGGAGCGCCGATCGCCATCGCCATCGCCGCCGGAGCGAAGAATTCGATGGAGATGAAGCCGACGGATTTCGACGTGAAGTGATTGCGTCGGCGAGCCGAGCAGCGTAACCTGCCGGGTGAGTCACCCGGCTGAACTCAAGCATCACTCCGCGGCTTTGCCCTTCCGCTTCGAAGGCGGTGCTAGGTCCGGGGCTTCCCCAATGGCCGCGAGTTCCGCTGCGGCCTCGGCCTCTTCTTTCGCCGCCATGGCCTCCGCTTCCAGGGCATCGCCGGTCTTCGGCTTTCGCTTCTCCAGGATAATGTGCGCGATCTCGTCGCGGATCGCCGGATGGTCGCGCAGGTACTGCGATGCGTTGGTCTTCCCCTGACCTAAGCGCTGATCCTTGTAGCTGAAGTGCGCGCCGCTCTTGTCGATGACCTCGTCTTCAATGGCGAGCTTGAGCACGTCGCCTTCGTAGTCGATGCCGCGGTCGTGGAGGATGTCGAACTCGGCGTTGCGGAACGGCGGCGCGATCTTGTTCTTCACGACCCGCACCCGCGTCTCCGCGCCGATGGTCTCGTCGCCGTCCTTCACGTGGGTCACGCGCTTGGCTTCCATGCGAACGGAGGCGTAGAATTTGAGCGCGAGCCCGCCGGTCGTTGTGTTCGGGTCGCCGTACATCACGCCGATCTTCTGGCGAATCTGATTGATGAACACGAGGCAGGTGCGGCTCTTGTTGATCGTGGGCGTGAGAATGCGCATGGCCTGGCTCATCATGCGGGCTTGCAGGCCGACCTTGGTGTCGCCGATCTCGCTGTCTTGGATTTCGTTGCGGGGCACGAGAGCCGCGACCGAATCGATCACGATGATGTCCACGGCGTTGGATTTGAGCAGCATCTCGGCAATGCGAAGGCCTTCTTCCCCGTAGCTGGGCTGGCTGACGAGGAGCGCTTCGAGATCGACGCCGATGCGTTTGGCCCAGCTGGGATCGAGGGCGTGTTCGGCATCGATGAAGGCGGCGACGCCGCCGGCCTTCTGGGCCTGAGCGATGCAGTGAAGCGCGATCGTGGTCTTGCCGCTGGCTTCCGCTCCGTAGATTTCGACGACCCGGCCGCGCGGCAAACCCCGCCCGCCCAACGCGATGTCGAGGCTCAA
>JAYTUG010000411.1:0-5223 GCA_043744695.1 Gemmataceae bacterium
GGGGGTGTGCCTCTCGAAGTAGGCAGTCGTTTCTGCTACGCTATCCGGCCTCTACCCCGGACCGGAGACGACTTACATGGCGACAGGGACGTTTGAATACCGCACGGACGCGGAACGCAAGACCATCGAACTGGCGATTGCCTTCGTGGCCGAGATGCACGATTTGGCCCTGGCGGCCCCGTCGGGTCACGTGCTGGATCGGTGCGAGCAGCAAGCCACGGATCGCGGTCGCGATCTGCTGCGAAGCACTCTGGAACAGGCCGTGCAGGCCCGCATCGACGCGGCGGAAGTAAAAAAGGGGCGGCGCGACGCTGTGCGTGCGGGGGCTCAATCCACCAGAAGCGGCGGTGCGAGCGGGAGGTGAGGACCGCCATCGGGTCGATCCGGATTCGGCGGTGGCACGGTCGGTGTCCGGCGTGCGCCGAGGTCGGCTTCGCGGCCGACGGCGCGATCGGGCTGACCGGCTGGCTGACATTACGCGCTCGCCGCATGGCGTGTAAAGCCGGATTGCACGAACCGTTTCGCAAGGCGGAAGAGTTGCTTCGGGAATTGACGGGCTGGTCGATCGATGCCGAGACGCTGCGGCGACACACGCATGCGGAAGCGGCGGAGGCGGCGCGGATGCGGTCCGAGCGGACGGATTTACCGAAGGCGTTTGCGGCGGCGACGGGAGACGCCGAAGTTCACATCGACGCGGGCAAAGTGAATACGCCGGAGGGCTGGCGCGACGTGAAAGTGGCGGTTTTTGCCGTGCGGGAGCGGGGTCCGGCGGCGACGAGTGCCGACTGCGAACAGCGGGATCTCCCGGCCCCGGCCGTGCGATCGGTGGTGGCTGCGGTGGAAGAAGTCGGTGCCTTCGCGCCGCGGTGTCGGGCGGAAGCGACGCGGTTGGGGCTGACCGATCCGACGCGGTTGAGCGTGCTGGGGGACGGAGCCGAATGGATCTGGAACTTGGCGACGGCGCTGTTCGCGGGCGCGGCTCAGGTGTTGGACGTGTTCCACGCCCTGGAACACTTGGCGGCCGCCGGGCGGGCCGCGTTGGCGGGGGCGGCGCTGACCGACTGGCTGGACGGGGCGCGTCGCTCGACGCTGGGCGATGGCTATTGCGGGGTCTGTGCCGCGTTGAACCGACCGCTGCCCGACCCGGTGGCCGCCGCGCAGTTGGCGGCGGCGGCGGGTCCCGCTCTGAATTACTTCGCCGGGCACCGCGACCGACTGGGCTACGCGGTGCGGTTGCAGCGGGGTCAAGCGATTGGCAGCGGCTTGGTGGAAGGGACGATCAAAGAGCGAGTCAACCTCCGGCTCAAACGAACCGGTGCCCGCTGGTTGGCTCACCGCGTCGGACCCTTCGTGGAACTGCTCGCGCTCGCCGATACCGGGGAATGGGAAGAACACTGGAAATTGCTCGCCGCATAATGCCTACTTTCAGTGGCACACCCCGCGTAAGGTGGGTCAAGGGTCAATCGATCAGACGGTCCAGTCTTCGACGAGGAGCCCTGGAACGCGACCGAAGTCGCGGAGGTTGTTCGAAACTACGGTCGCCCCCAATTCGAGAGCGAGCGCGGCAATTTTGAGGTCCATTCGTCCAACGTTCAGTTTGAGTTTGACCAGCCGATCGAAATGGTTGAGAGCCGATTCCGTGAGTGGGTAAACGGGAAACTGAGACAAGAACATGAAAGCATCGGCCAACATCGCGGCAGCACGAGCGTGTTCCGCATTCGTGCGCGCCTGACGGATTCGGGCATACCAGCCCCCTAGAGCCTCCTCGATGTTGACTGAAACCACTCCAATTTCATCCCCATGATGTGCGGCAAGAGCGGCTTCCACACGAGCATGACCCCACTGGAGTAAGGACAATGTCGTAGTGTCGAGGATGAAGACGGCCATCAGTCCGAGTCCGGGATGGTGTTATTTAATTGTCGGTACTCCTCGACCGCCCGATTGTACTCTTCGAACGAGGGGTTTTCACGGAGTCTTTTGGCCGCGGCACGAATGGCTTCTAGCTTCTCTGCTGTCATAACGCGTGCAGCTACAGGCATTGTTTCGGCGCTGCCAACCCCCTCGGGGAAGGATTGTACGGCGGTATCGGTGAAGGTGACACTCATACTCATTGCTCCTGCTCCTGTGAGGTTACCTTTATTCTACGATAGAGTTGGGACATCACCTATGACAACTCGCATGCGCTTCTCGTGAACTGGTTTAGTCCTGGGCCACCGCTGAAGATGAAGGAGTTCACCCCGTCTCCGTCCGGTTGAGGCGGCACGCGGTTCGCTACAACAGCAGCATGGCGCGGAGAACTCGATGAGCCAGGTTTGGGACGCGATGAAGCGGCTGTGGTCGCGGAGCGAAGGACCGCCGCCGGACCTGGACGCAACGCTCGCCGAGCTGCGCGCCAAGACGCCCGCCCCGGTCTTCTGGCTCCTCGGCAAAACGCAGACCGGGAAGACCTCGATCATCCACTTCCTCACCGGCGCGGACGATGCCGCCATCGGCTCGGGCTTCCGCCCCTGTACCAAGACTTCGCGCCAGTATCAGTTCCCCAGCCCCGAAGCACCGCTGCTCTCGTTCCTCGATACCCGAGGCGTCGACGAACCCGGCTACGATCCGGCCGAAGATATTGCCGCGTTCGATTCGCAGGCTCATGTCATCATCGTGACCGCGAAAGCCACGGACTTCGCGCAAGGGAACATTCGGGCGGCGCTGGAACCGATCCGCAAGGCGAGCCCGTCGCGACCCGTGATCCTCTGCGTGACGTGTTTGAACGAGGCGAACCCGCGCCAGCCGCACCCGACGCCTTATCCTTTTTCAGACTTGGCGAGTGGCGAGCGCGATGCGCCGCTGCCCGAGTCGCTTCCCGATTCCCTGCGGAGATCGATCGAGGAACATCGCCGAGCCTTCGGCGGGCTCTTCGACCACTGTGTGCCTATCGACCTCACCAAGCCCGAGGACGGCTTCGCGGAGCCGAACTACGGCGGCGAGGCACTCAAGCGGGCCTTGCTCGATGCCCTTCCCGGCGCGTTCCGCCAGACGCTGCTGCGGTTGAAGGATGCCACGGACACACTGAAGGACCTTCATCTGCGGCATGCGTTGCCGATCATCGTGGCTTACAGTTCGATGGCGGCGAGTGCCGGAGCGGTGCCGATTCCCTTCGTCGATCTCATGATCCTGCCCGGCATCCAGGGCCGCATGGTGAACCACCTCGCCAAGCTCTACGGCCAACCGATGACGGCGGAACGATTCAAGGAAGTGGCGACCTCGCTGGGCATCGGCATCTTGGCTCGTCAGGCCGTGCGCGAGGTCGTGAAGTTCATCCCGTATGTGGGTTCGGTGGCCGGTGCGGCCGTGGCCTGGGCGAGCACGTATGCCCTGGGCCGGGCCTTCTGCTACTACTATCAGGCGGTCTGCGAGGGACACGTCCCGGATGCCCAAGCCCTGAAGAAGTACTACCACGAACAGTACGCCTCGGCGGAGAAGGGCTTCGAGAAAAGACCCGCTTCGGCAGAGCAAGCAGCCACGGATAAACACGGATGAACACGGATGCCGGATAAAATTCTGAATCCGTGTCGTTCCGTGTTCGTCCATGGCTGCATTTTTTCCGCGGAGCGACCATGTCCAAAGCGCGAATCGGGCTGCTTGGCTTCCTCTTCCTCGCACCCTGGTTCTTCCTCATCGGAGCCGGCAGCTACCATCTCTGGAGTACCGGTTGGCTGTTCTGGGCGTGGTGGCCCATGTTCCTCTCGTTTGCGCTCGCGTACTTCCTCGGCTGGCGTTGGACTCGTCGCAAGGGGTTTCTTCCGACCACCGACACGCCGCCGCCCAACTACTGGACCGACCGCGACAAGCTCGCCTGGGACAAGGTCGATGCCAAGGCGAAGGCGTTCGCAGCGATCACGACGGAACAACTCTCCGACCCACGGCACTACTCGGAACTGGCCCTCGACCTCGCCGAGCAAGTGGCGAAGGTTTACTACCCCGGCGGCGCGACTCCGTTCGATCACCTCACGTTGCCGGAGGTGCTGGCCTGTGCCGAACTCGCGGCCGCCGATCTGGACGAACTCGTTCAAAAATACGTGCCGGGTTCGCACCTCATCAGCGTCCGCGATCTGCAGTCCGCGAAGAAGGCCACCGAGTGGTACAAGATCGCCCAGAACGTCTACTGGGCCGGGTCGATGTTCCTCAATCCGGTTCAGGTCGGCATCCGGTGGGCGTCCTCGCGGTACGGCCTCGGCACGCTTCTGGACAAGTTGCAAGGCAGCGTCTTGCTCTGGTTCCACACGGCCTTCGTCCACGAACTCGGGCGCTACCTCATCGAGATGAACAGCGGACGTCTGAAGGTGGGTGTGAAGCGCTACCGCGAGATCATGAAGCAGCACGGCGAACCGCCGGTTGGTAGTCCGCACTCTCCGAGTGCAGAGTCTTCCGCGGCCGCTCCCGGAGCGAGCGGACAACCGAGCATTTCCATTGCCGTGCTCGGCCCCGTGAAGGCCGGCAAGTCCAGCCTCGTCAATGCGCTCGTCGGGCAACCGGCCGCCATCGTCGATGCGCTTCCCGTTCCGCACGTCGGCATTCGCTACCAGGTGAAGTTCGCCGACGGTCAGCCGCTCACGCTGCTCGATACTTCGGGCTACGGGCAAGATGGCGCGAACGAGTACGAGTTCGCCGCGGCGACCGAAGCGGCCCGCGGAGCGGACCTCGTGTTGTTCGTCACCACCGCCACGAACCCCGGTCGGCGACCGGACGTGGACTTGCTCGACCGTCTCGCCGCATGGTTCGCGGAGCGACCGCAGTTGAGGCGACCACCCATCGTGGCGGCTGTGAATCAGATCGACTTGCTCAGCCCGAAGAACGAGTGGGCACTACCGTACGATTGGCAGACGGGCACGCGGCCCAAGGAAGTGAACATCCGCGAATGCGTTACTGCGGTGAAGGAACAACTTGGCAACCGCGTGCTGGAAGTGGTTCCCGTGTGCGCACGATTGGGCGAAACTTTCGGCATCACGGAGGGGCTAATCCCCGCGCTCGCGCTTCAACTGGACGACGCTCGCGGCTCGGCGATGCTGCGAGCTTTCCACGCCGAGAGCCAGGCCGAGCAGTTCAAAAAGCTCGGCAAGCAACTCGTCGAGGGAGGCAAGAAAGCCCTCGGCCTACTCTGGGAAAACTGGAAGAAGTGAGCCTCGACGTTTAGCCGCGACGCGTAGTCTGCGGAGCGGAGCGCGACATCGC
>JAYTUG010000412.1:0-5217 GCA_043744695.1 Gemmataceae bacterium
TCAATGTGTCCTTGGCGTGCAGGAAAGAATACCCACCATCCAGGCGGTGAATGCGAACCGTCTGCGTTTCCGGATTCACGATCCAGACGATCTTGACGCCCGCAGCGAGCCACTCATCCATCTTCTCTTCCACCTCCTTCGCCAGGTCGTTCGGAGAAACCACCTCCGCGACGAGATCGGGAACCGTCGTGCAGTGCCCCTCATCTTCGTAAGTCTCGACCGGCATGCGATCGAGCGCGATGTAAGAGGCATCGGCGCGACGCGTGCCCTTCGGGTCGTCGGGGAAGCAGCGATACGATGTGCCTTCCCCGAACACCCAACCGGGGTGCCCAGCTTCGACGTACATTTCGAGAAAGTGTGCAATTCGAAAGGAAGCCCGGCTCGATTCCTTGCTCACGTTGATCTCCCGCAGTTCGCCGTGTACGAGTTCGAGCCCTTGTCCCTCGTCGGGCATCAAGAGCAGATCGTCGGGTGTGAGAACGGGTGCTTCTGCAATGCTCATATTCGCCTCGCTCAACGAGTCCAAACCGTTTCAAGGATATTATCGCATCGCACGATGCAAAGCTACGCCGCCTCGGCAGCGATCTCGCGCATGGCTTCGCGCACGTGGCCGATCTGAGGTACGCTGTTCGTCTCGTAGACTTGGTTCATACCGATGCCCGGAATGTGACGGCCCATCAGCGTTCGCGGCCGCACCGACAGTTCGTAGAAGTGTTCGTCCACGGCACGGCGAAGCAAGTGCTCGCCGAAGTTCGTCACCTCGGTATCCTCGTTCACGATCAGCAGCCGGCCCGTCTTGGTGAGGCTCTTCGAAATGAGGTTCCAGTCGTAAGGGAAGATGCTGCGGAGGTCGATGACGTCGAAGGTCCAGCCCTTCTCGCGGTGCAGATCGTCGGCGGCCTGGGCGCACAGTGCCAGCGTACGGCCATAGCTCACGATGGTGGCGTTGTTGCCTTCTCGCACGAGGTTCGCGGTGCCGATGGGAACGATGTATTCTTCCAAGTCGGGCCAGTGCGGTTGCCACTCGGAGCGGTTGTTGATGGGCGCGTCGATCAGGCGGCAGAGCTCCTCGTAGTCCGCCGGTTCGCCGGGTATGAGCGACTCGCACTTCACCCGAAGCAAAGCCTTCGGAAGCAACACGAGTACGGGGTTCGGATCCCGGATGGCGGCAAGCATGAGGCCGTACGCGTCCACGGCGTTCGAAGGCATGACGACCTTCCATCCGGGCAGACGGCTGGCCCAACTTTCAAAGCTATTCGAGTGGTACATGCTGCCGCGAATGCCGGCCCCGTTGGGCGTCATCACGACGATGGGCATGTCGTAACCGCCGGCGGAAGCCCAGCGCTGATTGCCGGCGAGCTTCAGCATGTCGAGGGAATTGAAGGCGTAGTCGCAGAACTGGATTTCGCAGACGGGCTTGCCCCCGGCGTAGGCGATGCCCATGGCGGTGCCGAGGATGCCGCGCTCGTCGAGCGGGGAATTCCAGGCGGTCTTGAGGCCTTGCGTGGCGGTGAAGACGCCGCCGAGCGGCGGGCCGACGTCTTCGCCGAACACGTCGGTGACGCCCAGATGCGTCTCGCCGTAGTGCAGCGCCATGCGAACGGCTTGAACGAGTGTGGCCATGAATCAACCTCAACCGTTTAGCCGCGACGCGGAGTCTGCGGAGCGGAGCGCAGCATCGCCGGCGTCGTCGCGCTCCGCTTCGAGGACTCCGCGTCGCGGCTAAACTTCATCGCCCCGGCAAGCCCGTGTAGTCTCTCGGGTAAACCGCATCCACCGGGCTCGGCGCGTAGGTGAACCGATTCACGTCCATCGGGGTCGGTTGCGGTTCGCTCATCGCTTCGACCACGGCCACGTCGATCTCGGCCTTGGCCTCATCCTTCAGCGACAGCACCGTGGCCACGTCGATCGCGCCGTCGTCGATTAACTTTTGCTCGAAGAGCGCCAGCGGGTCGGTCTCGCTCCAGATTCGCTGAGCACCGCTCGACGACGAATGGCCGTTCAGCCGGCTCACCATCGCCTCGAGCAAGTACGGCTTCCGTTCGCGGCGGCAGTAGCGCATCGCTCGGTCCATCGCGTGCCACGTTGCGATCGGGTCGTTCCCATCCACGGTGGCGCGTTCGATCCCGTAGGGAATCGCGCGATCGGCGACGGGCCGATTCACGTGAACGTCCCGCAGATCGGTCGAGATGCCGAAACGATTGTTGGTGACGAGCATCAGCACGGGCAGTTCGTTTCCCGGTCGCGTACTCCAGTTCAAACAGGAATCGAAGTCGCCCTCGGCGGTGCCAGCTTCGCCGCCAATGACGATCGAGATGCCCTCGCCTCCGTGCCGCTTCTGCATAAGGGCCGTGCCCGGGGCCATCGTGAACTGCACTTCGATCACACTGGTGACCGGGATGACGTTCCACTTGGGGATGCAGTAGTGCCCGACGAAGTTGCGGCCGCGCGAGTGCGGGTCCGTCGCTCGCATGCCGAGTTGCCGAATGTGGTCGATCGGGGGCATGCCCATGGCGAGCATGACGCCGGCGTTGCGATAGTGGAGGTGGAGGTAATCGAAGGCAGGACCCTGCCCGCGTAAGACTTGCAACCCGAGGCAAACGTTCGTCGCTTCTTCGCCCGGCCCGCCGATCCAGAAATAGGCTTCACCCGACTTCGACATCTTGATCCCGCGCTCTTCGAGAGCGCGGGTGCGAACCATCTGGCGGAAGATCGTGAGCGCGAGTTCGACCGAAAGGGTATCGCGCCCGCTTCGCACGACCGCGACGCCGGGGGAAGCCATTCGGCTTCGCCTCCGCATCGCGCCGCTCGCGTGCTCGCTGGGCTCCTCGTCGCTCGTGTCGGCCATGATGGGTCTCCGCGTCGCCGATCGAACTGGCGAGAGGCGTAACGCTATTATACGCCCTTCGCGGTGGGCGTCGCGGGCAGTGTGCGGTTCCCGAAGGCGGAAGACAAGAGGTAAAATCCGACTGCCACGCACAACAGGTATTGGAAGCCGAGCAGCACGGAGGCATTCTCGGCAATTCCGCCCAAGAGCGCCCCGGCCACGTTCGCCCCAAAGACGCGATCCGGCCGCGCCGACCGCGCGAAGGTCGTCGCGAAAATCACACCGGCGAACGCGATTGGTGCGAACACCAGGGCACACGATGCCGCAATCTGGAGCGTGCTGTCTAATCCGAGGAAGGTGTCCAGCGGAATGGCAATCCCGAGGGCCGCCGCGAGAAACAGCCCAATGTAGTACGGTTCGAGACGCTTCGGGGCGAACCCGGCCACGAACAGCGTTCCGATCAGGCTCATGACGAGGATCGCCGCGAAGACGATCGTGTTCACCATCCAGGTGCTGCCAAAGAGCAGCGCCATTTGCACGACGGCCTTCGTTTCGACCAGCATGAACCCGGCTCCGAGGAAGAAGCTGCGCAAGGCGAGGCCGTCCTCGGAGCGCGGGCGTCCCGCCTGCTCTTCGGAGCGCGCCCGGAAGAGGAACCATAGCACCAGCGAGAGACCGACCATCATGATCATGCCGCGCCACGAGACGAGCGGAATGCCCGGTTCGCGAACGTACAGGAACGGCCAATCATCCGTGGCGACGGGCAGCGAACCGATGTCGTCCACGGTGGCGATGCGCACCGGCACCCAGTCGCGCGGCAACCAATTCGCGTTGAGGGATTTGGCTTCCGCGGGCGGCGGTAGCAGCGGCCCCGGTTTCCGCGACCCGAAGATGCCGGGCGTCTCGGTCGGGTGCGGCGGCCGGTCGCCCGGCACCCAGTACCAGTTCCCGTTCTCCCGGAACTTCGCCTTGAGCGGCGCGATCACTTCTTCCTTACCCGCCAAAAACGCCGTGAAGGCATCCGTCGCGGGGTCCGCGAGTTTGATCGTATCGAGCGGTTCCTGGGCAATCGCGAACACCGCGGGCTCGGTTCCGAAAGCATGCTTCAGTTCCGCATTGATCCGGGCCGCCAGCCAGCCGTGGCGGAAGTAGTTATAAATCGCACACAGGCCCCCGGGCTTCAACACCCGCCGCACGTCCTGAAACGCCTGCTCCGTGAACAGGTAGCTTTCGAGCCGCATGTTCCCCGAACCGAGTTGCAGCACGAGCGAATCGACGAGCGCGAAGATCACGAGGTCGTAACTCTCGGCCGGGGCGCGGCGCAGGAAGTTCCGGCCGTCGTTGAGGTACACGCGAACGCGCGGATCGGCGTACGGATGGTCCGGGTGATGCTCGGCACCGAGCCGCTGAATCACCGGGTCGATTTCCACGGCGTCGATCTCGGCATTCAACGGTAGCCACTGGAGTGCCCGCGAGACGTCGTTGCCGCTGCCGGCCCCGATGATTAGCACGCGTCGAAACTCATTCCACACGGGCTTCCCATCCGCGCCAGTCAGGTCGCGCCGCAGCATGTACGGCAGGGCATAATTCGCATACGGAGCCGCCGGCACCCGGTTCCGCGGCTCGATGATCTGGTGGCTCACCAGATTCGTTTCCAGTTCGTGATACTGGTTGTGGAAATCGATGCGATAATACGGCGACCAGTAGGTGGTCCGACTGTGTACCGGGAAGAAACCGGACGTGAACCCACTCACTAACACGGCGAGCGCCAGGTACACGATCGGAAAGATCGTCGACCGCCGGGAGGATGACGGAACGGGTTCGGCGGCGCTCGCATCCGGCCGGAGGAGGAAGTACGCGATTCCCAACGCGACGGCCGCAAACCAGACCATCGGCGGCAACTGCAAGTGCGAGCAGGCCGCGAACGACCCGATCCCCACGAGGCTGCCGAGCAGGTTCGCCGAATAGGCCCGAGTTCGGCTCCCGACGCGGTTGAACGCCCGCCCCATCTCCTGACCCGGGCCCACGAGCAGCGTGGCAATCAGCAGGAAAAACGCCCCGGCGAGAAACTCGACCGGGAACCGGAACGGCAACGCAGCCGCGTCGCCGGCTTCCGCGCCAAAAAACACCACGTCCGGATCAGTGCGGTCGCCGATCGTGATCATCCGCATCAGGTTGAGGCGGTTGTTCTCGACGATGAGACCGATAGCGACGGCCACCACGAGCCACAAAGGCGTGCCGTTCAGGTACCGAGTGGCGTTGCGGGCCGCGAGGCACCCGACGGACATGCCGACGAAGCACGCGAGCAGCACGATGTTCGTGAAGAACGTGAGGAACATCACGTGCGACGGGAACCAGCGAATGCACGTGAGTTCGAGGAAGAGGACGAG
>JAYTUG010000413.1:0-5208 GCA_043744695.1 Gemmataceae bacterium
GCCGAGATGCATCGAATCTTCGCCCGGCACGAGAAGGCCACCGTGTCGTTTCGCCGAGCGTTCGCCCTGCTGGAAAGCGTGCGGGCCGAGCGCCCCGACGACCTCGATGCCCGATTCGAGTTGATGATGTGCTACTCGAATTCGCCGGTCGGAGCGGAGGGTGCCGAGCCGCAATTGCTGAAAGCCGTCGAGTTGGGTGAAGCTTTCAAGACGTCCCCACGACGATGGTCGGTCGGCACCGTGCATTCGAAACTGGGGTGGGCGCGAGAAGAGGCCAAGAACGCGAGCGGTGCCGAGGCCGCCTATTTGAAAGCGATCGCGCTTTATGCTCCGGATCCCGAGGGCCCACCGAGGCCACCAAACTTCACGATGGAACAAATCGTGGCTCGACAACGCCTCGCGAGTTTCCTCGTGAAACGGGACGAACTTCAAGAAGCACGGCGAACTTTGGAGAAGGCTGCGGACGACGCAAAGCCACACCTCGGCGGCCCGCAGAGCCGCTACCCGCGGGAAACGCAAGCCGCGACCCTCCGGCAACTAGCCGATGTGTTTCAGCGGCAGGGTGAAGATGCGACGGCCTCACGACTTCGACTCGACGCCCAGCGGTTAGTGGAACCCCCTCCGCCGTTCGGCGGAGGGGGGCCGTTCCCCAAAGGACCGCCGAAGAAGCCGTGAAATTACTTGAAGAGATCGGCGGGCTTCACGCCCTTCTGATGCGCTCCGAACTTGAACGGCGTCGGCTTGAACTCGCCGACGAGTTCCACGTTCGACTTCGCCGGTATCTTCTCTTCCAACCCAATCGACCACAGACAACCGTTCACGATCAGTCGGCGGGTGCCTTCATAGGCGAAGTCCTGCGACGCTCCCATCGTGGTGTTGAACGCCCGGCCTTCCGTGCCCGATTCGCCCTTGTAACTTTTCGTCCAGGCCACCGGCATCATCGGGTCGTTCTTCTTTCCCTCCACGGCCTTCGAATCCGGCTGCAGCGTCTCGGTCACCTGACCCAGCACGAGGATGGTGCTGTCCTGCGGCGGCTTCGCGGTGTAAACGTCCGTGGTGCCGAAGATCTCGCCCTCGGCGATGCCTTTAAGGATGGGGTTCTTTTCTTGTCCAGGTGCGGCGATGCCGCGGGTACCTTCCTTACCGTGGTTGCCGTGGTGGGCGACCCACTTCTCGCCGAGCACGACGCGGCCGAAGCCGCCTTCCCAGCCCTTCACGCTGCTGCCGTTACCGTACTTCGCAAACTTGCTCGAACCATCGTTATCGAAGGCGTGGGTGGCGGTGCGAAGCCCGACGATCGGCTTGCCGCTTTCCACGTACTCGTGAATGTGCTGCATCTGATCGTCCGGCAGCTTGAGCAACCGCGTGAACACGACCATGAGGTCTGCGGTCTTGAGAGCCTCGAGTCCGGGAATGTTCGGCACGTTCGGATCGACGAAGCCCTTGCTGTCGATGGTGAAGAGCACGGTGCATTTGAAGCCGTGCCGTTCGGCGAGAATCTTCGCGAGTTGCGGGATGGTTTCCTCGGAGCGGTATTCTTGGTCGCCGCTGATGAGGACGACGTGCTTGCCCTTGCCGATGCCCTCCTTACCTTCGAGCACGACGACGGCGGGCTTCTCGGCGAGAGCCGGAGATGCGAGAACGAGTGCGAACAAAAGCGAGAGAGGTTTCATGGTGTGCGTGGGGTGTGAGGATGAAACGGAAGCGGAGCTAGTGTATCTCCAGGCGAGCCGAGCGGCGTGAGCCGCCGGGTTGGTGAGCCGCCAGGTGAGTTACACAACCCGGCGGCTTACGCCGCTCGGCTCGCCGGTTCCCGCCTCACGTGGTACCCTTTCTCCATGAACCTCTTCGCCGTCTCGATCTACCACTACGATCCCGTCACCGGCCGGCTCATCCTGCACGCCATGCCGGTGATGATCGTCGTGCTCTGCTGCCTCGCCATCGCCTACCGGTTCTATTCGAAGTTCCTGGCGGTGAAGGTCGCGTGCCTGGACGATTCGCGCATCACGCCGGCACACCGCCTCAACGATGGCCAGAACTACCACCCGACGAACAAGTGGGTTCTCTTCGGCCACCACTTCGCGGCAATCTCTGGGGCCGGGCCGCTCATCGGTCCGGTGCTCGCCATTCAGTACGGCTACATGCCCGGGCTGGTGTGGCTGGTGGTCGGCGTCTGTCTGGCGGGCGCGGTGCAAGACATGCTCGTGCTGGCGGCGAGCGTTCGCCGCGAGGGGAAGTCGCTGGCCGAGATTGCCCGGCACGAACTCGGCATGCCGGCCGCGATCCTTGCGTCGGTGGCGATTCTGTTCATCGTGGTCATCGCGCTGGCGGGCCTGGGCTTAGTGGTGGTGAAGGCCTTGGGTGGCGAAGAGGTGGAGTTGCCCGCGGGAATGGTGATCAAGATACCCGAGGCGCAACGGATTCGACTGGTCGAAGTGACCTCGGATGGCAAATCGGAAATCTATGAATTCCCTTCCGGTTGCCAGGTGCAATACTCAGCCGGCCAATTGCCTTCTGCGCGGTCGGAACCATTTCGCATTAAACTTCCGCGTGGGTTTGTGGCGGTTGAAGGAATTGTCGGGCTCATCGATTTGAGTGGTGATCCAGATCATCTCGACGAAAAGCAAATGCGAGCGATCCTCGAAGAAGATGCAAAACGCTTTGGTGTCCCGGTATCAGAACTTTACTTTGTAACACTTCCCGCTGGATGTACCCAAGTCGTGCTGGGTTCGTCGTGGGGAACGTTCACTATCGCCTGCACCATTCCGATCGCGCTGTTCACCGGGCTGTGGATGTACCGCATCCGGCCGGGCCGCGTCGTCGAAGCCTCCCTCATCGGCGGCACGCTCACGCTCGCCGCGGTCGTGGTCGGCGAACCCGTGTCGCGGTCGGCCCTCAGCGCCTACTTCTCCCTCACCCGCGATCAGACCATCCTCGCCCTCACCATCTACGGGTTCATCGCCGCGGTGCTGCCGGTGTGGCTGCTGCTCGGCCCGCGCGATTATCTTTCGAGCTTCCTCAAGATCGGCACGATTGCGCTCCTCGTCGTCAGCGTCTGCGTGGCGAACCCCCCGCTGCACGCTCCGATGCTCAACGAGGTGTTCATCAACGGCGGCCCGACCTTCCCCGGCAGCATCTTTCCGTTCGTGTTCATCTGCATCATGTGCGGGGCCATAAGCGGCTTCCACTCGCTCGTCTCTAGCGGCACCACGCCCAAGATGATCGAGAAGGAAAGCCACATCCGCACCATCGGCTACGGCTCCATGCTCATCGAGGGCCTGGTAGGAACCGTGGCCCTGATCGCGGCCGCGAGTTTGCCGAGCGACCTCTACTACGACATCAACGTACCCATCGACAAGGCCTCGGATTATGTGAAGCCCTTGAAGGAGGTGAACGACCGCTACGGAACGGACCCGCTGCACGTCGCGAACGTCGATTCTCCGCAGCACCTCGACCTCGGCAAAGTCGAGGAGCAGGTCGGAGGTGAATCGCTCCGCGGCCGCACCGGCGGTGCCGTCACCCTCGCCGTCGGCATGTCGGTCATCTTCTCGGATGCGTTCCGCTGGTTCGGCGTCACCGGCGATTGGCTGCTCAAATACTGGTACCACTTCGCGATCATGTTCGAGGCGTTGTTCATTCTCACGACCATCGACGCGGGAACTCGTATCGCGCGGTTCTTGCTGCAAGAAACCGTGGGCCGCGTGTACAAGCCGTTCGCAAGAAACGACTGGCTGCCCGGCGCGATCCTGGCCAGTGCCATCGTCACGGCCAGTTGGGGGCTGCTCGTTCGCGGCGGGTCGATCATGACCATCTGGTCGATGTTCGGCATCGCCAACCAGATTCTCGCGGTGCTGGCACTCGCATTGGTCACGACGTGGCTGGTGAACAACGGCCGCGGGAAGTATGCCTGGGTCACGATTGTGCCGATGGTCTTCGTGTGCAGCACGACGTTGACGGCCGCGGCGAAGATGGTGACCGGCCCGTTCGCCGCTTCAATCGAGCGAGGCGAAACGAGCGGCTACCTGAACGCCGGACTCACCGTCTTCGTGGTGATGAGCGTGTGCGTGCTGCTCTTGTGGTCGATCGCGCGCTGGGTCGCCGTGTTGGGTGGATTCGTGCCGCCGAGGCAGGCATCGTGACAAATCCCGAATCCCGAGGTACAATTCAACATCGAGGAGGAGCAAACCATGAGTGCTGAACTGAACGGGTCTTCGACCGACGATCTCGAGCGCGAGAATGCCAAGTTGCGCAGCGAACTCTCGGCGGCCCGCGAACGCGAATTCCATCAACGCGATGCGATTCGCTCGCTGCTCACGAATGGGCAACTGCTCGACATCGAGGACGTTCGCGCCAAGATCGCGGCCGGTGGGCCGAATCTGCAACACTGGGTCGATTTCGAACGCGAGATTGCCGAGGCCGAGGAAGAGTTCCGAGAGATCATGGCGAATCCCGTTCCATTGCGTCCCGTTCTCGAAGATGCCGAGCGATTGCTCGAGGCGGGTAAAAATGCCCGCTGAATCGCCCCGCTTCATTCTCAGCTCCAACCAATTAATGCATGATCGCCTTCTACGCTTCAATCGACTTGCGGAGGCCGGCGGCTTTTTGGACGAGTGGGCGAGGACGTTGAGGACCATCTTCGACCGACTCGAAACGCGGCCTGCAGAAGCAGGTGACCCACTGCTACATCTCCCGCGCCTCAAGCTCACGCGGTATCGGATACTCGTGAATCGCATCTGCGTGTTCTACGCTCTGCATGACTCGGAACGGATCGTATTCGTGCAGGACATCAACCCGTCCTGGACCATCCTCTCGAAGGGATGGCATGACTGCCCCTATTGTTTCTCCCTACGCCAAACGCTCCCTTGCGGCCTGCGGCATCACTGCGATCGTCGAGGCGATTCTCGTCGTCTCCATGACCGAGCCGGTGCTGTTGCTCTTCGCTCTCGGGCCGATCCTGTTTCTCGCGGTGATCGTTTGGCGACGGCGAACGCACCCGGCCCGTAGCCGTCGGCTTGCGAGCGTCGCCATCGGGGCGGGTGCGTTTGGGATCGGTGCGTTTGCCGTGGCGTTTCTGCGGTTCCAAACCAACCCGCAGCCCGATCAGGCAAGCATCGCGCCACTTGCGGTTCCACTGGTGCAGTGGATCGCAGTGCTGTTCGTCTGGATTGCCATCGCGCGGGATGAGTCGCGGGAACAACGGGCGAACGC